>JAUNGS010000019.1 GCA_030524435.1 Eubacterium sp.
GCTTCCATATCTGCTCCCGGCTCATCTGTCGATGAAATGCTTCGTGCATGGATGGAACAAACTGACAAATTGGAAAACGATGAAATCAGCAAGGAAGAATATGATGAATGGAGATATAAGTACCCGGAACTTGATACTTACCAGAAACATGCCAAGGTACCATCTCAGGAATTGAGTGATTACCTCGTAAAAGAATTGACTAAAAAAGAAAAATAAGGAAAAAGAAAACCTTACCGATATTCAGTTTTTTACTTCTGAAAATCAGTAAGGTTTCTTTATATACGTTATGAAATAAAATTTTTATTCGCCGAATAACCTCAAAATGTTGCCATTTTGTTGCCAGATACTAAGCAAATTTGTTTGAAACCCGCATAAATAATGGCTTTGTCAAATTGTGTGGATTATTCATACTCAATCGTTGACGGTGGCTTGCTCGTCACATCGTACACAATACGGTTGACGTGGGGCACCTCGTTGACGATTCTGGTGGAGATACTTTCCATGACGTCGAAGGGGATTCTGGCCCAGTCGGAGGTCATGCCGTCCACGGAGGTGACGGCTCTGAGGCCGATGGTGTAGTCGTAGGTTCTCTCATCACCCATGACGCCGACGCTGCGGTTTCCGGGCAGCACAGCAAAGTACTGCCAGATCTCCTTGTCTAGGCCAGCTCTGGCAATTTCATCTCTGAAAACGTAGTCTGCCTCCCTGAGGATATCCAGCTTGTCCTTGGTGACCTCGCCCATGACGCGGATGGCCAGGCCTGGTCCCGGGAAGGGCTGACGCCAAACCAGATCGTGGTCCAGTCCCAGCTCCTCGCCCAGCTCCCGCACCTCGTCCTTAAACAGGTTGCGCAGGGGCTCGATGAGCTCGAATTTTACGTCCTCGGGCAGACCGCCGACGTTGTGGTGGCTTTTGATGACCGCCGCATTTTTCGTGCCGCTTTCGATAACGTCGGGGTAAATGGTGCCCTGGAGCAAAAATTCCATATCGTCCAGCTTGCCGGACTCTTCCTCAAAGACGCGGATAAATTCCTCGCCGATGATCTTGCGCTTTCTCTCGGGATCGGTTACCCCGGCCAGCTTGCCTAAGAAACGATCCTCACAGTTGGCGCGGATAAAGTTCATTTTGAAGCGATTCTTGAAGATTTCCTCAACCTGATCTCCTTCATCCTTGCGCAGAAGGCCGTGATCCACAAAGATACAGGTCAGCTGATCGCCGATGGCTCGGTGTACCAGGGTAGAGGCCACCGAGGAATCGACGCCGCCGCTGAGGGCGCAGAGGACCTTGCGGTCTCCCACCTTGGCCTTGATGGCCGCCACCTGCTCCTCGATGAAGTTTTCCATGGTCCAGAGTCCCTGGCAGTGACAAACATCGTAAATAAAGTTTCTCAGCAGCTCCTTGCCGTACTGGCTGTGCTCTACCTCGGGATGGAACTGCACTGCGTAGAGGCGCTTTTGGGCGTTTTCCATGGCCGCCACCGGGCAGGTTTCGGTCACGGCGGTGATCTCAAAGCCCTCGGGGACCTGGGCAATGTAGTTGGTGTGGCTCATCCAGCAAACCGAGCCGTCGGCCACATCCTTAAACAGGACGCTGTCCTTTTTGATATCCAGCGCTTTTTTGCCGTATTCGCGGATGTCCGCAGAGTCCGTAAGGCCCCCCAGCTGCTGGGCCATGAGCTGGGCGCCGTAGCAAATTCCCAGCATGGGAATCCCCAGCTCGTAAATTCTGGGGTCACATTTGGGCGCCCCCTCTTCGTGGACACTGGAGGGACCGCCGGTGAAGATAATCCCCTTGGGGGCAATCTCCTGAATCCGCTCCACGCTGACATCGTAGGGCAGAACCTCGGAGTACACCTTGGCCTCGCGCACACGCCGGGCAATCAGCTGGTTGTACTGCGCGCCAAAGTCGATGATTACAATGGTTTCCTGATTTCGCATATTATCTCCTTGAATAATTATGAATAATAACTTAAATCATAAAATGCGTTCTGTCAAGTTTTTTATACAGATTCCTTGCCTGTATACGCATTTTTGCTTTCCCCAATAGTTTCAGGCGGCAGCCTATTTTTTAGGTAAATGAATGGCCTTGTCACAGACATCCAGGGCTGCCTCGCAGAGGGCCTCGGATACCGTGGGGTGGGGATAGATGATTCTGCACATATCCTGCACCGTCCCCTCGAGCATCATGACGGTCTCTGCCTGGGCAATGAGCTCTGTGGCCCCAGGGCCTGCCACGTGAACCCCGAGGATCTCGCCGTATTTGCCCTCGCTGATAATTTTCACAAAGCCTTGGCTTTCATCTCGAATCACAGCTCTGCCGCTGGCGCTCATGGGGAAATGCCCAATTTTGATATCGTCGTAGAGCTCCCGGGCTCTCTCCTCGGTCATTCCCACCGAGGCCACCTCCGGCAGGGTGTAGACACAGCAGGGGATCAGGCGGTAATCCATTTTTTTCGGCTTAGCGCCGAAAATATTGTCAACGGCCCGCTCCGCCATGGCCGCTGCACCATGAGCTAAATGGGATTTTGCCGTGACGTCGCCGATGGCGTAAACGTCCTTGAAGGAGGTTTCCAGATAGTCGTTGACCTCTACCCAGCCCCGGTCTTTGTCGAGGTTCAGGCCCTCTAAACCCTTGAAGTTGGCACAGCGCCCCGTGGCCAAAAGCACATCGGTGCAATTGAAGCTTCTGGTCTGATCCTCATTTTTTACCGAGACCTCTAAATGATAGCTGCCGATGGAATCCCTGTAAATGTCCTTGACGTTTGCGTTGTAGACAATGCTAACCCCATTTTTCAAAAGGCTTTCCTCCACGCACTTGGTGCCCTCGTGGTCGAAGCCGTTGATCAGGGTTCCGCTGTTTTGGAGCATGGTGACCTTTGCGCCGAAGACGCTGAAGATGGTGGCGAACTCACAGCCCACCACGCCGCCGCCGACAATGACCAGCTCCTTGGGCACGTAGGTCAGCTGCAGCGCCGTCTTGTTGGTCAGAATCCCGTCGATTTTTCTAAACTGGGGCGGAATCACCGGCTTGGAGCCCGTGGCCGCTATGAGCTTCTCCCAACTCAGCACCACGCCGCCGTCCTCGGTGGAGATCCGCACGGTTTTATCGGGGAATACCCGGCCTGCGCCGCTGTACACGTCGATGTTGTTGCTCTTTAACAGCAGGCGAATCCCGCCGGCCAGCCTTTTTACCTTGCGGTCCTTATCCTTCATCATCTGGGCCATGTCGATGGCAGGCGCCCCGAGGTGAATCCCCCGGCTTACAGCCTGGCCGCAGCACTTGATGATCTTTGCATTTTGCAGCAAATACTTTGTGGGGATGCACCCCATATTCAGGCAGGTTCCCCCGAGGCCTTCCTCCTCGATCAAGGCAACCCGTTTTCCCAGCTGGGCTGCGCGGATGGCGGCGGTGTAGCCGCCGAAGCCTCCGCCCAGCACCACAAGCTCATAATTCTTTGTCTTCATCATTTTCGCCACCTTTAACATTTAATCCTTGGATTTTTAAAACAACAGCAGGGTCGGATTTTCCATGGATTCCTTGACGGTCTGGAGGAATTTCGCCCCCGCCATCCCGTCGGCCACCCGGTGATCCAGATTCAGGCTCACCCGCATCACAGAGCGGGGCACAATCTCGCCCTTGACGACCCTGGCCCGTTCCACCACCTCGCCGACGCTCAAAATGGCGCTGTTGGGCTGGTTGATAATGGCCGAAAATTCCAAAATGCCGTACATGCCCAGATTGGTCACGGTAAAGGTGCTGCCGGTAAAATCGTCGGCGGTCAGCTTCTTGGCCTTGACCTGCTTGAGCAGGGCACTGCGCTTTTCAACCATCTCGGAGAAGGAGGCCTGGTGGGTAGCATCCATAACGGGCACCACCAGACCGTCGTCCATCCCTACGGCCAGGCCGAGGTTGACGTAGTCGTGGAGGACAATGGCGCCGTCCTCATAGCTGCAGTTGATGTAGGGATGCTCCATTAGGGCCTGGGACACCGACACCATCAGGAAATCTGTGTAGGTGCAGCGGCAGCCCGTTTCCCGTTCCACCTTTTTGCCGATTTTTTTGCGCAGCTCCTTGACCTCGGTCATGTCGATCTCCGTGGTCAGGGTGATCACTGCGTTTTCCAGATTGCTTTTGACCATGCGCTCGGCAATGATTTTTCGCTTGGGCGACACGGCCTCGTAAACCTCAGCGCCGGCTTTTTCTAAGGTCTCTTCCCCGGCGGACTTCACCTTTTCCGCTCTGGGGACAGGTTTTTGAGCTGCCTTGGGGGCTTTGGCCCCTGCCTGAGCCTTTTCTGGGGCTTTTTCATCTGCCTTGGCCTCTTCTCTGGCCTTGAGGGCCACAAGAACGTCCTCCTTGAGGATTTTTCCGTCGGGACCGCTGCCCACGACCTCTGTGAGATCAACGCCCTCGACAGCGGCAATTTTAGCCGCCAGGGGAGAAACCAGACCAGAGCCCTCCTGAGCTGCGGGCTCGGCCTTGGTGGTGTCCTCGGAATCCTTGGGCTTGGCGTCGACGCCAAGCTCTGCCTCCAGCTCGTCCATGCCGGCCACCAGATCCGCCAAGGGTTTGTCCAGCACATCCGCAAGGCCATGGTTTGCCTCGACGCCCTGGGCATCATTCCCGGAGCCTTCAAAAACCCGCTGCTGGGGAATTTCTGTCTTCTGTACGATCTTCGGTGTATTCAACGCTTTCTCCACATCCTCTACCTGTATTCTTCCCTTGGGGCCGCTGCCTGTAATCTGATTTAACGCCAGACCGTGCTCCGCCGCCAGACGTCTGGCCGCCGGCGTGGCCCGAATGGCTTCCCTGCCTCCGGGAAAATCGACACGTCCGCCGCTTCGCAAAGCCTTCAGCGCCGCGCGGTCCTTATCGGTAACCAGCTGGGCATCCCCAGACGCCGCTCTTGCCGGTGCCGCCACCAGCTCACCGACCTCGCCCAGGGCGCCAATCACGGTAAACACCGGCAGCTCTGCGCCGGTGTCGTAATATTTTTTAAGCAGGACGCCGGAGGTCTCGGCCTCCACCTCCATATTGACCTTGTCCGTCATGAGTTCAAACAGGGGCTCTCCCTTGACCACGGTGTCCCCTTCGTTTTTATACCACTTCATGATGGTGCCCGTCTGCATGTCCATGCCAAGCTTTGGTAAAATAATATCTGATGCCATAGTATTCCTTCCTTTGCTATTCTGTCATCTGATAAACCGCGTCGATGATATCCTCGATCTGGGGAACCACCGCCGCCTCCAAATGGCGATTGTAGGGAATCGGCACGTCCAGACCGCCCAGACGCACGATGGGCGCATCCAGGTAATCGAAGCACTCTCCCTCGGCAATTTTTGCGGAAATCTCTGCGCCGATGCCGCCGGTGCGCACCGCCTCGTGGGCGATGATCAGCCGACCGGTTTTCTTAACCGACGCCTCGATGGGCGCCATGTCCATGGGGTAAAGGGTCATGGGATTGACAATCTCCACCTCGATGCCCTCGGAGGACAATTTTTCCGCCGCCTCCATGGCCTTGACCAGCAGGGTTCCCCAAGCCACGATGGTGACGTCGCGCCCCTCCCGCTCGACGTAGCTCTTTTCCAGGGGGATGATATAGTCCTCACTGACGGGCACGCCGCCCTTCATCTTGTACAAAAGCTTGTGCTCGATGAAGCAGACGGGGTTGTCGTCCCGGATGGCGGCCTTCAAAAGTCCCTTGGCCTGGGCCGGGGTCGAGGGGGTGACCACCTTAAGGCCCGGCACGCTGCAGAGCCAGGCTTCCAAGGACTGGCAGTGCTGAGCCGCCGCACCGGTGCCGGAGCCCGAGGGCAGGCGCACCACCATGGGCACCCTGACCTCGCCGCCGAACATGTACCTGAGCTTGGCCGCCTGGTTGACCAGGGAGTCCATGCCGAAGGCGATAAAATCCATAAACATCATCTCACAGATGGGTCTGAGACCCGTGGCCGCCGCACCGGCCGCCGTGCCCACGATGACCGATTCGGAGATGGGGGTGTCCATCACCCTGCTCTCGCCGAATTCGTCGATCATGCCCACGGAGACGCCGAAGCCGCCGCCGTAAACACCGATATCTTCGCCCAGAAACACGACGTTTTCATCTCTGCGCATTTCCTCGGTCATGGCAAGGCGCACGGCCTCGCGGTATGTCATTTCTTTAATTTCCATAGCCACTGCTCCCTTCTAGGCGTAAACATCTTCAAGAACCGCAGTGATGGGCGGTTCCGGGCTGCTCTCGGCAAAGGCCACCGCATCCTCGATGCTCTGGTAGGCCCTTGATTTCAGGGCCTCCATTTCCTCTGCCGACATCTGTCCACTGTTTGAGAGGTAGTTTTCAAATTTTAAAATGGGATCCTTCTTTTTCCAGGACTCTACCTCCGCCTTGGTTCTGTAAACCTGGGCGTCGCTTTTGGAATGGCCGTTGTAGCGGTAGGTTTTGGATTCCAAAAGCACCGGCCCCTTGCCGGCTCTGGCGTACTGCAGCGATTTCCAGGTGATTTTATAAACCTCTAAAATATCGTTTCCGTCGATGGTGATGCCGGGGATGCCGTAGGCCGCCGCCCGATCCGAAATATTCTCGATATTCATATGCTTCTCGATGGGCGTGGACATGCCGTAAAGATTGTTCTCCACAAAAAAGACCACCGGCAGCTTCCACACCGAGGCCAGGTTTAGGGCCTCGTGGAAATTGCCCTCGTTGGTGGAGCCGTCGCCGGCAAAGCAGAGCACCACCTTGCCGGTGTTTCTGTACTTCTGGGTTAGGGCTGCCCCGCAGGACAGGGGGTAGCCGCCGCCCACAACGCCGTTGGCGCCGATATTGCCGGCCTTGATGTCGGCGATGTGCATGGAGCCGCCCTTGCCGCCGCAGTAGCCCGTGGCCTTTCCCAAAAATTCTGCCATCATGCGGTTGACGTCCAGGCCAAAGCCGATAGCCTGGGCGTGGCCCCTGTGGGTTAGGGAGACCAGATCTCCCTTCTCCAGGGCCAGACCTGCGCCCACCGCCGAGGCCTCCTGCCCCATGGCCAGATGGGTCGTCCCGTGGACCAAGCCCCGGGAGAAAAGCCAGGCCACCTTTTCCTCAAAGAACCGGGCCTGGTTCATTCTATAGTACATTTTTTCTAAAAGTTCTCTTGTTACTTCCATCATCGATAAGCCTCCAAATCTTTGATGTTTGTCTCAAAAGGGGCATAAGCCCCCAATTATTTAGATTATTGTAATATTATAGCCCTTTATGGAAAAAAAATAAAGAGAAAATCCTTTGCCCTCTCTGTAAAGACTTTTTACAAACGTAAAAAGCGCCAGGCCATGCCGCCCAGCGCCTTCCCTTAACCCTTTATTGATTAATGAAAAAATCGATCATCGACTCGGCGATAATCAGATCCTCCGGCGTCGTGATCTTGATGTTGTTGTAATGTCCCAGAACGATTTTCACAGGGATCCCCAGGCGCTCCGCCAGAGAGGCGTCGTCGGTGCCCTCGAAGTCATCCTGAAGCGCCCGCTCGTAGGCCTCTAAAATCAGGGTGTAGTCGAAGGACTGGGGGGTCTGAATCTCGTAGAGGGTGGCGCGGTCCGGCGTGTGGTGTACCATGCCCCCTTCATCCACCACCTTGATGGTGTTTTTGGCGGGCACCGCCACCACCGTGGCCCTGTGCTCCAGGGTCTCGCAGATGCTTTTGACGATGGTCTCCTCCTGGATTAAGGGCCTGGCGCCATCGTGGATCAAAACGATCTCGGCCCGGGGATTCACCTGCTTTAATCCCGCGTAAACGGACTTCTGCCGGGTGTCTCCCCCCGCCACCAGCCGCACCTTTTTGTAGCCGTAGGGCGTCAGCACCTGTCTGTGACAGAGCTTCACCTCATCCTTGTTGACCACAAGGACAATCTCATCCACCAGGGCGCATTTTTCAAAAACGTCCAGGGTGTAGGACAAAATGGGCTTGCCCCTCAGGGTGAGGTACTGCTTGTTGATGGAGGCCTTCATCCGTCTGCCCTGACCCGCCGCGGGAATCACCACGCTGGTGTAGATTTTTTCCATCGTCTACCACCCCGATTTCTCGAGGGCACAGACAATGCTGTCCTCTGCCTCAAGGCGAATCATGCGTTCCTCGGAATCCTCCCCCAAAGCAAGGGTCAGCGTCATGGCCCTCTCAAAGGGATAGCCCTGGGCGATCTGGGGCCACTCGATGATCAGCACCGCCTCATCGTCCAGGTAATCCTCAAAGCCCATCTCGTAGAGCCCTTCCTCGTCCATCAGCCTGTAGAGGTCGAAGTGGTGCACCTTTTTGCCGCCGTCCTCGTAGGTGTTGACCAGGGTGTAGGTGGGGCTGCTGACATCATCGTCGATGCCCATGCCCGCCACGATCCCCCGGGTGATGGCTGTCTTTCCGGCGCCCATATCCCCCAGAAGCAGGATGGTCTCATCCCCCTGAAGCACAGCGCCCAGCGCCTCGCCAAAGCTGTAGGTCTCCTGGGGACTTCGGGTTTTTACTGCGTACTCTTTCATAAAACTCGTTTAATTTTCCTTTTCATCCTCGTCGAGCACCTCGTATTCCACCTCGATGACCTTGTCCTGCGCCGCATCCTTATCCTTCATCACATTGGCCAAAACAATGTACAGCAGCACACTGATGACGCCTGCAAAAAAGGTTAAAATAAAGGGCAGCACCGGCAGAATAAAAAGCACTCTGAATATCCAGGGGGAAATGCCGAAGTACTCGCCGAGCCCCTGGCACACCCCGGCGAAGATACCGTCTTTTTTATTTTTGTACAATTTCTTTTTCATTGAAGCTTAGTCCTGAATATAGCTTCCCATAAAACGCTGGAGCCTGTCCATGGTCTCGTTGAGCTCTATGGGCGCCGGCAAAAAGACCACCCTGAAGTGATCGGGCTCCGTCCAGTTAAAGCCAGTGCCCTGGACAATGAGCACCCGCTCCCGTTTCAGAAAATCCAGGGCAAAGCGCACGTCGTCGGTGATGTTAAACCGCGCCGTATCGATTTTCGGGAAGCAGTACAGGGCACCGTCGGGCTTGACGCAGGAAATGCCGGGAATCTCATTGAGACGCTTGTAGACGATGTTTCTCTGCTCGTAGAGCCTGCCGCCGGGACGCACCAGATCGTCGATGCTCTGGTAGCCCCCCAGGGAGGTCTGGATGGCGTGCTGAGCCGGAACGTTGGCGCAGAGGCGCATGGTCGCCAGAATGTTGATGCCTTCGATGTAATCCCTGGCTGCCTCCCGGTTGCCGCTTAACACCATCCAGCCGACCCTGAAGCCGGGGATGCGGTGGGACTTGGACAGGCCGTTTAAGGTGACCACCAGGGTGTCCTCGGTGAGGGAGGCCATGGGGATGTGCGCCATCTCGTCGTAGATGATCTGGTCGTAGATCTCGTCGGCAAAGATCACCAGGTCGTTTTCCACGGCGATCTTCACAATGCCCTCGAGGATCTCTCTGGGGTATACCGCCCCGGTGGGGTTGTTGGGGTTGATGACGACGATGCCCTTGGTGTTGGCGTTGACCTTGCTTCTGATGTCGTCGAGGTCCGGGTACCAATTGGAGGCCTCGTCGCAGAGATAGTGGACGGGCTTGCCGCCGGCCAGGCTGGCGCTGGCGGTCCACAGGGGATAATCCGGCATGGGAATCAAGAGCTCGTCTCCGTCATCCAGAAGGGCCTGGCAGCAGAAGGACACCAGTTCGCTGGAGCCGTTGCCGATGTAGACATCCTCCTCGCTGAGGTGCATGATCCCCCGGGTCTGGTAATACTGGACAATGGCCTTTCTGGCCGGGAAGATGCCCTTGGAGTGGCAATAGGCCTCGGAGGTCCTTAAGTTATAGCGGATATCCCGGATAACCTCGTCGGGGGCGTTGAGCTGGAAGGTCGGCGGGTTGCCGGTGTTGAGCATGATGATATCGATGCCCTCGGCGGTCATGCGGTTGGCCTCCTCCACCACGGGCCCCCGGATATCGTAGCAGACGTTATCCAGCTTTTGGGATTTCTTAATGGTCTTCACGGACTTCCCCCTCCTTTTCGGCATAAAGCCGCTCGATGATTCTGCGGTAGCCCATGCCGTGCTTCAGACAGCGGTTGACCCTGCTGATGGTGGCGGAGCTGGCCCCCGTCAGATTTTCTACGTCGATGAAGGTTTTGCCCTCGTAGAGCAGCAGGGCAATCTGGAAGCGGTTGGCCATATCGTCCATCTCCTTCAGGGTGCAGATATCCTCCAAAAGGTCGAAGCATTCCTCCTCGGTTTTCAAGGACAAAATCGCCTGGGCCAACGCTGTGTGCTTGGGATCTGTGGTTTTCATCTTATACCTCACTTGCTATTTCCGGGGATACAGCCTCCCCTGTTTTATTTCGATATAACGTCGCCAGCCCTAAGCCTGGCGCTCCGGCAGTATTCTAAAGCCTCCCACCCCATGCGCAGCGTCTGCCTTGCATCGGGTGGCCATACATTACAACACAGTATATCACAGTCACTTCAACAAATCAAAGCAACTTCCAGGTAAAATCCTGGCATTCAGCCTGGTTTAAGCTGCCTGGCTCCCGGGCGGACCAGCTGAGGACGCCTGCCCCCTGGCCGTTTTATCACATTTTTTGATCTTTGGGTGGGAAATCCTCCGGGCCTATGCTATAATAAATAACTGCAAAGATCGGCCCCGGGCCGGTTTTAACCATCATTGGAGGAAGCTCATGAAACTTTATAATACACTCACCCAGAAAAAAGAAGAATTCGTCCCCATCGAGCCCGGCAAGGTGCGGATGTATTCCTGCGGCCCCACGGTTTACAACTATTTTCACATCGGCAACGCCAGACCCTTCATCGTCTTTGACGTGCTGCGCCGCTTTTTGGAATACGTCGGCTACGAGGTAAAATTCGTCCAGAATTTCACCGATGTGGACGACAAGATCATCAACCGCAGCCTGGAGGAGGGCATCACCGCCGCCGAGGTAGCCGATAAATACATCGCCGAATACTTCACCGACGCCGACGCCCTGGGCATCCGCCGGGCCGACGTCCACCCCAGGGTCAGCGACCACATGCCGGAAATCATCCAGATGATCACAGACCTCATCGACCGCGGCCTGGCCTACAACGTGGACGGCAACGTCTACTACCAGGTGGAGCATTTCCACGACTACGGCAAGCTGTCCAAGCAGTCCATCGAGGACTTAAAGTCCGGTGCCCGCATCGACATCAACGACGAAAAGCGCAGTCCCTTGGACTTCGCCCTCTGGAAAAAGAAAAAGGAAGGCGAACCCTACTGGGAAAGCCCCTGGGGTGAAGGCCGTCCGGGCTGGCACATCGAGTGCTCCGCCATGTCTAGAAAGCATCTGGGCAACACCATCGACATCCACGGTGGCGGCAGAGATTTAATCTTCCCCCACCACGAAAACGAAATCGCCCAGTCCGAGGGCTCCTGCGGCTGCACCTTCTCCAACTACTGGGTTCACAACGGCTACATCAACATCAACAACGAAAAGATGTCCAAGTCCAAGGGCAACTTCTTCACCGTCCGGGACATTGCCAAGCACTACGACTTAGAGGTGGTGCGCATGTTCATGCTCATGGCCCACTACAGAAGCCCCGTCAATTTCAGCGATGAGCTCTTGACCCAGGCCCAGAACGCCTTAGAGCGTCTCTACAATGCCAAGTTCCAGATGGCCTTCCTTTTGGAAAAGAATCCCCTGGAGACTGCCACCGACGAGGAACGCACCTGGATTAAAGCCCTGCCTAAGTACAAGGATGCTTTTGTGGCCGCCATGGAGGACGACCTCAACACCGCCGACGGCATCGCCGCCATCTTTGAGCTGGTGAGGGACGCCAACTCCACCCTAAACGAAAATTCCTCCAAGGAAGCCGTGGCCGCCGCCCTGGAGCTCTTCAAGGAGCTCACCGGCGTCATCGGCATTGCCGTCAAAGAAAAAGAGGATAACCTGGAGGCCGAAATCGAAGAGCTCATCGCCAAACGCCAGGCTGCCAGAAAGGCCAAGGATTTCGCCCTGGCCGATCAAATCCGCGACGATCTGCTGGCCCGGGGCATCATCCTCGAGGACACCAGAGAAGGTGTGAAATGGAAAAAAGCGTAAAGGAGCTTTTAAATAAGGTCTACACCGTCGCCGAGGCCAGGGCCCTGAACCCGCTGACCTTGGCCTACATCGGCGACGGCGTATTTTCCGGTTTCATCAGAAAATACCTGGTGGCCCAGGGCATCCACAACGTCAACCACCTGACGAAAAAATCCGTGGACTACGTCAAGGCCGACGCCCAGTCGGAAATGATAAGGCTTCTGGCCGACAGCCTCACCGAGGAGGAGGCCGCCATCGTCCGCCGGGGCCGCAACACCCACTCCCACGCCCCAAAAAACGCCAGGGTCATCGATTATCGCCTGGCCACAGGATTGGAGGCGTTGGTGGGCTTTCTATCTTTAACGGGACAGGAAGAACGGCTGGAGGCACTGATCGTCTCTGGCATCTGCTCCCTGGAAGCCCAAAAAAATGCGTAAAAAACGAGAGCATCACATTGATGTGATGTTCTCGTTTTTTCTTTACCGCATCAACAGCTCGTCTCTGGTCAGCAGCTTGATGTTGGCTTCGCCCGCTAACAGGGCCTGGATGCGCTCAACGTCGTCCTCCCGCACCTTGAAGATGATGACGGCGTTGGAGGTGTTCTGGGGCAAGAAGGAGTAGGCGTACTCGATGTTGACCTTGCCGTCGGTGAGCTTTTCTACTAAATCGCTCATTCCGCCGGGCTTGTCACAGATTTCTGCGGCCAGCACCTGGGTTTCATTGGCCATGATGTGGTTGTCCCGCAGGGCCGCCAGACCCTTGTCGGTGTCCTGTAAAATCAGGCGCACCACGCCGTAGTCGGCGGTTTCTGCAATGGTCAGGGAGCGGATGTTGACGTCCGCCTGGGCCAGCACCTTCAGCATGGTGGCCAGCTTTCCTTCCCTGTTCTGTATAAAGGCTGATACCTGTCTTATCATAAATTTTCCTCCTGATCAAAAATATTTTAAGGTCTGGTTTTTATTTTAACACCCTTTGCTTTCTTTTGTAAATCGCTTTGATAAAAGTTTTGCAAAATCCATAAAAGAATTGCCGTTTTTCACAATTTCATGACCAGAAAAAACAAAAAATCCGCTTTCACAGCCGCCCTCTCCCTTGTAATTCCCCCCAAGATTTTTTATAATAGACTATATCCTGCCTTCGCACTTCAGCAAACGACGCAGGATTTTTAAAGTTTACAGCGCATGTATTTTATATTGGAATATAGATTAAGATCCAGGGAGGTACTCATGCAAAGAATCGGCTTCGACAACGACAAATACCTGACCATGCAGTCCGAGCACATCAGAGAGCGGATGGCTCAGTTCGGCGGCAAGCTCTACATGGAATTCGGCGGCAAGCTCTTCGACGACTACCATGCGTCCAGGGTGCTGCCGGGCTTTCTTCCGGACAGCAAGCTCAGAATGCTCTTAAAGCTCAAGGATCAGGCAGAAATCGTCATCGCCGTCAGCGCCTCGGCCATCGACCAGAACAAGCGCCGGGGAGACATCGGCATCACCTACGACCAGGAGGTCCTCAGGCTCATCGACAACTTCCGCAGCGTAGGCCTCTATGTGGGCAGTGTCGTCGTCACCCAGTACGACGGCCAGGCCTCCGCCGACGCCTTTATCAACCGGCTTAAAAATTTAGGGGTCACCGCCTACAAGCATTACATCATTCCGGGCTACCCCGCCAACATCCCCCTGATTGTCAGCGAGGAGGGCTACGGTAAAAACGACTATATCCCCACCCAGCGCTCCCTGGTCATCGTCACGGCCCCGGGGCCCGGCAGCGGAAAAATGGCCACCTGCCTCTCCCAGCTCTACCACGAGCACAAGCGGGGCATCAAGGCTGGCTACGCCAAATTTGAGACCTTCCCCATCTGGAACATTCCTTTAAAGCACCCCGTAAACCTGGCCTACGAGGCTGCCACCGCCGACCTCAACGACGTCAACATGATCGACCCCTTCCACATGGAGGCCTACGGCAAGGTAGCCATCAATTACAACCGCGACGTGGAGATTTACCCGGTGCTGCGGGCCATCTTTGAAAAAATCTACGGCAGCTGCCCCTATGCCTCCCCCACGGACATGGGCGTCAACATGGCGGGCAACTGCATCGTCGACGACGCCGTGGTCTGCCGGGCCTCCTGCGAAGAAATTATCCGCCGCTACTACAGCGCCCGCTGCGAGGAAACCAAGGGTACAGAAAAAGCCAGCGAAATCGCCAAGCTGGAAAACCTGATGAACCAGGGCGGACTCACCGTCAGGGACTACCCCGTGGCCGTGGCCGCCACCAAAACCGAAGCCGAAACCGGCGAGCCCGCCGCCGCCATCGAGCTCCCCGACGGCAAGCTCGTCATCGGCAAAAACAAATCTCTACTGGGGGCCGCCTCGGCGGTGCTTCTAAACGCCCTGAAGGTGCTGGCGGACATCCCCGACGAGATCGATCTGCTGTCCTCGGAGGTCATCCGCCCGGTTCAGGATTTAAAGGTGCAGTACCTGGGCAGTCAGAACCCCAGGCTCCACACCGACGAGGTGCTGGTGGCCCTGTCCGTCAGCGCCGCCAGCGACGAAAACGCCAAGCGGGCCATGGACTGTCTGCCGCTGCTCGGGGGCTGTTCCGCCCACTGCTCCGTCATCCTGTCGCCGGTGGACGAAGAGACCTTCCAGAAGCTCAACATCAATATCACCTGCGAGCCCCGGTACCAAAACAACAATCTGTACCACAACGCCTAGGTCGTCTTTAAATGCGATAAAAAACAGCGTTCTCATTTTGATATCCCCCTTACCAGATTATCTGGTAAGTGATTATATCATTTCGAGAACGCTGTTTTTATTGTCTGCCTACTTCACACGGAAACTGACTCTACTCCCCTGCAAGCCCCAGCTCCTGGGCCGCCGAGCGCATACCTAAAATGGTATCTTCCATAACGTCGTTAAGCTCCAGACCAAGCATTTCGCAGCCGCGTTTGACAACCTCCCGGTCTACCCCCGCCGCAAAGCCCTTGCTCTTGAATTTTTTCTTTAAAGATTTGACCTCTAAGGTCATGACGCTTTTATCCGGGCGCATCAGCACCGCCGCATTGACCAGACCCGTGAGCTCGTCTACGGTGTATAAGGTCTTTTCCATCAGAGATTCGGGCTTGATATCACAGCAGATACCGTAGCCATGGCTGGCCACGGCGCGGATGATCTCCGGATCGATGCCTTCATCCTTTAAAATTTCCTGGACTTTGATACAATGCTGCTCTGGATATTTTTCGTAGTCCAGGTCGTGGAGCAGGCCAACTACGCCCCATTTCTCCACATCCTCACCGTATTTTTGGGCATAATGCCGCATAACGCTCTCCACGGCCATGCCGTGCTTAACCAGAGCTTCGCTGTCGTTGTAGCGTTTTAAAAGGGCCAGGGCTTCCTCCCTGGATGGTGTTTTTCCCATGATGATCAACTCCTATCTAAAATATTTTTCCTGGATGGCCGCCACGGGCATCTCTCTGCCCGTCCACAGCTTAAAGGCGTGGACCCCCTGCCACAAAAGCATACCCATGCCGTTGATGGTTTGACAGCCACAGGCCTCGGCCCGTTTTAAAAGGGCTGTTTTTCTGGGCTCGTAGATGATGTCTGAAACCACCGGACGGCTCTCAAAGACGGCGTCGTCGGCAATGACCGAGGCCCCGGTGTCCGGCGCCATTCCAATTTTGGTGGCGTTGACAAAGAGGGCGGCTTCGGCCATCTCGCCCTTGAGCTGGTTGGTGTCGGCCAGGGCGTAGGCTCTGGCCTGACAAGCTGTGCTGGCATTGATGTCGTCGGCAATTTTTCTGGCCTTATCCTCGCTGCGGTTAAAGATCACCAGCTCCGCCACCCCATCCAGGGCGGCCTGGGCGGCGATGGCCCTGGCGGCACCGCCGGCGCCGGCCATCACCAGCTTTTTCCCGATGACATCGATGCCCGCCTCGGCCAGCATAGCCATGTAGCCGCTGCCGTCGGTGGTGTAGCCCACCAGGCGGCCGCCCTCGTTGACGACGGTGTTCACCGCCCCCACGATTTTTGCCGCCGGGGACACCTCGTCCAGCAGATCCATCATGGCGGTTTTGTCGGGCATGGTGAGATTCCATCCCCGGGCCCCCATAGCTTTGAGCCCCGCCACCGCCTCCGGCAGGGCGGCCTCGTCCACATCAAAGGCCAAATAGGCGTAATCTAATCCCAACAGGCCAAAGGCCTCGTTGTGCATGGCCGGGGAGATGGAGTGCGCCACCGGGCTGCCCAGCAGGCAGATCAAGCCGGTTTTTCCTGTAATCTGTTCAATCATATATACTGTAATTCCTTTTTTCTTTTTATTATAGCAAGTTTTTCCCATTTTTCAAAACTCTTTACCATTTATTTCCGTTCTTTCCATATTCAATCTGCTATACTTGGAATGTTAGTTTTATAAAATTATTGAGGAAAGGAGAAATTACTATGAGCACTCAGAATAGCAGCAAGGGCTTTACCTACGGTATCGCCGCAATCATTTTCTGGGCTGTGACCACCGTCGCCAATCTTTTACGTATCCCCTTTTTAGGTACCATCACCGGCATCATCGTTCTTGTACTCGGGATCATGGCCTATGTCACCGGCAAAAAGGAATACGCCGCCGACACAGCTAATTCAAAGGCTAAAACAGGCAAGACCATCGGACTTATCATCATCGTTTTAGATATCATCACCGTCGTCGCCTTCTTTGCCGCTGTCCTTTAATACCAGGTCAGCCCAGGCCTTTGCAAAACAGCTTCTCTGTTGAGAGGCTGTTTTTTTATGGTCTAGAACATAAAAAAAACGGCGCCGTCCGCAGTGTGGACGCGCCGTTTTGCGCTTGTATAAACTAAAACAACAAGGAAACAAAAATTCCCAAGAAGCCTAGTGTGCCAATGCCTAACAAACGATCGTATTTCATCTTAAGTCACCTGTTTCCTTTCTTTTAACTGATCTTAGTATACGCTAAATTTATATCTTCCCTATATCAATTCAGTTAATTTTTCATAAAAACAGGTAACAATTTATGGATGATTTGTAACTTTTGGTTACATCTCCTCGAAGATCCCCTGGGCAATGCTGACCCCGGCCTTGGCGTCCTTGCCGTAGAAATCTGCGCCGATGGATTTTGCGTACTCGGGATTTAAAACCGCGCCCCCCACCATCACGGCGACGCCGGGGCACTGGCTGTGGATGCTTTCCACCGCCGTCGCCATGTTTTTGACGGTGGTGGTCATCAGAGCGCTGAGGCCCACCAGACGAATCCCCTCGGCCTTCACCGTCTCGACGATGGTTTCCTCGGGCACATCCTTGCCCAAGTCCAAAATTTCGTAGCCGTAATTTTCCAGAATCACCTTCAGGATATTTTTACCGATGTCGTGGACATCCCCGGCCACGGTGGCCAGGATAATTCTGCCCTTGACGATGGGCTCCTGATCTCCGAGGCTGGCCTTGATGACCTCAAAGGCTGCCTGAACCGTCTCCGCCGCAAAGATTAAATTGGGGAGGAAGGCCTCGCCGGTTTCAAATTGTTCCCCCACCACATCCAGACCGGGAATCAAAAACTGATCGACGATCTCCAGGGGAGACAGGGTTTTGAGCAGGGTCTTGGTGGCTTCCACCGCCTCATCCTCCATACCTTCCACCACCATGGTTTTAAGATCCGGCAGAGCGGCTTCTGAAACGCCGTCTTTTGCTTTTTTATCGGCTTCTCCCTGGGCAGAGGCGTAGGCCGCCACGTAATCCCTGCAGCTGTCGTCGTAGCTCCACAGTGCCCTGAAGGCGGCGATGGCGTCCATCATCTCCTGATCTCCAGGATTCATGATGGGGGTGTTGAGGCCCGCCGTCAGCGCCGCCGTCAGGAAGGTTCTGTTCATCAGAGGTCGGTTGGGCAGCCCGAAGGAAATATTGCTGACCCCCAGCACCGTGGGCACTCCAAGATGATCACGGATCATCGTCAGGGCGTCAATGGTTTCAGTGACGGCCTGCTGCTGAGCCGAGGCCGTCAGCACCAGGCAGTCCAGCAGCATGTTCTTTTTGGGAATGCCGTAATCCCCGGCGGCTTCCACAATGCGGCGGCCGATCTCAAAGCGCTTTTGGGCCTTTTCGGGGATACCGCCATCGTCCATGGTCAGCCCCAGAAGGCAAGCGCCGTACTTCTTGGCAATGGGGAAAATTCGCTCCATGGCCGAGGCCTCGCCGTTGACGGAATTGATGATGGGCTTTCCGTTGTAGGTTCGAAGCACCGCCTCCAGCACCTCGGGGTCGGAGCTGTCAATCTGCAGGGGAATGTCCACAGCCTGGCTCACCGCCTCCACGGCCCGGCACATCATGGCCTTTTCGTCGATGTCCGGCAGCCCCAGGTTGATGTCTAAAATATGGGCTCCCTGATTTTTCTGGGCGATGGCCAGCTGCTTGACCAAAGCGATGTCCCCCGCCCTGAGGGCTTGTTTCAGCGCCTCGTTGGTGGTGGGGTTGATGGACTCCCCGATGACCCGGACATCCTGACCCAAAACCAAGGTTCTGGTGGCCGTGGCCACGGTGGTAAAGGACCGTTCCGGGATCTCCGGCGCCTCAGGCAGGGGAAGCCCCCTGGTGGCCGCCGCCATTTTCTGGATATGCGCCGGGGTGGTGCCGCAGCAGCCCCCCAGAAGTCTGACGCCCTTCTTGGCCATTTCGACCATGTAATCGGCAAAGGTGTCGGCGTCGATATCGTAATAGGTGACACCGTCCTTGACCCGGGGGATCCCGGCGTTGGGCTGGACGATCATCGGCAGCGCCGTCCACTTTAGCATTTCATCCACAATGGGCATCATCCTATCCGGCCCGGTGGAGCAGTTGATGCCCAGGGCATCCACCCCCAGGGCGTCGAGGATGGCGACGACGGTGGCGGGGTCTGAGCCCGTCAGGGTACGCCCGTTGTCCTCGAAGGTCATGGAGACCACCACCGGCAGGCTGGTGTTTTCCTTGGCCGCCAGCACCGCCGCCTTGGTCTCGTAAATATCCGTCATGGTCTCGATGAGAATAAGGTCTGCCCCCGCCTGCTCACCCAGAACCATGAGTTCCTTGAAATAGCCGTAGGCCTCCTCAAAGGACACCTCCCCCAGGGCGCCGATGAGGGCGCCGATGGTCGATAAATCCAGGGCGACGTAGCGAGCCCCGGCGGCCCTGGCGTTGTCCACCGCCGCCTGAACCACCGCTGCCTGGGTGTAGCCGGATTCTGCCAGCTTGTGGCTGAAGGCGCCGAAGGTGTTGGTGCTGATGACGTCGGCACCGGCCTCGACGTATTCCCGGTGGATCGCCTGCATTTTTTCTGGCTCGGTGATACTCAAAATTTCCGGAAAGGGCCCGATTTCCTTAAAGCGCGCCTGCATCAGGCTGCCCAGAGCCCCGTCAAAGTACAATCGTCCTTGCTTCAATGCTTCTGTAAATTTCATTGTTCTTCTCCTCTAATCCAAAACGACGGCGCCCCAGGCGCCCAGTTGTCCGTCGGCGATGACCAGCGCTCCCAAAACCCCGGGCACCGTCTGTACCCAGTTTAGCGCCGCCTGTATATCCTCAGCCCTTTTTACCCGGTTGCCCAGGGCCGTGGCCGCCGCATCCGCCAGGTACACGTCCTCGCTGATGACCGTGGCGGCGTCCGCCCGGCCAAAACTTAAGGAGTGGCCCATAATCCCCGAGGAGGTGCAGATGCCCAGGGGCTTCTCTGAGGCTTCTATCAGCAGGTGCAGTCCTTCAAAGGGGGAATGGCCCGTCTCCACCGCCACCCTTCGGGGACGGCGCGTCTTAATGAACAGATCTCCCCCGTTTTCCAAAATATACTCGGGGCAGCCGCCAAGAATATTGTGCCCCACCTGGTGGGACACGGCGCCGGCCACGGCGGCCATGGGGCCAACCCCCGCCAGAGACGCCGCGGCCTTCATGGCGGCAATCAACCCGGGATCCTCTGCCCTGGCTGCCAGGGGCACCAAGCTTTCAAAAAATCCAGGCTGGGCCTTTTCGTAATCCACAAGGATCTGCCTAACCCTGTGAATTTCTTTGACCACAGCGGCTTTTAGGTTCTCGGAAAAGCTTGATTCAGACACCGCCACAAAGAGGTCGGTCTCGTATTCCACAAGCCTGAAGGCCGCCATGTCCTCGGGCTGCATCCACTGCCTGTAATAGCGTTTTTCGTACATTAAACCAAAGTGGTGATGGCCCTGACCGGGCAGGCCTTGATGCAGAGGGTGCACTCTAAACACTTGTCCGGATGGTAGGCCAGCTGCCACTGATCATCCATTTCCAGAGCCCCCACGATGCAGGCCGCCGTACAGGCCCCGCAGGCCACACATTTGTCCCGGTTCACATCCACCACGGAGATGACCTCCCTGACGTCAAGGCCGTTGTCCCTTAAAAAGGCCGTGCCCTGATCCAGGTGATCCTCGGTGCCCGAGAGCTCCACCAGAAGGGTGCCCTTGACATCCTCGTTCACAAAGCCCTTGAGGATATTCATCTCTAAATCGAATTTTCGGATGAGCTGGCTGGCCAGGGGCTTGCCTGTGGTTTCCTTCGGAAAATTTAAAATCATTTTTCTGTTCATTATTTATTTCTCCTTTCCCGAATTTTTAAAGACTTGAGGGTGTTATTCCGGGGGAAGAGCTGGATGGGCTCCTGGATGAAGAATTCTCCCTTTTTCATCCAATCTCCCAGAACCTCGGCGATTTCCCGGGCTCTGTCTAAGCTGGACAAAGGTGAGGTGCGAATGGTTTTGCCCTCCACCTCCACCGAGCCGCTTCTGAGCTCGGCGTAGCTGACCTGCTTCAGGGCCGGGTGGTCGGAGTCACTGTAGTCGATGAGGTTGGTGTGCAGCTCTGCATTGGTCACCGAGACAAAGCGCATCATCTCTTCGTCCAAAATTGGGATGGGGATCCCGATGCCCACGAACATGGACACGCCGTAGCGCTCAAAAACTGCTGGCTGGATATAGCGGGTATCCATCCCCCTGAGATCTCCCGCCACGGCCAGGGTACCGGCGCCCCCCAGGGGATAGCCCCTGTCGTCTCTGGCACAGCCGGAATTGAACTGGGTGCCCTGCCAGGTGACGTAGCCCTGGTTCCCGGCTAAAAAGATGCGGGTGCCCATGCCGATGGTTCGGTACAGGGGATCGTTGAGCAGGGGGCTCAGCTCCCCGGAGGTGCTGTAGGTGATATTGCCCATGTTGGGGTGCAGAATGCCCATGTAGGTGTAAATCCTCTTTTTAGAGGTGTTGATGGCGGCATTGTAGTTCTGATAACAATTCCTGGGGTTGTAGAGGTAGGCCTCGTTGATGTCCTCTAAGGAAATCCAGGTGTCGATTTCCTTTCTGGGGTAGCAGTCCGTCCCCGGCGAGGTGGCGTGGAGATGAACGTCCTTGCCGTCGATGAGGTCGCAGATCACATGGGCCCCGCCATACTCTGTGCCCCGGTCTGTGGAGGTCTGGGTGGCGCCGATGTAGGTATCCACCGCCGCCAGCCCGCCGTAGCCCTCGACGTTGTTGAGCTCAATCTCCGTCATGCGGATGGGCGGGTTGGCGTGGCCGAGATTTAAAAATGCGCCGGAGGAGCACATGGGGCCGAAGGTCGCCGTGGTGACCACATCCACGACCTCCGCCGCCTCCTTGACGCCCCGTTTCTTGACGATGTCTGTGACCTCCTCGGCCGACACGATCACCGCCTCTCCCCGGGCAATCTTTTCATTGATTTCCTGATAGGTTTTTGACATGATTCTCCCTCCTGTAAATAGGTTTGCCAGAACCCGAGGGCCTGGCAGCGCTTCCTTATCTGGGTTTTGAAGCCCAAGGGCGGGGCACCTCTCCAGGATCCCCGCGGCTTCATAAAAAAGGCTCATTTCCATTGAGAAAATGAGCCTGAATAATTATCTTCCATTTCACAAACAGAAATGCTGGAATTAGCACCACACTGACGCAGGTTGCCGGGTTTCATCGGGCCAGTTCCCTTAACCACTCTCGATAATGAAGCTATTCAATTTGTGACTTAGTATAGCAAAAAACGCCGTGGTTTGCAAGTTTTCTTTTGTGTACAGACCTAATTGGCGTTGGCCTGGAGATAGGCGTTCATGAAGACATCCAGATCGCCGTCCATGACGGACTGGATATTACCCACCTCGACGCCGGTTCTGTGATCCTTCACCAGGTTGTAGGGGTGGAAGACGTAGGAGCGAATCTGGGAGCCCCAGGCGATCTGGCTGTAGTCCCCCTTGATGTCGTCGATTTTCTCCTTCTGCTCCTGCTCCAGAATCTCAACCAGCTTACCCTTGAGCATGTTCATGGCCACCTCGCGGTTCTGATGCTGGGACCGCTCGTTCTGGCACTGCACCACGACCCCGGTGGGGATATGGGTGATGCGGATGGCCGAGGAGGTCTTGTTGACGTGCTGGCCGCCGGCGCCGCTGGCCCTGTAGGTGTCCACCCGCAGGTCGTCGGGGTTGATTTCCAGCTCGACGCTGTCGTCCACCTCGGGGATGACGTCTAAGGACGCAAAGGAGGTGTGACGTCTGCCCGAGGAGTCAAAGGGCGAGATTCTGACGAGGCGGTGTACCCCGCGCTCGCTCTTTAGGTAGCCATAGGCGTTGATGCCCTCGATGAGGAGGGTGGCGCTTTTGATGCCCGCCACATCCCCGGGCTGGAGATCCAGGGTTTTGACCTTGTAGCCCTTCTGCTCTGCCCACCGGGTGTACATCCGAAGCAGCATCTCCGCCCAGTCCTGGGATTCGGTGCCGCCGGCCCCGGGGTGCAGGGAGATGATGGCGTTGTTGCTGTCGTACTCCCCGGAGAGCAGGGTGTCGAGCTTAAATTTGTTGAGCCCCTTTTCCAGGGCGTCGATGGCGCCGGGAAGCTCCTCGACATCCTCGCCGTCGTCGATCAGCTCAAACATCAGCTGAATGTCCTCGAGGTCGTCCTTGAGGCCGTCGTAGGTCTGCTTTTTCTGCCGCAGAATTTTTAGTTCCTTCAATACCTTCTGGGCGCTCTGCTGATCGCTCCAGAATTCGGGGGCTTCGGTTTTGGCGTTTAGCCCTTCAATTTCCTCTGTGATTTTTGGTAAGTCAAAGTGAATCACCCAAATCCAGAAGTGCCTTTTCCATCTCTGCGACCCGCTGTCTCGCTTCGTAGAGATCGATCATTCTATCACATCCTTTTATCTTTTTTATGGGTGCCGGGCAGGCTTACTTGTTCATGCCGCAGCATTTTTTGTATTTTTTGCCGCTGCCGCAGGGACAGGGATCGTTGCGGCCCACCTTTTCGTGGGAAACCGCCTGGGCAGGCTTGCCCTCAATTTCGTTCTGATTGGTGCGCAGATCCTGGGTGTCCACGCTCTGGCGGGGCTGGGGCACCGCCTTGATGCTCAGGTTGTAGAGGTACTTGACGGTGTCCTCCTGGATTCTCAAGATCATGTCCTCAAACATGGCGAAGCCTTCCTTGGTGTACTCCTTGACGGGGTCGTTCTGGCCGTAGGCCCTGAGGCCGATCCCCTGCTTGAGCTGTTCCATGTTGTCGATGTGCTCCATCCAGGCGGCATCGACGCTTCGCAGAAGAATGCTGCGCTCGAGGTTCTGCATGTTTTCATCCCCCAGCAAAGCTTCTTTTTCGGCGTAGTTCTGACGGCAGTGCTCCAGGATAACCTCCTTGAGGTCCTCGGGAGATTCGGGCTGTTGAGGCAGCACCAGGGGATTGTTTTCCGAGGCAAAGGTGTTTTTAAAGTATTTTTCCAAGCCCGCAAGATCCCACTCGGTGTAGTCGGAGCCGCCGGCGGTGTACATATCCACGTAGCTGCCCACCATATCCTCGGTCATCTTCCAGATCTGCTCGTGCATGTTCTTGCCGTCGATGACCTGCTGGCGCTGATCGTAGATGATCTCACGCTGGCGGTTCATGACGTTGTCGTACTGGAGGACGTTTTTACGGATATCGAAGTTTCTGGCTTCAACGCTCTTCTGGGAGCGCTCGATGCCCTTGGTGAGCATTTTGTTTTCGATGGGGGTGTCCTCGTCGAGGCCCAGGGTTTCCACCATGCCCTGGATTTTTTCGGAGCCGAAGATCCGCATCAGGTCGTCCTCTAAAGATACGAAGAACTGGGAGGAACCCGGGTCCCCCTGACGGCCTGAACGGCCTCGGAGCTGGTTGTCGATACGACGGCTCTCGTGGCGTTCCGTGCCGATGATGTGCAGACCGCCCAGCTCCTTGACGCCCTCGCCGAGGATGATGTCGGTCCCACGGCCGGCCATATTGGTGGAGATGGTGACGGCGTTCATCTGACCGGCGTTGGCCACGATTTCCGCTTCCTTTTCCAGATGCTTGGCGTTGAGGACGTTGTGGGCGATGCCCTCCCGCTTGAGGTATTTGCTCAATTCCTCGGATTTTTCGATGGAGATGGTACCGATGAGCAGGGGCTGTCCCGTGGCGTGACGGCGCTTAACCTCCTGGGTGACGGCCCTGAACTTGCCCTTTTCCGACTTGTAGACCAGGTCGTTTAAATCCTTTCGGATGGTGGGCTTGTTGGTGGGGATGGTGACGACGTTGAGGTTGTAGATGGTGTTAAATTCTTCCTCCTCGGTTTTCGCCGTACCGGTCATCCCCGACAGCTTGTTGAACATGCGGAAATAGTTCTGGAAGGTGACGGTGGCCAGGGTCTTGGACTCTCGGTTGACCTTGACGTGCTCCTTGGCCTCGATGGCCTGGTGCAGACCGTTGGAGTAGCGTCTCCCCGGCATCAGACGGCCGGTGAACTCGTCGACAATGATGACCTCGCCGTCCTTGACGACGTAATCCCGCTCGTTGGCCATCAGAACATTGGCGTGGAGGGCCTGGTTGATATTGTGGGAGACCTCCATGTTTTCCATGTCCGCCAGGTTGTCGAGGCTGAAATAGCGCTCGGCCTTGGCGATCCCAGTTTCGGTGAGCATGACGCTCTTGGCCTTTTCGTCCTTGTCGTAATCCTCGGGCTTGAGGCTCTTGACGAAAGCGTCGGCCACCTTGTAGAGCTGGGTGCTCTTGTCGCCGCTGCCGGAGATAATCAAAGGCGTTCTGGCCTCGTCGATGAGCACCGAGTCGACCTCATCGATGATGGCGTAGTTCAGCATCCGCTGAACCTGCTGGGATTTCTGTCCGGCCATATTGTCCCTGAGGTAGTCGAAGCCAAACTCGTTGTTGGTGCCGTAGGTAATGTCGGCGTTGTAGGCCTCGATTTTTTCTTCGAAGGAGAGGCCGTGGACCACCAGACCTACCTTCAGGCCCAGGTATTCGTGAACCTTGCCCATCCACTCGCTGTCTCGCTTGGCCAGGTAGTCGTTGACGGTGACGATGAAAACACCGTTGCCCTCTAAGGCATTTAAGTAGGCCGGCAGGGTGGAAACCAGGGTCTTACCTTCACCGGTGCGCATTTCGGCGATATTGCCGTCGTGGAGGACCATCCCCCCCATGAGCTGCACCGGGAAGTGCTTCATGCCAATGGCCCGCCAGGCGGCCTCCCTGACGACGGCAAAGGCTTCCACCAGCAGATCGTCCAGGGTTTCCCCCTTGGCAAGGCGTTCCTTGAAAATCAATGTCTGTCCCCGAAGCTCTTCCTCGGACATGGCCGCATACTTGCTTTCTAGGGCAAGGATGGCGTTGACCTTTTTTTGAAGCTTCTTTATCTCTTTTTTATTAACGTCAAATAGACTGTCTAAAAAACCCAATGTACTACTCCTTAATTTTTAGGTGCCCGCAGGCACGCTTGTATTTTAGTATATCATATCTTAACAATTATACCAAAAAAAACTAAAAAAGGGATTAAATTTTTAAATTTAATCCCTTTTTAACATTGTTATTCTTTTTTAACACTTTTCTTTTTGCCGCTGCTACTGAAGCTCCTTTTTCTTTTTCCAGAAGGAAACCTCTTCGCCGTCGATATTCAGGGTGACGCGTTCGTAGCCAGCCTTTTCACGATCATCGTCGCTCAAGCCTACCGCCGCAGCCTTCTTGGGCGCCGGGGCTTCTGCCTCGGGCTCAGGCGTCTCTGTGACGGTTTCCTTGGCGGGCTCGGGGGCGAGGTTGGGAATGGTAAATACCGCTGTGGATTCCTTGACCTCGGCGGGTGTCGGCTGGACGGTCTCCGTCACGGTGCGCTCTGTACGGATTTCCTCAGCGATGGTCACCGGGGTGTGGACAGGCTTTGTCTGAACCACCTCCGGCTGGGGCGGGGTGATTTCGCGGTACACGGGCTGGACCTCGGGATTGGCACCGGTGTAAATACCGGTGGCCGCTCTGGCCACGGCCTTTCTGGCCGCCGTCTTTTCCCGTTCTGCCTTAAAGGGCTCTCTGACATCGGCGTAGTGAACTCTGCGGCGTTTTCTCGCCCGGATCTTTTCGTTTTCCTGATTCACCTGCTGCCAGATATTTCTCATTTCTTCTTCGGTACGTTCAGATTTTTTCGATTCTGTCATTGGCTTTCCATAGACCGGCGCCTTGGGTTTTTCCTGGGTTACAATCGTGTTGTCCTGTACGGTAAAGGGAACCTCCTGGGCCTTCGGTGCTGCCGCAGGCGTTTCGCTGGCTTCCGTTTTGGACGGTTCGATGACAACCGGCGCCTCCTGTCCTTTTTCCTCCGATTCTTCATGAATTTCTTTTTTAGCTATATCAGTGCTGTCAAAGGCAAGCTTGCCCTTTTCCTTTTCTGCGTAGAAGGACTGGGTGAAGAAGCCCGACACCGGGGTTTCCTCCTCTTCCTTGGCCACATCCTCGTGGCTCTCAAAGGTGCCCAGATCGCGGATGGCGGTAAACACCTTGGTGTCCTCCTTGGAATCCTGAAGCTCTGCGGCCGGCATTCCCAAAGCAGAGCTGTTGCTCTGGAAGCTGGCGATGGCTTCAGGGGTAAGCTGAGGAATTCTGGCGGTCATGCCGTCCTCATCGTCGTAGAAGTCTTCCTCGTCGTAAAAATCCTCGGTTTCATCGAAGAGCCCTTCGGAGGTCTCCTCGTCGTCAAAAATATCCGTTTCATCCTCGGGGGGAATAATGTAATCCAAATCCTCCACCATATCGTCCTTGGTGAAGTCCTTGCGGGTGCTGCGGTTCATGGCGTACTGAATCCAGCCCAGAAGGCCCACAAGGCTTAAAATGCCGCCGACGCTGACGCCGCTGACACTGCCGACGAGCTGCGTAATACCGCCCAGGGCAGGAATTGGCAGGTTAATCCCCAGAAACCACAGCCTCAAAATTGAAGTGTCCATGATGACGTAAAGGGCGTTGCTGCCGTCGGATACCGAGGTCGCAAAGGCGCCCGCCGGCATCATATCCATAACCGCCTGGGCCACCGGCATCTTGCCGCCGCTCAGGAAGGTGATGATAAAGTCTGCGATGATCCCGACGGTGAGCATGATGGTCCAAAAATCGTCGAGGTTAAAGACGAGGGTGATCAAAATAAGAATATAGCTGATAAAATTGATCACTGGTAGGAATCCCTCGATGGAGGCCATACCGCCGGTGTAGTAGTACAAATGCAGGGCGAGCTGCATCAGGGCTCCGATGATGCCCAAGGGCAGCAGGGAAATCTTTCTGGCGCCAAGGCCTTTAAGGCTGCCGCCTCTGATAAATCCGATAATGAGTCCAACAATTACTGCTATTAAAACAAACATAATTCCTACCCCTGTTCTATTAAAAAGCTATTTTTAACATTATATGTATAACCTATTCTAAAACAAAATACCTGGTATGTCAATTAATACACGAATAAAAGGCGGCAAAAACGCCCATTTTACAGTGACTCAGCGGTATTTTTACAGAACAAAAACCCGTTTTTCAACGGGTTTTTGTGGTTTTTTTAATATATTGAGGCTTTAGAAGATGGGCTCGATGAGTCCGTAGTTGCCGTCTCTTCTCATGTAGACGACGTTGACGTCCTCGGTTTCAGCGTTGAGGAATACAAAGAAATCGTGTCCCAGCAGCTCCATCTGCATGGTGGCCTCGTCGACGGACATGGGCTTGACGGCAAATTTCTTGGTGCGCACGACCTTCGGTGCGTCTGCCTCGTCCTCCTCGGCGCTGTCTAATTCGTCGAGATTGTATTTTAAGGCGTCTTCTGCGTAGCGTTTCTGTAATTTTGTTTTATGTTTTCTTAACTGGCCCTCGAGCTTGTCGACCACAGCTTCGATGGAGCCAAGCATATCCTCTGTTTTTTCTTCAGCCCGGAGAATCGTTCTGCCCATGGGGATGGTGATTTCCAGCATCTGGTAATTTTTTTCCTTGCTGAAGGTGGCGTAAACCTCCGTTTCCTGTCCGAAATAGCGATCGAACTTTTCAAACTTTTTCTTGAGCGCTTCCTTTAAACCTTCTGATACGTGCATGTTTTTTCCATAAATTGTGAATTTCATAATGATAACTCCTTTCAAAAGGCTGTCGTCTGCAAAGGGTTAAAACGATTACCTATAGATAAACTCTAACTCTTTGGATAATTGAATTATACCATATTTTCTTAATAATTCACATAAAAAAATTGTTACATAATTGTAACGGGGGATTTTTCATACAAAAAAGACATCCAGAAAAGCCCGAATGTCTCTGTATTCCGCTTGACCTGGTCTTTTCCCCCACACTCGCCAGCTGGGAGTTTAGCTCAAGTTCGTATCACAACTCCTCCTCTCGGCAGGGCCGGCTGGACTTACTTCTAGGCCGCACTATGATCAGCGCACCGCTTTTGGCGCACCTTACGTGGATCGCTTCGCCTGCGACTGGCATCGACTTTCAACCACAAACACGGAATAACACTATTATATGAAACCCGCTTTTTTATGTCAAGGGCGGCCGAAGGCCAAAAAATTAAAAACACGCAGCCGGAAAATTTACCGCAGCAATCCCGGCGCGCGTTCCTCTTATTTTCGATTTTCACTGGGGTGTCACTTCAGCCGTTCAATCTCGTCAATGGAAAGACCTGTGATCTGAGCTATCTCTGCAACTGGATAATCACGATCAATCATTCTATTCGCAATATTCATGCGGACATCGCCGTCATTCTCGCCGGCATACGCAGTATACCCGTGATCGACAACCGTTCTATAACGCATCTGATTATCTCCTTTCTGCATGGCTTTTATTTCGTCTGTGACAGACGATTTATTTGACACATTATATCTAACCTATGATAAATTGCAAGGCTTTATCGTTTTCAAAATTGCAGTTGTCTCTGTTTCTTAAGCTTTCAGATAAAAAAATTCCGGGCTAACCCGGAATTTTTTACGATTATTAGTGCCTTCTTACTCCGCCAGACCATTTTCCACAATGTGGATCATAATGGCATTTTCCACCCGGCGGCGCTCGATGTCACAGGCCACCTCGTAGGGCTCCATGATGGTCTGGTTGAAATTGTAGGCGTTGGCGTGGCAGCCGCCGCCGCAGAAATAGCGGCACCAGCACGACTTACAGCTGTCCTTCTGCAGAAGGTTGGCCTTGCCGAATTCTTCTTTGATTTCTGGATGGGCAATGCCGCTGAAGACATCCCCCATTTTAAAGGCCTCGTTGCCCACAAACTGGTGACAGGGGTAGACGTCCCCCTCGGGGGTCACCGCCACGTAGTCCCGGCCGGCGCCACAGCCCGACAGCCGCTTGTAGACACAGGGGCCGTGGTCCAGATCGATGTTGAAGTGGAAGAAATTGTAGTCCACCCCGCGGTCCTTCCGGCTCAGATAGTCCAGAGCCAGCTTGTCGTACTCTTTGCAGATGGTGTCCACATCCTCCTTGAGGATGGCGTAATCGTGCTTTTCCTCGGCCACCACGGGCTCCACGGAAATACTGCCAAAGCCCTCCTGGGCCAAAAATTCCACGTCCTCGGAGAAATCCAGGTTGTGCTTCGTGTAGGTGCCCCGGACGTAGTAATCCTTTTTGCCCTCCCGCAGGGCCGCCATCTTCTTGATCTTATCGATGATGACGTCAAAGGAGCCCTTGTCGTTGACGGTTCTTCGCATGTTGTCGTTGACACACTTGCGGCCGTCGAGGCTTAAAACCACGTTGTCCATGTTTTCGTCCAGATAGGCCATGATCTCGTCGTTTAAGAGCATGCCGTTGGTGGTCATGGTGAATTTAAATTTCTTGTGGTGGGCTGCCTCCTGGCTGCGGGCGTAGTCCACCAGGTCTTTAACCACATTGAAATTCATTAAGGGCTCACCGCCGAAGAAGTCTACCTCTAAATTCACCCGATCCCTGGACTGTTCAATGATAAAATCGATGGCCTTCTTGCCGACCTCCAGGGGCATCAAAAGCTTTTCGCCGTTGAAGTCCCCCTGGGAGGCAAAACAGTAATTGCATTTCAGGTTGCAGTCATGGGCCACGTGGAGACACAGGGCCTTGATGAGATCGTGGTTCTGGTAGACATTGGGGTCGTAGTTGCCCTCGGTGAACAAAAGCCCCTGGGCCTTCAGCATCTCCAGCTCTAAAATAACCTCCAGCACCTCGTCCTGGGGGTAGGTGTCCTTGAGCTTTTCGACGATTTCGTCGCGGCTCAGGACGCCAAAATCGTCCAGCACATCGTAGGTCATCTTGTCCACCGTCAGCACCGTGCCGCTTTCGACGTCCAAAACGATGTACAGACCGTTCAAATAAAATTTATGTATCATAGCGTTCCTCTATATGTGATTTGATTGACGAGGCCGGCGAAGCCTAAGGCACAGACGGCCGCCCGACACCCCGACGTAAAGAAAAGCAGTAAACGGATTTACTGCTTTTTGAATAATTCTCTGTTTTTAACTTAGCCTGTTACTTGCTCTGCTTGCACTGCTGATTGCCAACGGTACAGGAAGTTTTGCAGGCAGACTGACAGGATGTCTGGCATTCGCCGCAGCCCTTATTCTTGGTATCAGTTAAGGTACCCTTTTTAACAATATTGATGTGTTTCATGTCAATCCCTCCTAATTTTCTGTTTTTTCTTCGCCAACTTCAGTGGCATCGGACACCTCTTCAAATTCAGCGTCCTCCACCGGATTGTCATTGTACGCCTGGGCTTCAGTTTCTTCCTCGGCGGAAGTAGCTGTTTCCTCGATTTCCTCAGCGTCCTCCTCGTCCTTGACGATGACCTTGGAAACCGCACTCTTGACAATCATAGCCTTATGGAAATCCGGAAGCATTTCTAAAACGATGTTTTCATCGTCGATGGCGTAAATGATTCCGTAAAAACCACCAATGGTTATAATCTCATCCCCTGGCTTCATGTTGTCCCGCATATTCTGCATTTCTTTTCTCTGTTTATTCTGAGGACGAATAAGCATAAAATAGAATACGACAACGATCAAAATCAGCGGGAGAAATTGTGCAAAGCTCTGCATGTCTACCTCTCCTTGTCCACGATTCCGTATTTTTGGAAAAACGTCTCTTTGAATTCCAGGAGGCGATCCTCCATAATTGCCTGACGCACCTTTTCCATAAGTTTAAGTGTAAAGTATAAATTGTGATATGTCAATAACCTGGCCCCTAAAATTTCGTTACACTTAATTAAATGCCGCAGGTAGGCTCTGGTGTGATTTTTGCAGACAAAGCAGTCGCACTCCGGATCCAGAGGGGTAAAATCCTCCTTATAAACGGCGTTTCTCACCACCACCCGGCCCTGGCTGGTCATGGCCGTGCCGTTTCTGGCAATTCTGGTCTGGAGGACACAGTCAAACATGTCGATGCCCCGGATCACCCCTTCCAAAAGGGCGTCCACCGAGCCGACCCCCATGAGGTAGCGGGGCTTTTCCTTGGGCAGCAGCGGTGTGGTGGCCTCCAAAATCCTGTACATGGTGGCCTTGTCCTCGCCGACGCTCAGGCCGCCGATGGAGTAGCCCGGAAAGTCGATTTCTGTAAGGCCCTTGACACAGGCCGCCCGAAGGTCCTCGTACATGCCGCCCTGGACGATGCCGAAGAGAGCCTGCTCCTCGGGGCGCTTGTGGGCCTCCTTGCAGCGCTTGGCCCAGCGCAGGGTCATCTCCATGGATTTTTTGGTGTACTCGTAGTCGGCGTCCGCCGGGGCACACTCGTCGAAGCACATGATGATGTCGGCGCCGATGGTGTTCTGCATGTCGATGGATTTTTCCGGCGTCATAAAATGCCTGGAACCGTCGAGGTGGGAGCAGAACTCTACGCCCTCCTCGGTGATCTTCCTGAGCTCATTCAGGGAAAAGACCTGAAATCCGCCGCTGTCGGTGAGAATCGGGCGGTTCCAGTTCATGAATTTGTGCAGGCCCCCGGCCTTTTCCATGACCTCCTGGCCCGGTCTTAAATAGAGATGATAGGTATTGCCCAGAATGATATTGGCGTCCATTTCCTCCAGATCGCCGGTGGTCATGGATTTCACCGTGGCCTGGGTGCCCACGGGCATGAAAATCGGCGTATTGATCACCCCGTGGTCGGTGTAGATCTTGCCCAGACGGGCGCCGGTATGCTTTTCTTCTTTAATGAGTTCGTATCTAAACATCGCTTCTCCTTCAGAGGTTATCAAAAAACGAGCGGTGATGAGGGGGCCCCAGCACCGCTTAAGTGGTTTTTAATATCATACCAGTTTTGAATTCAAATTTCAATGGGAAAGCTTGGCCGTACTACTCGATGAACATGGCGTCCCCAAAGCTGAAAAACCGATAGCCCGTCTCTACCGCCCGCCGGTAGGCAGCCAGCACCGCCTCCCTGTTGTAGAAGGAGGACACCAGCATTAACAGCGTAGACTCCGGCAGATGGAAGTTGGTAATCAGGCCGTCCACCACCTGCCACCTATAGCCCGGGTAGATAAAGATGTCCGTGGCGCCTTCGCAGGCCACCACCTGGCCGCCGTGATCTCTGGCCACGCTCTCCAGGGTTCTGACGGAGGTGGTGCCCACGGCGATAACCCGGCCGCCTTTTGCCTTAGTCTCGGCGATGGCCAGAGCTGTGGCCTCGGGCACCTGGTAGGCCTCCTGGTGCATGTGGTGCTCGGTGATATTGTCGCATTTCACCGGCCTGAAGGTGCCGATGCCCACGTGGAGGGTGACCTCGGCGGTGGCAACGCCCTTCTGGTGAAGCCTTTCAATGAGATCTTCGGTAAAGTGCAGCCCCGCCGTGGGCGCCGCCGCCGAGCCGTTGTGCTTGGCGTAAACCGTTTGGTAGCGCTCCTGATCCTCTAGGGTCTCGTGGATATAGGGCGGCAGGGGCATGGTGCCCAGCTCGCCGAGGATTTCCTCAAAGACGCCCTCGTAGTCGAAGGAGACGATCCTCAGCCCGCCGTCGATGGTCTCTAAAATCTCCCCCTGAAGCTTGTCCGAAAAGACGATTTTCGCCCCGGGCAGAGCCTTCTTCCCCGGCTTGACCATGGTCTCCCAGCGCTTTTCATCCAGGCGCTTCAAAAGCAAAAACTCCACCTTGCCGCCGGTCTCCGCTTTTTTGCCGAAGATTCTGGCGGGCAGCACCCGGGTGTTGTTCATGACCAACAGATCCCCGGGGTTCAGGTAATCGATGATATCCGAAAAATGTCTGTCCTCGATGCACCCGTCCTTCCGGTGGATAACCATCAGCCGGGAGTGATCTCTTTTTTCCTCGGGGGTCTGGGCGATTCTGTCCTCGGGCAGATCGTAGTAAAAATCCTTTGTCGATAAAGTTTCCAATGCGCTTTCGTCTCCTTTATTCCCCGTCGGCCGCATCGGCGGCGGCCTCCAGCCCCAAATGCCTGTAGCCGCCGGAGGTGATGATCCGCCCCCGGGGAGTTCTGGCCAGATAGCCCAGCTGAATCAGGTAGGGCTCGTAGACCTCCTCGATGGTGTTGCGCTCCTCGCCGATGGCCGCCGCCAGGGTGTCGATGCCCACGGGGCCGCCGTCGAATTTCTCCACGATGGTGGTGAGCATAATCCGGTCGATTTCGTCTAAGCCCTTGGCGTCCACCTCAAAGAGATCCAGGGCCGTCTGGGTGATGGCCTGGGTGATCACCCCGGCCCCCTCGATTTCGGCGTAGTCCCGAACCCGCTTCAACAGGCGGTTGGCGATTCTCGGGGTTCCCCGGGAGCGCATGGCCAGGGCTTCGGCACCCTGGGCGTCCATTTTAACCCCCAGAATGTCCGCCGACCGCCGGACGATGGTGGCCAGATCATCCTTGTCGTAGAGCTCCAGCCTTTGGATAACCCCAAAGCGATCCCTTAAGGGAGCCGACAAGAGCCCCGCCCTGGTGGTGGCCCCCACCAGGGTGAAATGGGGCAGCTCCAGGCGAATGGACTTGGCCCCGGGGCCCTTGCCCACGATGATGTCCAGAACAAAATCCTCCATGGCCGGGTAGAGCACCTCCTCGATGCTGCGCTGGAGCCTGTGGATCTCGTCGATGAAAAGCACGTCCCCCTCCTTGAGGCTGGTCAAAATCGCCGCCAGATCCCCGGGCTTCTCGATGGCCGGGCCCGAGGTGGTCTTGATGCCCACCTGCATCTCCTGGGCGATGATGTTGGCCAAGGTGGTCTTGCCCAGCCCCGGCGGCCCGTAGAGCAGCACGTGATCCAGGGTTTCCTCCCGCTTTTTTGCCGCCTCGATGAAAATCTTCATCTGTTTTTTGACCCGCTCCTGGCCGATGTAGTCCGCCAGGGTCTGGGGGCGCAGACTGCGCTCAATATCAATATCCGTCTCGGTGAACTGTGTGGTCACGATCCGTTTTTTCATCTATCTCACCTCATCCCAGGGGATTGGCCGACACCAATGCCTGCTTTAGAATGTCTTCCAGGGACATGCCCGGCGCCATGATCTGCTCCACCAGCGCCGAGGCCTCTATATAGCTGTAGCCCAGCCCCATGAGCCCGTTGACCGCCTCGTTGAAAATATTGTCCGCAAGTCTGAGCTGTTCCACGGCGCCGCCGGTGGCCTCCTCGGCCACGGCATAGCCCTTGTACTTGTCCTTGAGCTCCAAAATAATGCGGTTCGCCGTCTTTAAGCCGATGCCCGGCGCCTTGGCGATGGCCTTGGCGTCCTCCCCCAAAATGTGGCGGATCAGCTCGTTTCTGGTGAACTGGGACAACAGCCCCATGGCGACCTTGGGGCCAATGCCCGAGACGCCGATGACGGTTCTGAAAATTTCTCTCTCCTCCGCAGTGGCAAAGCCATAGAGGGTGATGTCGTCCTCCCGGTAGGCCGGGTGAATAAACACCTTGACCTTCTCGCCAATTCTGGGAAGCTCCGCCATGGTGTTGGCCGACACGCTGATGCGGTAGCCGATGTCCTGACATTCCAGAACCACATAGTCCAGCCCTTCCTCTTCAAATCTGCCCTTTATATATTCAAACACATGCTGCCTCCTGCTTTTATTCGTGCCTATAATTGTAACAGTTTGGCCCCGGGTATTCAAGCCCAGGGCGGCGCTTTTGGCACAAAAAAAGTACAGATGTTCCCTTTTGGAAAGCTTTTGAAAATAAAAAAAGCACCCTGGGGTGCAAAAAAGTCCCAAGCGTGCCGTCCGCCATTTTTGACGCCTAGCGGATGCTAGGTGGGTGTCCTGTCTCTAAAAGTCAGTTGTCCACTCAAGGAGGCATAACATCGTATAAAGAACATCCGGACTCCCGATAAAAAGTTGTAGGTTCAAAAATAAGGCTGTAACGAACACCTCAGGATAGATTTATTATAGCATAATCCCCCGGCCATAAAAGGATAAATTTTTGTCAGAAAGCCAACCGAAAATCACCACTATTTACCATTGACAAAGCCCCGGGTTTCCGCATTGAAGACGTTTTTCCCCAGACAAAAAACAGAGCCGCCCCCACAGGGCAGCCCTGATTAAATCCTTATTCCTCGGTCTGGGAAGCCGCCGCCTCGGGCGTTTTCTCTGAGACCTCGGAGGCTTCGGCCTCGAGGG
>JAUNGS010000020.1:0-6939 GCA_030524435.1 Eubacterium sp.
AAAATATTTCTATGATCTTGGGTACAATAAAACAAGAATGCAAGATATTGCTAAAGACAGTGGTATATCCCTAGGTACCCTTACCTACTATTTTAAGAAAAAAGAGAATTTAGTCTCCACTATTTTAAAAAATTATCTGGAAAGACTTTATGATTTCACTTTAAAAAACTTTGATAAATCTCTAAATGCCCTGGAATTGCATTTTTATGCCAGTATCCCCTTTTATGAAAATTTGCTTACTGAAAAAAATACACAACGTTTTTACTATGAATATTCCCAGGCGCAGTCAATTCATAAAACAACCTACGGCGGTGATGATCTTGCTCAGTTCATCACAAAGGTTTACCATCAAACCCTTAAAGACTATTGTCTTTTCGTTAGTGATATAGATACCAAACTTGCACAAAAATTTGGATACGGCGGCAGGATTCAAATGATCATCGATTTTGTTGAGGGGGACCTTGAAGGGATCTCTATCCCGCAGCTTGCAAATTTTCTCAGTTCCTCTAGGGAAATTCTACTAGGTATACCAAAATCAGAAATGGACCGTATTGGTCGGGATGCTATAGCATTCAATCAGACTGTCGATTTTTCTCACATAATGCCTTTAAATCTTGATGATGATTTCTCTATTTGATACATATATTTAAATTTTACTTTAAGAAAAATAAAAGTTGCTTCAAACAATTAAAATTTGATGCAACTTTTTATCATCTAAAGATTTAATTTATTAAAACAACTTTTCTCAAAGCCCTCGCTTCCCCAGCTCATCAATCATCGCCCGCCGCCTGGGATAGTTCTCTCTCCAGCGGTCGGCCAAGGCCTTTGCAAAGGCTGCATTGCCCGACAGCGCCGCAAAACCTTTTAATTTTTGTGCGATGGCGCCATAATAATTTCTATCAGAGGCCCCAGCCATCGCTTTATCCAGCAGAGCCTCGTATATTTTTTCGATATCTTTGGGGTAAAGGGGATACAGGGTTTTGAGGTAGGGTTCCACGGTCTCAGGTGAAATGCAGTTTTTCAAAGCTGACAACAGCTCTGGATACATTGCTTCTGAAAATAAAAACTCGCAGCGCAGGGACACTGTCATCTTTGTGTTCAAAAGCCTCTGCTTGTACCCCTGCCATTCCTCCGCCGTTGAAGCCTGCTTTAGCTGATCGATATAGACCATCGACCAGTTGACATGGTCGAAGACCCGGCGCTTCAATGCTTTTAAACGGGCAAGTCTATCCCCAAGATACTCGTAAATATCGATCACCTTTTCGAGCCATAGCCTTTGGCAGCCGTCATTTTCTTTGTTGGTCTCTATGGCGCCTTCTTCCAAAATTTTAGCCGCATAGATGAAATCCTCCCTCTCCAGGGCAAATTCTACCTCGGCATTGCGAATCGTTGGATATTTGCGGTAACGCTTATAAAAATCTTTTTGGGCATTCCTGTCACCGTTTTTTTCCAGGAAAAATGCCTTGTCCAGCAGCACGTCTTTATAGCGTTCAAAATCCTCGCTCTTTTCTTCGAAGATGCCCCTTGCCTCAAAATCTGCAATCTCCCGATCTAATTTTTCTCTTTGCGCTTTTTGATAATCATCATCACCATGGGTGCGCAGAAGGTTGTGGATTTCATCCTTCAGCATCCGGTGCGCTTCGTGATTTTCAAGCCAATAGAGCATTCTTTGCTTTAAGTCAGGGTCCTGGCATTGAGCTAAAACCTCATCCCACTGGGTGGCAGTGTAATTCATCAGCGCCCAGATACTGCCGTCGTAATCCTCCCAATCCATATCCATAAGAGAAAGGGTTATCATTTTTAATACCTCAAAGGCTATTTCTATAGCGTTATTATCCAGAAAGTCAGGTATCCAGGTGTTAATAAATTTTTCCATTTCCAGGACAAAATCTTCGTTCTGGCGATAATCGATAAAATTCTCTTCCCCTGCGTAGCGCCAGATAATCTCTTTAAGCTCCCGTCTGTAATAAGGCAGTCCCTTTATTTTCTTGCCTTTTCCAGGTCCGCCAAGAATCTGCCGTGCAATCGCTTCATCTTTTAAGGCCAGCTTTTTTAACCATCCTCGAACAGCTTCATCAGACATCTCAGCAATGTACTGCTCAATCCTTTGCTCTTTTCTCTGGGCCTGTTTCTCAAAAAAATCTGTCACTTCTTCAAGGTATACAAGCACCGCCGCCTCGTGTTTACAATAATTGTCGTCCTTGGCATAGGGACAGTCACAGGTCACATCCTCTATCTCGCCGTCCTCAAAGAAAATTTTAACGTGATAGTCCTGGCTGCCTGATACCACGGCACTTAAGCAATCTTCTGACAACTCCGTCTTTTTCACTGCGCCCTGTTCAAAGTAATCGACACCCCGCTCAAAAATATGAGGCTTGAAATGATCTTCAAAGTTCATAATTTAATCTTCCCCCTGTGCTTTTGATTTTAGTATATCACGTTTTGTCTGTTGACTACATCTTTAAATAAAAACACCTCCCCAAAAGCCAAAACCACACACAGGCTGGCTCCCCTGGAAGGTGTCGTTTTTACAAGTATCTCAATGCCACAGCGCACAAGCTGCCGATTTTTTATCACCTTTACCGCCGAGCAGAAGGAATGGATAAAAGCTTAATCACCCTGCTCTCCAATTGCTTTTCAATGGCTTGCAGATGTTCCTCTGGCAGGTTGAGGCTTTTGTGCCGTTTGAATCTGAAGCCAATCATCCGACGGAGCTGTGCCCTTTGCCTTGGCCCCATAACCTCTGCACACACATCCTCGTAGGAGATATTGTAAGGTGTGGTGCGGGTTTTGGCATATTCTTTTAAATTGGCGTAATCTTCCTTGCCTGCGTAACAGAACAAAGATAAACCATTGTCAAAAATAGGGGCCGGCGCAATGATATTGCCACTGCGGTTATCCCTCAAAACACCAAAGTTTCCAAAGTGCCTGTCCTCGTTGTAGATCAGTGCGTCAAATACCAGGGTGCTGCAAAGGTGCTCGGAAAATTCTGGACCCAGATTGTCGTAAAAATCGAGACAGGCTGCAATTCCTCCCCTTTTTACAATGCGGCCAATGGGAATATAGGCCGTGTCGATGTCTGTAAACAGGGCGCACTTAGAGGCTGTAATGCCTTTCCAGTTTTCTAAATCATAATGTACGGCATTGAGCTGCATTCTCTCTGCAATCTGCGACGCATAGTACTCACAATAGGGCTCCCGACCTGCATTGGATGCTCCTGTGGTGCCACCTTTGTAAAGATAGATGCCATCCTGCGCTGCATAGCGCCAGGCCTTGGGGAGCATGCCGCCGGTGGTAAGCTCTGGAGAGGTGGTAAAGGCCTGACGACTTCCGCCTGCACCAGTGTAGGCCACCAGAGCTAAAATTTCTGAAAACCGATTTTCATATAAATTGTACCGAGAAAAATCTCCATCAAAGTCTTCTGGTACAACCCAATAACTGTCATTTAAGGACAAACCCTTGCACACGTCTATAATCCCTTTGGTATCGTTATGGCTTAACCCCAGGGATTTTAAAATCTCATCTACAAAGGTACGATTTTTGGGGATAACCCGGTGCTCCAGCCAACGGATGATCCCCTCTCCGGTGAGGGTCATATCCAGGGGCAGCAGATGCTTCTGCGCCTCATTGATATATAATATTTCAGACACCAATCCAGCTAAACCTTGTTTTTCCATGGAAAAACGCAAAAGCTCTGTGTTGTAAAGACGAAGACTGTAAACATTACTCTGCAAGTCCTCCTTATCCTGTAATTCCAAAGAGATATCCTTCCCCAAGGCCACTGCAATTCTGACGATCATATCCAGCGACGGATTATGTTCCCCACTTTCCAAGCGATTGATATTAGAGCGCTGGGTTCCTATGCGCCGAGCCAGCTCTGCCTGGGAAATTCCCTGCTCGAGTCTGGCCTCCACAAGCCGGGATATGATTTTTTTTCTTTGCTGCAATTCGTCCATACTCTCACCTTCCTGTTTTTATGTTATCATATACGATAACAGTTCACAAGAAATAAATATACCCGCTATACTATCAATGCTATTTTTCCACAAAAAACACCTCCCAACAAACCAGCTTTTCACTCTGGCTCCCTTGGGAGGTGTTATCTTTAATGTGTCCTTATATCATTTCCACCTGATCGATGGTGGCGCCGCCCAGGCATACCTGCTCATCGTAGAGCACCACAGCCTGGCCCGGGGTGACGGCCTTCTGGTTTTCTGCAAAATCTACGTGGATCTTGCCGTCCTCAAGGACATCCACGTGCACTTTTTGGTCCGGCTGGCGATAGCGGAACTTGGCAGTGCAGTCGAAGGAGGCCTTGGGCGCTTCTCCGGCGATCCAGTTCATGTCTGTGGCTTCCAAAGACTTGGAGTACAGAGCGGGATGCTTTTCGCCCTGGACCACGTAGAGGACGTTATCTTTAAGATCCTTGTGGACCACAAACCAGGGCTCGCCGGTGCCCTGGCCGCCGATGCCCAGGCCCTTGCGCTGACCCAGGGTGTAGTACATCAGGCCGTTGTGCTTGCCCTTGACGTTGCCCTCGAGGTCTTTGATGAATCCCGGCTGGGCCGGCAGATACTGGCTTAAGAACTGGGGAAAGTTCCGTTCCCCGATGAAGCAGATGCCGGTGCTGTCTTTTTTGTCCGCCGTGATGAGGTGATTTTCCTCGGCGATCTGACGTACCTCCCGCTTGTCCAAGTGTCCGATGGGGAACATGGACTGGGCGAGCTGGGCCTGTCCCAGCTGACACAGGAAATAGGTTTGATCCTTATTGCTGTCGAAGGCGCGGATCAGGCGGTACTTGCCCTCGTGGACATCCTTCTGGCAATAGTGGCCGGTGGCCAGGTAATCGCCGCCCACCACCTTCAGGGCGTAGTCCAGGAAGTACTTGAACTTGATCTCCTTGTTGCAGAGAACATCGGGATTGGGGGTACGCCCTTTTTTGTACTCCTCAAGGAAATAGGCGAACACGTGGTCGTAATATTCCTTGACGAAATTGACGGTGTAGTAGGGGATATCAATGGCCTCGCAGACCCGCTGGACGTCCTCATAGTCTGCCGTAGCCGTGCAGACGCCGTTCTCGTCCTTTTCCTCCCAGTTTTTCATGAATACGCCGACAACATCGTAACCCTGCTGCTTTAAGAGCAGCGCCGCCACGGAGGAGTCTACCCCTCCGGACATGCCCACAACAATTCTCATAGGTTCTTTTCCTCCAGACTAACCTCTAAACTTTTTATTACGCGCGCACCGCATCGGCCATGGCCTGAGCCAGTGCCTTTAATTTGGCTTCGTCCTCGGCATTGGCATAGCCCTGAACATTGACCATTTCACCGACAACATCGGCCTTGGCAGCCTGGATGAAGCCTTCAAAGTAGCGGTCTGCGCCGTTGCTCCAGCTGAAATCCGTAAAGAAGCCCAGCTTGTGATTTTTGATACCAATTTCTTCAATTTTGTACAGCAGATTGGCCATCTTGGGGAAGATGCGGCCGTAGTAGGCCGGTGCGCCCAGAATGAGGCCCTTGTACTTCCACATGTCGCTGACGATGTAGGAGATGTCGGTTTTGGACACGTCGAACAGCTTGACGGTTTTGACGCCGGCTTCCTTTAAGTAGCCCGCCAGCAATTCTGCAGAGTGCAGGGTGTTGCCGTACATGCTGCCGTAGGCGATGACCACACCCTCTTCAGTTTCGTAGCGGCTCATTCTGTCGTAGAAATCGACGATGTAGCCGACGTTGGAGCGCCAAATTAAGCCATGGGACGGACAGATCATCTGGATGTCCAGAGGTCCCAACTTCTGCAGGGCCTTCTGGGCCGGTCCGCTGACCTTGCCGACGATGCAGGCGTAGTAGCGGCGGGTGTTGTCTTCAAAGGCCTTTAAGTCATTTTCGTCGTCAAAGATGCTGCCGTCGGTGTTGCCGAAGCTGCCGAAGACGTCCATGGAGAACAGCACCTTGTCGGTGGCGTCATAGGTAACCATGGATTCCGGCCAGTGGACCATGGGGGTCATGTAAAACTGCAGCTCGTGCTTGCCCAGCTTTAAGCTGTCGCCGTCGGCCACCTGCATGAGGTTGGTGTCGATGTCGTAGAAGTTTTTCATGATCGGGAAGGTCTTGGCGTTGCCGATGATCTGCATGTCGGGGTAAACCGCCAGTAAATCGGCGATGGAGCTGGAGTGGTCGGGCTCCATGTGGTTGACGATCAGGTAGTCGACCTTCTTGTCGCCGATGATGGACTTGATCTTTTCGATGTACTCGCCCTGTTTAAAGGATTTAACGGTATCGATAACGGCAACCTTTTCGTCGTTGATGACGTAGGCGTTGTAGGCCACGCCGTCCTGGGCGATGGGCCACATGCCTTCAAACAAGGTGGTTTCGTGGTCGTTGACGCCGACCCAGAAAATATCATCTTTGATTTGTACAGTTTTCATTTGATTCCTCCTATCGTTACCTGCGAATGTCCTCGCAAATTTTATTAATTCCGCTTGTATCAGTGTAAGTTTACTCTATCGCCGCACCGCTGACAAGGGTAAAAAAACGGTGAAAACCTTTCAATTATTCGATATCGTAATCTTTAAAGCCCTCGTTGAGTTTTTTGATGGTTTCATAGCCCCGCTTCATGCTGAAGGACTGGATCACCAGAAATACACCGGTGATCCCCAGGATAATGCCCATGAAGGCCAGGAAGAAATAAGCCTGGGTGATGGGGTTGACGAAGGTGGCAAAGCCGAAGACGATGAGCACAATGCCCAGGGCGATTTTGAAGATTTTTCCCGCCCCTTCGGAGCCGCCCCCCAGCACCAAAAGCACGATGCCGGCGATCAGGGCCCAGAGCCCCACCAGCATCACAAAAATACTGATGATGACGTTGGGGACCAAAAGGAACACCGCCCCCACGATGAGATCAAAAATACCGCGGCCAATGCCGAAGCCGCCGCTTGAGCCG
>JAUNGS010000020.1:6949-26221 GCA_030524435.1 Eubacterium sp.
TCCACCTGGTTGGCGATGCCCACAATGAGGTAAAACACCCCCATGGCCACCCGGTAGATCCCGAAAATCATCACCAAAAAGGACAGGGTGACGTCGGGCATGAACAGGGTGAGACCGCAGATGACGATGAGGCAAAGTCCCTCCAAGAGCATCATCCACCATTTGCCGTAGGCTCTGTTTAAAAAGCTGAGTCCTGAATTTTTAATACGTTCCTTATCTATTTTGTTTCACCTTTCGGAAAGCCGCCCGCCGGGCGCATTTTCCGCCTTTCTAATTTTCTTTTGCTGCGTCGACCATGGCCACAACCCGGGCCATCACCTTAGCCGCCCGCTCCTTGACCGGATCGCAGGCCCTGACCTCGTCTCTGTATTTTGCCTTGATGTCGTCGCAGTCCAGGCTGCCAAACTCCTTGAGATACTCCTGAACCAAAAGCTTGGAGGCCAGCTTGGCCTTTTCCTGGGCGCTGGGGCGATCCTCGGCGTAGCGGGCGCTCAGGGCCATGGCCGCCCCCACAAAGGCGCCGCAGGTCCGGCCGCTGCAAAAGCCGCCGCCCAGTCCCTGGACCAGCTTAAAGGTTTCCTCGGGCAGGCCCAGCTCAAATTCGGCATTTCCGCACCGGAGCAGCACCTCGGCACAGTTCATGTGATAGAGGGCCTGCTTATCTTCGGGCTGATCCTTGCCGTAGGCATTGTAAACATCGACGTACTTGATCATTTTTTATCTCTCCTTCTAAAATCTGACCGTTTTCTCTATGCCTTATTATATATAATTTTCGTTTCAAAAGCCAGCCGATGGCGGGCTTTTTTGAAAGTTTTCAGAGCCTTTACTTAATCTTTTAAATGGTGTATCATTATCTATACACGGGCGTATTTTGCCTGCGCCGCCGCATTTTAACGGCATTTACACACAGGAGGTTTACTTACATGAATTCAGTTCTCGGTCACCTAGAGCCCCAGGGCGTCTTCTCTGCCTTTGAAAAGCTCTGTCAGATTCCCCACGGCTCCTACGACACCAAAGCCATTTCAGATTACTGCGTTGCCTTCGCCAAGGAACGCGGCTTAAAATACATTCAGGATGACGCCAACAACGTCATCATCATCAAGGAGGCCAGCGCCGGCTACGAGGCCGCCAAGCCTGTCATTCTCCAGGGCCACCTGGACATGGTCTGTGAAAAGACCGCCGATTCCAGCCACGACTTCAAAGCCGACGGCCTCAAGCTTTTAATCGACGGCGACTGGATCACCGCCGACGGCACCACCCTGGGCGGCGACGACGGCATCGCCATCGCCTACTGCCTGGCCATCTTGGACGACGACAGCCTCGCCCACCCCAAGCTCTACATGGTCTTCACCACCGAGGAGGAAACGGGCATGGAGGGGGCCCACGCCATCGATTTAACCCCGGTGGCCGACGCCGCTTATATGATCAACCTGGATTCCGAGGATGAGGGCATCATCCTGGCGGGCTGCGCCGGCGGCGCCAGAGCCAACGCCACCTACCCCGTCGTCAGAACCACCGTCTCCGGTCTGGGCTGCACTCTTGCGGTCTCCGGCATCCACGGTGGCCACTCCGGCCAGGAAATCAACCGCTTCGGCGCCAACGCCACGGTGCTTCTGGCCGATGTTCTGGCGGATCTGTCCGAGGACTTCGATTTCGATATCACAGAAATCACCGGCGGCTCCAAGGACAACGTCATCCCCAAGGCCTCCAGCGTCAAGCTCGTCATCAATCCCGCCGACAAGGACGCCCTGGCCAGTCGTCTGGCCGAGCTTCAGGCCTTTTACCAGAAGTGCTACGGCAGCCGGGAGGAGGGCATCCATCTGACCTTGACCTGCGAAGCTGAAGGGGAATTCTCCGTCTTCGACAAGGCCTCCAAGGACAGAGCCATCTACGCCATCACCCAGACCCCCTGCGGCGTCCAGAGCATGAGCTTCGACATCCAGGGACTGACGGAAACCTCTTTGAACCTGGGCATTCTCTACACCAAGGAGGACAGCCTGTACATGAGCTTTGCCCTGCGCAGCTCCGTCGGTGCCGCCAAAGAGGCTCTGTGCCAGAAGCTCAGACGCTTCACCGAATATCTGGGGGGCGTCTACCACGAAAGCTCCTCCTACCCGGCCTGGGAATACCGTCCCCAGTCTGCCCTCAGAGATCTCATGACGAAGATTTTCGAGGACATGTACGGTAAAACCCCGGTGGTTGAGGCCATCCACGCCGGTCTGGAATGCGGCCTGATCTCCAACAAGCTGCCGAATTTAGACATCGTCTCCATCGGTCCGGATATGAAGGATATCCACACCCCCGACGAGAGACTGTCCATCGCCTCCACCGCCCGCACCTGGGACTATCTGCTTGAAATTTTAAAAGCCTTGCGATAAACACAAAATTTTATGAGGTAAAAGATTATGAATCCCATCGACGCACTGAAAACCAATCTGCCCACGGACATTGCTGTTCTAAAAAGCGCTGGCTACCTGGATGACGCCCAGAAGCTCATCGACAAGTGGCTGACCCGCCAAAGCCTGCCCCAGGCCCTGAGGGCACGGCTGCGGGTTGAAAAGGAAATTCTCAAGGATTACGCCCGGGAATACCCCTACCCCTTCGACACGGCCCTGGCCATGGTTCAGAAATACGTCCCCGACTTTACCGCCGAAAGGCTTCACGACCTTAAGGATGCGGGCTACGCCGACTGGATCTTGGTCGACGGAAAAATCCACTTCCAGGAGCGCTTTCTGGCCAGCATGATCAAAACTCACCCCGACTACGCCCACATCGAGCTTGAGGACGAGGACGGCCAGGCCACTGTAGATTTAAGTCCCGTGGAAATTTTGGAGGACACCCTAAAGGAAATGATCGAAAAAGGTCATAAGGCCTATTACACCAGAATCCGCCACAACGTGACCATCAATCCCGAGGCCCAGGAGCTGGGCAAGACCCTGCGGGTCTACCTGCCCCTGCCCCAGAACCAGGATCAGATCAGCAATATCGAAATCTTAGAGGTTTCTCCCAAGCCCCTGAAGATTGCCGACGACACCTATGGTCAGCGCACCGTCTGCTTTGAGAAGCCCCTGGAGGCCGGTGATGTCTTCACCGTGGAGTACGCCTACGAAAACCACGCCGAGTACATCGACCTGGATCCTGCCAAGGTCGACGCCAAGCAGCCCGACTTTGAAACCCAGGAGCTGGCGCCCCACATCGTCTTTACCCCCTATATCAAGGCCCTGGCGGATGAAATCGTCGGTGACGAGACCAATCCTTTAATCAAGGCCCGGAAGATCTACGATTTTATCACCACCAAGGTCAACTACTCCTACGTGAGGGAGTACATCAACATCGAAAACATCGTGGACTACGCCGCCACCAACCTCAAGGGAGACTGCGGCGTTCAGGCCCTGCTTTTCATCACCCTCTGCCGATGCGTGGGCATTCCCGCCAAATGGCAGTCGGGGATGTACGCCAACCCGGCGACTTTGGGCAACCATGACTGGGCCATGTTCTACGTGGCGCCCTACGGCTGGCTCCACTGTGACTGCTCCTTCGGGGGCAGCGGCTACCGCGCCAAATCCGAGCTGCGCTGGAATTTCTACTTTGGCAACCTGGAGCCCTTCAGAATGTCGGCCAACTCCGAATTTCAGCTGGACTTCGATCCGCCGAAGAAATTCCTGCGGGCTGACCCCTACGACAACCAGCGCGGCGAATGTGAATACGAGGACCGCCGCCTGACCTTCCACGATTTCACCGAGGACAGACAAATTGTGGAGATGCACCCCATCGATTAATTACAATTGAAAAAGCGAGACGGCTTTGCAGCTGTCCCGCTTTTTTATATATACACAAAAGGATGTTTTAAAAACACCCTTTAGTATTCATCACTTAATAAAAAATCTGCAATATGCATGGTTTTGATACCCTCGTAATTGCCGCCTGCAAAAGCGTCTGTACGCAGTACATACTTGGGGTAATTGTCTCGGATATCCAGCAGCCTGCCGTATTCTCGTTTTTCGGTTTCAGTGGAGCCAATTTCCTGGGTTACCTGAATGTACAGCTTATTTTCCTGTTTGCGGGCTATAAAATCTATCTCTGTATTATCCAGCTTTCCAACGTATACCTGATATCCCCGGCGCAAAAGCTCAAGGTAGATGATATTTTCCAGCATGGCTGCCGCACTGTCTGATGAATAGCCCAGCACACTGTACCTGAGGGCTGGATCTGCCAGATAAAACTTTTCCTGGGTTTTTAAAATTTCTTTGCCCTGTACATCATAGCGGGAGCACTGATGCAGGATGTAAGCACTCTCCAGCTTGTTTAGATAATTATAAACCGTTTCATTGTCAATCTTTCTGTTCTCACTTTTCAGATATTTAGAAATAGAAGCGGCGGAAAAGGTTCTTCCAATGTTATCAAAGGTAAATTTTACAATACGCTCCAGCTGATCTACCTTACGAATTTGATTACGTCTTACAATATCAGTAAAAATCGTGGCATTGTAAATATCCTTGACAATCGTATACACCTCTTCCGCGGTGTAATTTTGAAGATGTACCGCAGGAAACCCTCCCAGTCTCAGATAATTTGCAAGCTCTGTGTGAGGATCTAAAACCTCTGTATAGGTCTTTCTGAAGGTCAGATATTCAGAGAAGGATAACGGATAGATGCGAAATGAGATATAACGACCCGTCAGGTAGGTAGATATTTCTGAAGACATCATTCTGGAGTTTGATCCGGTAACATAAATGTCTACATCGCAATCTGTCATCAGAGAGTTTACGACCTTTTCCCAGGATTCCACCTCCTGAATCTCATCTAAAAAAAGATAGGTTTTACCCTCTGGGAATAGCTGCTGCTTCAAATGAACAAACAGGGCCTTAGCTGTCTTGACATCCTCATATTCTAAGGAGTCAAAGCTATAGTGCAAAATTTGCTCATTGCGAACTCCCTGTGTTTTTAACTGTTCCATCAGCATCCTCAAAATAGTTGATTTGCCACAACGCCGAATACCAGTCAAAATTTTCACGAAGGGTGTATTCACATAGGCCATTATTTTATTGACGTAGCTTGGTCTATTAATCATCAAATCACCTCCTGGTAACACTAGCATACCGCATTTCTTCCAAATTTTCAATAGTTTATCTGGTTATAACCGCAAAACTTTTTTAATTTCTTCTATTTTGCGGTTATAATCAGTTTTGCAGTTTCCATAAAAAAAGACCCGCCTGATTGTCTCAAAGCGGGTATCATGCTATAATAAATTTACAGGGCTATCGGGCCTTGTGATGCCGGCGGCGGTTAAATCATACCCCCTAGATTGGGGTTTTGCTTATGGATATTAATCAGCTGATTATGATACTTATCTTAATCCTGCTTATTCTTTCTAAGTTAAATTGAAAAGACCGCTGTTAGTCTTCACACCCTAAACAGCGGTCAACTCTAAACATATACGGGGCTGACCGTTGCCGGTATCCCTGTTTTTCTATAATTATTCTAACAGATTTCCATCGTTATTTCAATCCTTTTCGGAATAATACAAAAGACCAGCCGTTTTTCTATCCCATCATTCCCTTATACCAGAAGATCACACCCACAATAAAGGTGCCGTTTAAAAGATAGATAATCACATCCAGCATATCCTCCACGTAGGTGAAGAAGAAGCCAGTCCACAGGGCGATGACGCTGTAGATGGTGATATTGATAAAGGCGATGTACAAGACCCTAGGAATATCCTTGTCTGAAAACAGGTCCTGAAAGATACTGACCCCCAGCATGACCACCACCATGGAGGCCTGGATGAGATAATATAGAAATAGAAAATCGCCGTAATCCGTGGTGAGGTGCTGGGCCGTAAAACCATAACAGCCCAGGCCCAGGCCATAAAACAGGCTGGCAATGCCTAAAAACATAAAAATTTTTCCTGCCTTTGTCATTGACACACTCCTTCTGTAAATTTCTCTGGCACCAGACGGCAGCTGCCCTCATAGAACACGCAGAGCCCCGGGCTGCCGCCAGTTTTATCTGTAAGCCCCAATTTTTTCAGGACACCTTTGTCAAAGTATTGAAAAAACACCTGCCTGATCCGCCATTTGGCGGCCTGATCCCTAAGCTCCGGCAGGCAGACCTGCACCAGCGCTTCATTTTTTAACAGCTCAAAGCTTTCGGTTTTTGAGGGCCTGTGATCCTTAAAAAAGACCGGAAGTGACTTATGCCCCTGGCAGAGATAATCGTATTTGACAAGCGCCTCAAGACGCCCTGTCTCTGCCGTATCCTGAATCTCCTGTCTTAAAAAGGCAAGGAGATAGGCATAAAGCTGATCCCTGGACACCCCCACATCAAAATAGCCCTGGGCCCGCCAATAGTCGGCAAAGGCCTCGAAGAAAGCAAAGGGTGCGGCCCAGTGTCCGGAGGCCAAGAGCCAGCTTAATGTTTCTTTGAAGATGCCGGCGTTGTAGTACCTGTCCAGTACCGTCTCGATATCCTTGAGCCTGTGGAGCTCCCGGGCAGAAATAAAATCGTTGGCGATGACCTCATAGGGCGGAAAATCCGCAAAGCGGTAGCCGTAACGGTCGGCCTCCTCCCGGATTTTGGTGCCCTTTAAGAGCTTTAAAAAGCCCAGCTGCAGCATATCTGCCCCTAGGGCGATGGCGTCATCGAAGGATTTTCCAAAGCGCCCATAATCCTCCTGGGGCAGCCCTGCGATGAGATCCACGTGGACATGACAATTTTTAAAGCTCACCAGGCGGCGCACGTTTGCGGCCACCCTATCCAGCTGGGTTTTTCGGGTAATGGCCGACAGGGTGGGTTCCCAGGTACTCTGGATGCCGATTTCAAACTGCATCAGCCCCTTGGGAGCTGTCTCTATTAAAGCCAGCAGCGCCTCGTCAAACAGGTCTCCGGCCATCTCAAAGTGAAAATTGGTGGCGCCGCCCCGGTTGATCAAATGGCTCACGATGGCCTTGGTGCGCTTTAGATCCACGTTAAAGGTCCGGTCCACAAGCTTCACCTGCCGCACCCCGGCGTCGATGAAAAAATCCAGCTCTTCAAGGACTCTGTCCAGGGGCAGATAACGCACCTGCTTTAGGGTGGAGGACAGGCAGTAGGAGCATTTGAAGGGACAGCCCCGCATGCTCTCGTAGTAGATGATCTTGCCCTTAAGGGTATCCAGATCTGCCTTGGTGTAAGGAAATTTCAGCGCATCCAGATTATCCACCACCGCCAGGGACTGGCCATCAAAATCCCGGCCCCAAACCGAGGGCAGCGCCCTGAGGGCTGTCTGATCCTCTGCGGCCAGGGCTCTCAGAAATTTTGGAAAAACCGTTTCCCCCTCCCCGGCGACGATGTAGTCCACCCAGGGAAAGCTTTTGATCAGCGCTCCGGCATCGTAGGACACCTCGGGCCCGCCCCAGAAAATCACTGCCTCAGGCAGACTTTTCTTTAAAACCTCGGTGATGCGCCGGATATGGTCCATGTTCCAGATGTAGCAGGAAAAGCCGTAGCTGTCCGCCTCCAGGCGCAGCAGCCGATCCACAATATTCTCCACCCGGTCGTTGATGGTGACCTCGCAGATTTCCACACCCTCGCCAGCTGCGGCTTTAAGGTAACGCACGGCCAGGTTGGTGTGAACGTACTTGGCGTTGACGCCCACCAAAACACAACGGTGCATGGGCCCCTCCTTTCCTCAATACCCTAGCCCCCGAAATTTCCCCTCGGGGGCTTTATCTCGAAACAAGCCTTGCTTGTACGCGCCTGCCTAAACGTTGAATCGGAAGAAGGTTACATCCCCGTCCTGCATGACGTAGTCCTTGCCCTCGATGCGGGTTAAGCCCTGCTCCCTGGCCTTGACGTCGGAGCCCGCCGCCACCAGCTGATCGTAGCTGGTGATTTCGGCCCGGATAAAGCCTCTCTCGATATCGGAGTGGATCTTTCCCGCCGCCTGGGGAGCCTTGGTGCCTTTTTTGATGGTCCAGGCTCTGGTTTCATCCGGCCCGGTGGTCAGGAAGGTGATGAGCCCCAGAAGCTTGTATCCCGCGCGGATCACCTGATCCAGCCCCGAGGCTTCAAGGCCCATATCCTCTAAAAACATGGCCTTTTCTTCCTCGTCAAATTCGGCGATTTCTTCTTCGATTTTTGCGGAAATTTTGATGACCTCTCGGTTATCGCTGCCCACCTTTTCCTTGAGGGCCGTCACCATGGCGTTGTCCTCTATCAGATCGTCCTCGGAGACGTTGGCAATGTAAAGCACCGGCTTGGTGGAGATCAGCTGAAGACCCGAGATGTAATTCCAGGCGTCCTCGGAGAACTCACTTTCCAGGGGCATTCTTCCGGCTTCTAAGATGCCGTGGAGCTTTTCTAGAATTTCAAGGTTGGCCCGCTCACCCTTGTCGGACTTGGCGGCTTTCCTTGTTTTTTCCATGCGGCGCTCCACCATCTCCATGTCTGCAAAAATCAGCTCTAAATTGATGGTTTCCAAATCGTCCAGGGGATCGATTTTGCCCTCGACGTGGACGACGTTCTCATCCTCGAAGCAGCGCACCACGTGGGCGATGGCGTCCACCTCACGAATGTGGGATAAGAACTTGTTGCCCAGGCCCTCGCCCTTGCTGGCGCCCCTCACCAGGCCTGCGATGTCCACAAACTCGATGGTGGTGGGCACCACCCGCTTGGAGTTGTGCATTTTCTCCAAAACCTCCAGACGCTTGTCCGGCACGGCCACCACGCCGACGTTGGGATCGATGGTGCAGAAGGGATAGTTGGCCGACTCCGCCCCGGCCTTGGTGATAGCGTTAAAAATTGTACTTTTACCGACGTTGGGAAGCCCCACGATTCCGATCTTCATGTCTATAATCACTCCTAAAATTTCTAATATTTTACTGGGCTTCGGGATATTTTATTCGGCAAAATGCCACTTTGATCCGCCCTTTCCCAGCACAAAAGAACAGAACCTATCGGGATAGGTTCCGTCTAAAAAAGCCTTGATATAGTAATATTGAGTATACCATATCGAGGCTTGTTTGTGAACAGAGATTTTCGTGTTGACAACACTGTATACCTCAACTAAAAACCCTTTGATATACTTCTCACATACAAACGACAGGCAGTCTCTAAGACTGCCTGCCGCTCAAAATAGTCTGTGTCAAGTTTTTCTTTATTCAAATTTTCTGTTGTCTATTTGCTGTCACTACATTGTAATTGGCAGCGAAATACCAGACACCCTTTATTTAGAGAACACCGCATCATTTCTGGAAAGAAGATACACGCAATATTGATTCATGCTGATGCCTTCTCGCTGAGAATGTTCTGCCAAGGCTCTGTGCAGACTTCGAGGAATTCTCAATTTAAACTGACCAGAATAATCTTCTAAACTGTCCGGCTCATGAATCTTTACGCCATCCTCTAAGGCAGCTTCAAGCCATGCTTTCTTCGCATCCAATGCATTTTCTACTGCACTTTCCACCGTTTCTCCACAAGTAATGCAGCCAGGCAAATCTGGATAAGAAACCACGAATCCGCCTTCATCCTTATCTTCTACAATTTCCATGCGATAGGACATTGCCATATATTCATTCAGCGTCTTCATTATTCTTCGCCTCGCTTTCTACAATCTGTCTTACCATTTCCACATAGACTTTTTTGATGGGTTCATGCTTCGGTATTGTAATCGGCATACACCCTGACTTTCTAAATATATAATGACTGCTTCCGCTTCTTGGTGCATTCATTTCATATCCGCAGCTTTCCAACACTTTCCGTAACTCATCAAACCGGAGGTCTTTCGATAAATTGCATATACGTGTTATTAATTTATCCCATTTTGACATTTATAGTGCCTCCTGCTTACATTATATATGGTGTCGTATGTGGTGTCAAATTAATTTATTGTATTATTCCACGACAATGCTTCATTTCTCATATTAACTGAATCATCTCACAGTTCTTTCAGCAGGAACAGCAACTTTTTCAAGGGAGTTTTAGTATAATATATATTTTTTTCAAGGGAATTTTCTTAGTAATAAATAGTTTTTTTAAGCGACTTTCTCGTTTTCGTGTCTACTTTTTAAAAAAGTGGACACGAAAAATAACTCTTTCTCCCCTGTGACACTGGTGTGAAATTCCCCATTTTACTTCAACCATAACAAAAGACCCTCCCATAATTTCCCATCACAGAAGAGCCTTTGCTTTATTAAAACAGGTATTCCAGGCAATTGCCTGCGCTATTCATTCCACCCCAGCACATGAATCAGCCTGAAATTAGAGTAGGCGTAGGCGCTGGCGGGATAGTTGATGCGGTCGGTGGTGTTGGAGTTGATCAGGTAGTCCTGAACTCTGCCGTTTTCATCCTTGATGACCTCGGTGACGATGACCGAGTGATGCCATTGGCCGTCCTCGCCGTACTGAATGACATCCCCTGCCTCACCGGCGTAGCCCGGCAAAGTCGTGTCGGCGGCGAGACCATAGCCTGTGTTCTCCTGGGCATAGGTGAAAAACTCCTCAACCCCGGTCCAGGAGGTGGAACGGCCGTAGGGCTCCTCCCAGAAGTCGATCTCGTCATCGTACCATTTCCACTGGGCGTCTCCAGTGTAGTCCATGGGGATGCCGCCGGCGTAGAGACATTGGGAGATAAAGTTGTTGCAATTGCCGCCGTAAACGTCGTAGGAATCCCAGTCTCCATTCCGGATCACCTCTGTTTCATCTACCCATGCCATGGCGTAGGCCACGGCGCTGTCCCGATTGTAGCCGTGGGCAGCACTGGCTTCATAATCAATTCGGATATCCTTGCCGTCATTCAGGGCAGCGATGTTTTCTTTGGCCTCGGACAGCAGGGCTGCCTTGATCTGGTTCAGCATCCCCGATGTATCTGTGCCTCCGGCCGCCAAGTCTGCCTCGTAATTATCCTGGACCAGAAGGTAGCCGTCCTCCTCCTTCTCGTGGCTTATAAAGCGGAAATTTCCATTTTCATCACCGCGCAGCACAAAAACGTGGGCAATCCCCGAGGAATAGGAATTTACCTCAGGAATAAAGGAGAAATTCAGCTGGTGATCCTCGGCCAAGGCAATGCGGACGTCGCCGTTCTCCAAAACCTCCCTGCCCTGGTAGGTTACCCCACAGAGATAATTGCGCAAGGACAGGTCATTTTCCTGGAGCCCTCGAATTTCGGTTAAGAAGTCCAGGGCCGTCTGATCGATCTGGGCCCTCACCGCCCCCTGGCCGTCTGCCATCAGAAAAAACTGGGTCATATCCCCGGCCTCCAGGGAGGCCAAGCTGTCGAACCAGGCTGCCATATAGTCTAAAATCAGGGCCTCCTCCTGGGGATCAACGCCAAAATCGGCGCCGGTGTTGCGGGTTGTCACAATGTAATCTCCCGTCGTCTCGGCAATGGTCTCATCGGCGGCACCGTCGTCTCCCGACCGCCATATTCTGCCGGCGGCTATGCCGCAGAGGCAGAGGCACAGCGCCAGAGCCGCCGCAAAAATCAGGCTGTTCTTTTGATTTAATATTTTTCTTTCCATTTTCATCCTCAAAGTTTTTTAGATTACTCTAACATGCTTTTGTGATATTTCTGTGATGTTTTTGTGAATTTTTTTAAATAATGATATTGGGGGACAAAAATCCCCTGTGATACCGGATTGCTTGGCACCTAGTGTTCTCACAAGCAAGCTTGCATCGGATTTTTGACCTTTGGACCCTGGTATCAAATTTACATTATACACAATATTTTTCAAAAAACAGCCCCAAAAAAGTAAAAAACCTGCTCTTTTGGAAGAACAGGCTTTTATGTAAGATGCTTTGTGCCTAGCGTTCCAGACCCAGGCCTGGTTTATCCGGCAGGATGATATCCTTGCCGTTTTTCATGATAACCCCGCCCTTGACGGCCAGATCCGTCAGAGTCAGGTGGGCGTCCAGGTCGGCGCGGGTGATGTTTTTAACCGCAGCCCCCAGGCTGGCCGCCGCAGTGACGCCGATATTGCTTTCTTCGGCCATGCAGCCCAGCATACACTCGATGCCCGCCGCCTCGGCAATGGCGTTGATCTTCAGGGCTTCGCGGATACCGCCGCACTTCATCAGCTTGATGTTGATGAGATCCACGGCGTGCATCTGCACTGCGCGAATGGCATCCTTGGAGTTGAAGATGCTCTCGTCGCTCATAATCGGCACCGGAGAGTGGGCGGTGACGTAAGCCAGACCGTCAAAGTCGTAGTAGGGCACCGGCTGCTCGATGAGCTCGATGTCGTAGTCCGCCAGCTTGTTGATGACGCTGATGGCTTCCTTGGGGGTCCAGCCCTGGTTGGCATCCAGACGGATCTTGACGTCGGGGCCCACGGCTTCGCGGATAGCCTTGACTCGCTCTACGTCGTCGGCCACAGTGGTGCCCACCTTGGTCTTGATGGTGTTGAAGCCCTCGGCCACGTGCTGTTTCGCCTTTTTAGCCATGTAATCCGGCGGGTTGATGCCGACGGTCATGTCCGTCTCAATGGTGTTGGAATTGCCGCCTAAAATCTTGTAAAGGGGCATATTTGTAATCTTTCCGATGAGATCGTAGCAGGCCAGGTCGATGGCGGTTTTGGCCGAAGGACAGTGGGCGATGGCGCGGTCCATGATCCAGTAAATCTTTTCGATATCCATGGGATCGCAGCCGATGATATCCCGCTCCATAATGCGGATGCCTGCCTCAATGCTCTCCAGGGTTTCGCCGCTGATTAAAACCGCAGCGGAGCCTTCACCGATGCCCACCAGACCTTCGTCGGTTTCGATTTCGACGAGAATCTGTTCGGCGTGGGTGATAACGCCCAGAGAAATATGAAAGGGTTCAACCAATGGGATTTTGACGCGTTTCGTGTTGATTTTTGTGATTTTCATTTTTTCTTATCCTTTTTTAGAACGCAGGTCAGCCCCCGCATAGGGCCGGGGGCTGACAGCTTTGATTGACTATTTTCCAGGGAAATGGCAGGCACAGGTGTGGCCATTGCCAAGATCCTTCAGCTCAGGGGCTTCCTTGGCGCAGATTTCCTGGGCTTTATAACAACGGGTATGGAAACAGCATCCGCTGGGCGGATTGGCAGGGCTCGGCAGATCCCCCTGGAGGATGATCTTATCCTCGGTGGATTTCTTCCGCTTTTCCACCGTCGGAATAACCGACAGCAGGGCGATGGTGTAGGGGTGCTGAGGATTGTTGTAGAGCTCATCCTTTTCGGCGTATTCTACAATATGTCCTAGGTACATAACCGCAACCTTGTCTGAAATATGGCGCACAACGCTGAGGTCGTGAGAGATAAACATATAAGCAATGCCCAGCTCTTCCTGGAGCTTGTCCATCAGGTTGATGATCTGGGCCTGGATAGAAACGTCCAGGGCCGATACGGGCTCATCGCAGACCAGAAGCTTGGGCTGCAGAATGATGGCCCGGGCGATGCCGATTCTCTGGCGCTGACCGCCGGAGAACTCGTGGGGGTAACGGCGGATGTAGTTGGGGTTGAGGCCAACGATTTTCATGACCTCCAGGACCCGTTCCTCCCGTTCCTCCTTGGACATTTTTGTCTGGATTTCCAGGGGTTCGCCGATGATTTCACCGACGGTCATTCTGGGATTCAGAGAAGCGTAGGGATCCTGGAACATCATCTGGATTTCCTTGCGGTGGGCTCTGAGTTCCTTCTTGCTTAAGGCGGTGATATCGGTGCCCTCAAAGATGACCTTGCCCTCGGTGGGCTCGATGAGTCTTAAGACAGAGCGGCCCATGGTGGACTTGCCACAGCCGGATTCCCCGACGACCCCCAGGGTTTCGCCGCTGTGCAGCACGAAGGACACGCCGTCGACGGCCTTGACATAGCCCTTGCCGCCGCTGGTCTTGACGGGGAACCATTTTTTCAGATTTTTGACTTCTAATAATACTTCAGGTTTTTTTGTATCAGCCATTAGTCTTCCTTCCCCCATTCCTCGGTGTATTTAAAGCAGCGGACGAGATGACCATCCATGTCCACAATGTCGGGATGCTTATGCTCGCAGATTTCCCTGGCGTCCTTGCATCTCGGGCAGAACAGACAACCCTTGGGCATATTGTCGAAGCTCGGCACCATGCCGGGGATGGTGGGCAGCTGATCGCCGCTGGAGCCATCCAGCTTCGGAATACAATCCATGAGCCCGCTGGTGTAAGGATGTCTTGGATCGTCGAAAATTGTATCCACATCGGCGTACTCCACAACCTCGCCGGCGTACATAACCATGACGTTGTCGGCCACTTCCGAGATAACCCCCAGGTCGTGGGTGATCATCATGACGGAGGTGCCCATCTTTTCCTTGAGCTCGTTGATGAGGTTCAGGATCTGGGCCTGGATGGTAACGTCTAAGGCGGTGGTCGGTTCGTCGCAGATCAAAAATTCCGGGTTGCAGGACAGGGCCATGGCGATCATAACACGCTGGCGCATCCCGCCGGAAAATTCGTGGGGATAAGAATTAAGCCGCTTTTCTGCGTCGGGGATCTTGACCAGGTCGAGCATTTCAATGGCGCGGGCCTTGGCCTGATCCTTGGTCATATCCTCGTGGATCAACAGGGCCTCGATGATCTGATCGCCGATGGTGTACACCGGATTCAATGAGGTCATGGGCTCCTGGAAAATCATGGCGATTTCCTTGCCTCGGATTTTACGCATTTCTTCGGCGGATTTCTCCAGCAGGTTTTCGCCCTTAAAGTAAATTTCACCGTTGACAATTTTTCCCGGCGGCGATTTGATCAACTGCATGATGGACATGGAGGTGATGGATTTGCCGCAGCCGGATTCGCCGACGACCCCGAGGGTTTCGCCTTTATCTACTGAAAAACTAACGCCGTCAACGGATTTTACGACACCTTCGTCTGTAAAAAAATAGGTTTTCAGATCTTTGACTTCTAATAATTTCATGTCGAAACACCACTTTCTGCTATTAATTCTTCAGCTTTGGATCCAGGGCATCCCGCAGACCATCGCCAAACATATTGAAGGCGATGACGGTGACGATGATGGCCACACCCGGGAAGATACTGTACAGCGGATTGCTGGCAATATAGGGCTGGGCATAGCTGATCATGGAGCCCCAGCTCGGGTCCGGCGGCTGAATACCGATCCCCAAGAAGCTCAGAGAGGCTTCGGTTAAGATCGCCCCCGGGATACCTAAGGTAACCAGGACGATGATGGTGGAGATACAGTTGGGGATCATGTGCTTGACGATGACCCTGAAGCCGCTGCCGCCGCTGGCGATACAGGCCTCAACGAATTCCTTTTCCTTGAGCTGCATGACCTGGCCGCGGACCATTCGGGCCGTCTGCACCCAGGAGATGATCGCCAGGGAGATGTAGAGGCTGGTGATGCCGGTGCCCAGGGCGAACATGATGGCCATGGCCAGAAGAAGATCCGGGAAGGCCGCGAAAATTTCCATGATTCTGGAGATCACGATATCGACCTTGCCGCCGTAGTAGCCGGCCACGGCACCCAGGGTAACCCCGATGACGATGGCCATGAGCTGGGAGACGATACCGGCGGCCAGAGAAACCCTGGTACCGTAGATGATACGGGACAGAATATCGCGGCCGTATTCGTCGGTGCCCAGAAGGTGCTCAGAGCTCGGCGACTGGAGCTTGATGGCCAGCTCCTGCAGGTTGGGATCGTAGGGTGAGAGCAGCGGCGCAGCCAGGGCCACAACGGCTATCAGGATGATCAGACAGCCGCAGAATACCGCCACCTTATTTTTCAGAAGACGGCGGAAGCTGTCCTGCCAGTAGCTCTTGGACTGAACGACAAGCTCTTCGCCAATTTTTGATTCAGCATATTTATTCTTTTTATGAAAAATATTCGGTGTTGTCACTATTTTTTACCCCCTGTCACTCGGATTCTCGGGTCGATAAAGGCGTAGGAGATGTCAACCAGCAGATTGACGATAACAAAGGCCACCGCCACGTAGAGCATGGCTCCCCTTAAGAGAGGAAGGTCACGGTTGTTGAGGCTGGTGACGAGGATGTTGCCGATACCCGGAATGGTAAATACCTTTTCGATGAGCATGGAGCCGCCAAGCATGTAGCCCAGCTGGGTCCCCAGCAGGGTGACGATGGGAATCAGCGCGTTCTTAAAGGCGTGCTTCATCATAACGGTTTTTTCCTTGACGCCCTTGGCCCGGGCTGTTCTGATGTAGTCCTGGTTGATGACGTCAAGCATACTGGTTCGGGTGATTCGGGCAATGGATGCCGCGTACCTGGTTCCCAGCGCGATACTGGGCAATATAAAATAAATCGGAGAGTAGAAACCGGAAATCGGCAGGGCGTCCAGCCACAGGCCGAAGACCATCTGTAAAATGATAGCAACCCAGAACGACGGTGCGGAAATACCCAAAATAGACAGGGTCATCAAAATTGAATCTAAGGCCTTGCCTCTGTAGATCGCAGCCAGCATACCACAGGTGATGCCGATGATAACCGCGAAGACAAAGGAACAGGCAGCCAGCTGAAGGGTAATAAAAAAGCTTCGGGTCAGGGTTTCAAGGACGGGTTCCTTGGTGAAATAGGATGTACCCAGATCGCCCTGGAATACCCCCTTGATGAAGTCCATATACTGGATGAGCAGCGGCTTATCCAGCCCCAGCTGATGTCTTACCTTCTCGATGGAAGCGGGATCTGCCCGCTTCTCAAGCATTAATGCTACGGGGTCGCCGGGGATAACGTTCATCAGCAAGAATACAATGACGCTGATGGCAAAAAGCACAATAAGTGTCTGCCCGACGCGCTTCAGGATATATTTTCCCAAAATAGAGTCCTCCTTCTTTTCTATATCTAAAACAACACGGCAGAACGGACCTCCGCTCTACCGTGCTATTTGATAGATGAACTATTTTCTATAAACTCAATAGGGTTCAGTCGAAATTATTCAGTGATTTCTACAACGCTGAAGTCGTATCTGAATACATTGTCGATCTTGAAGTTCTTCATGTTCGGTTTAGATAAATAGTATTTTGTTTCATTACAAATTGGAATAGCACCATAATCCTGACGGGTTAAGATGTTATCAGCCTGTTTGTACAGTTCAGCACGCTGAGCTTCATCGGTGATGACACGAGCCTGGTCGATGAGCTTGTTGAATTCATCGTTGTTGTAGAAGCTGCTGGATTCGCTCATGGTGTTGTTTCTGCCCATAACCTGATAAATCAGACCGTCGGGATCGACGTAGTCAACGTACCAGTTGCCACAGCCCAGCTCTACCTGGCCGCCTCTGGCCATGTCGCTGTAGGCGGAACCGTCGTACTGCTGAATGTTCAGCGTGATGCCGGCGGCTTTAGCCTGGTCCTGAATCGCTGTGGCGATCTTGACTTTGAAAGGATATTTAGAAGACTGCGGGAAGTCGATGGTGATACCGTCCGGGTAGCCGGCTTCAGCTAAGAGCTGTTTTGCCTTTTCCGGATTGTATTCTAATTCCGGCAGAGATTCGTCGTAGCCCAGAAGACCTTCGGGGATGAAGCTCTTGGCCGGTTTAGCAGTGCCGTTTAAGAGATCGTTGCAGATCGCTTCACGGTCGATGCTCAGGCTGATGGCTTCTCTGACCTTCTGGTCGGTGATCATGTTCATGTTGGGTGTGAGGTAGATTAAACCGTAGGGGTTGAAGGTTTTGATATCATCCTTGATATCTGCGTTGTCCTTGTACTGCGGGTATAAGGTTGCATCCAGCAGCATGACATCGATGTTGCCCTTCTGGTATTCCATAACCTGGGTGTTCATGTCTTCGATGAATTTGAAGCTGACGCCGGCATTCTTGGCGGCTTCGCCGTGGTATTCGTCGAATTTGCTCAACTCGATGCCCTGGCCAGCGGTGTAGCTGTCCATGGTGTAGGGGCCTGTGCCGTAGAGCACTGTACGACCCCAGTCTTCGCCGGCTTCCTTGCAGGCAGCTTCGGGGTAGATACAGGTATAGGTGGTAGACAGTGCAGATTCAAAGGCGGCGAAGGGTTCAGATAACTTGATTTCAAACTTGTTGTCATCGATGATCTTGAAGCCTGTTAAATCGTCGCTGGTGCCTTCCATAACCGCGTCAGCGCCTTCGATGCAGTCGATCATGGTGCTCATGACCTGTGCCTGGAGCATACGGGTGTAGGAATATTTGACATCAGAGGCCTTTAAGGTTTCGCCATTGTGGAATTTAACACCATCCTTTAATTCAAAGGTGTAGGTTAAACCGTCTTCGGAGATGGTCGGCATTTCCTTGATCAGTAAGGGCGATAAGGAACCGTCGCCTTCCAGCTTGATGATCGGCTGTACAATGGAGTCGGAAATCATACCGACATAGCTGTTAGTCTGTTCGTGCGGATCGATCGGCACGTTGGGGTCGGCAGTGGCTACGCGGATCTTGTCGGAAGAACCAGCATCGCCGCCAGAGCCACAGCCCGCAAAGGTAATCGCAATGATTGCCACGAGCAGAACGGCCAGCACTTTTTTCATGCTTTTCATTTCTTTTCTCTCTCCTTTTTCTTTTTTTTGAAAGATAAAAAAACATTCAAACTGTAAACAATTATAGTATAAAAATGCACCTCAGTCAATTTACTTGACTAAAGTTGTATACATTTGCTATCGCTTTCAGACATTTTTGTTCATTTTTCCTGACAACGGTTTCCCACAGCGAATTTTTCACTTATTCCAGGGGCGGCCCATTCACCCCCATTTGCAGAAAATAAAAAATCCACCTCACAAAAGGTGGACGTGTTTTCTATACAATGGTGGGCCATCAGACTGGCAGGTAAAAATCTTTGATTTTTGGCACCTGCCGTCTGCGACAGCAACACCGTGAAAACAAGCGTAAGCGCCGTTTGAACGGCTTGTTGCGAACCGCTGACTGGCAGGTAAAAATCTTCGATTTTTGGCACCTGCCGTCTGCAACAGCAACACCGTGAAAACAAGCGTAAGCGCCGTTTGAACGGCTTGTTGCGAACTGCTGGGACTTCCCGCACGCTGACAATAAAAAAACACTTGATAACGACATCCGTCCTATCAAATGCTATCCAAGTGCTTCTTGCTTGTTAGTTCTTAATTTTAATGGTGGGCCATCAGGGACTCGAACCCTGGACACCCTGATTAAGAGTCAGGTGCTCTAGCCAACTGAGCTAATGGCCCGTGTTCAAAAATAAAACTGGCAGGGGCAGAAGGATTTGAACCCTCGGCACGTGGTTTTGGAGACCACTGCTCTACCAACTGAGCTATACCCCTATATTTCTTTCTAAATAAAAATGGTGGGCCATCAGGGACTCGAACCCTGGACACCCTGATTAAGAGTCAGGTGC
>JAUNGS010000020.1:26321-35392 GCA_030524435.1 Eubacterium sp.
TCTAGCCAACTGAGCTAATGGCCCGCATACTTCGTAACTCAAAGCACTATGTTATTATAGTGTCTTTCCTCCAAAAAAGCAAGTCTTTTTTTCAAAATTTTTATCTTTATTTTCAAAGCCCCGCCGGCCGCCCCCAAATCCCAAAGGCCCCGGCTGCATAAAAAATTGGCAGAGACCAAAATCTGGTCTCTGCCGCATCAATCACACCTTTAAATCTACGTCGTGGATGTCTAAAAGGTCTTTATTGGCCTCTAATACAGGGCGAACCTCCGCCTCGATGAAGTCCACCACCTGCTGGGGCGCCCGGCCGATGTACAGGGAGGGATCGAGGATGGCATCGATGTCCTCTTCCTTGATGCCGAAGGTGCCGTCGGCGACGATGCGCTCCATCAGGTCGTTGGCCTTGCCCTCCACCTTGACCGTGGCGCCGGCCTCCATGGAGAGAACACGGATCTTTTCGTGGAGATCCTGGCGGTCGCCGCCGTTTTTAACCCCCTCCATGATGATGTTTTCGGTGGCCATAAAGGGCAGCTCATTCATGATGTGCTGGTGGATCACCTTGGGGTAGACCACCAGGTTTTCGGAGATATTGATGGCGATGGAGATGATGGCGTCGGCTGCCAAAAAGGCTTCCGGCACGGAGATGCGCTTGTTGGCCGAGTCATCTAAGGTTCTCTCAAACCACTGGGTCGCCGCCGTCACCGCGGGATTTAAGGCGTCCACGATGATGTAGCGGGCCAGGGAGCAGATGCGCTCCGAGCGCATGGGATTTCTCTTGTAGGCCATGGCCGAGGAACCGATCTGGGTCTTTTCAAAGGGCTCCTCTACCTCCTTCAGGTGCTGAAGGAGACGGATGTCCGTGGCGAATTTGCTGAGGCTCTGGGCGATGCCGCTTAAAACCGACAGCACCTGGGCGTCGAATTTTCTCGGGTAGGTCTGGCCGGTGACGGCGTAGGTGGCCTTGAAGCCCATTTTTTCGGCCACCAGGCGATCCACCTGCTTAACCTTCTCCTGGTCGTTCTCAAAGAGATCCATAAAGCTGGCCTGGGTACCCGTGGTGCCCTTGGCGCCCCTGAGGCGCACAATGCTGATTAAATGATCCAGATCCTCTAAATCGATCATCAAATCCTGGATCCAGAGGCTGGCGCGCTTACCCACGGTGGTCAGCTGGGCCGGCTGGAAATGGGTGAAGCCCAAAGTCGGCAGATCCTTGTATTCCAGGGCAAAGGCCGTCAGCCTGTCGATGAGATTGAGCAGACACTTTCTGATATGCACCAGACCCTCGGTGTAGGTGATGATGTCGGTGTTGTCGCCGACGTAGGCGCTGGTGGCTCCCAGATGGATGATCCCCTTGGCCTTGGGGCACTGCTCGCCGTAGGTGTGGACGTGGGCCATGACGTCGTGTCTCAGGATTTTTTCTTCCTTGGCGGCCAGCTCGTAGTCGATGTCGTAGATCTTGGCTTTGAGCTCTGCGATCTGCTCATCGGTGATGGGCAGTCCCAGCTCCTGCTCTGCCTCGGCCAGGGCGACCCACAGCTTGCGCCAGGTGGAAAACTTATTGTCCGCCGAAAAAATGCGGCTGATCTCTTTGGACGCGTAGCGCTCAATTAAAGGACTTTCGTAGTATGCTTTCATTCTGTACCTCATTTCTCCTGTTTATCTCTCAAAAGGGCTGAGCCCTTAAGCCTTCTGATTTATCTTGGCTAAAAACGCTTCGATGCGGTCAAAGCCCTCCTGGATATCCTCCACGGAGGTCGTGAAGCAGAAGCGCAGGTGGTTTTTGACGCCAAAGGCTTCGCCGGGCACCGTGACGACCTTGTATTCCTCCAGCAGACCTTCGGAAAAGTCATAGCCCGAGGCGATATCGTTTCTATTATCCTTGATAATGGCGGAAATGTCTACAAAAATATAAAAGGTACTGGCTGGATAAATATAACTTAAATCTGCAAGTTTATCCAATCTCGCCATCATGGCCCTGCGCCTTTCGTCGAAGACGGCAATCATCTGAGCCACGGCCTCCCCCTTTTCCAAAAGGGCCGTCAGCCCGGCGTACTGGGCGATGGTGCAGGGGTGGGAGATATTGTGGCCCTGAACCTTCTTCATGGCGTCGATGATGTCCCTGGGGCCCGCGGCGTAGCCCAGCCGCCACCCCGTCATGGCAAAGGTCTTGGAGAAGCCGTTGATGACGATGGTGTTGTTTTTGATGTCATCCCCCAGGGCGGCGATGCTCACGGTTTTATTGCCGTCGTAGACGAATTCCTCGTAAATCTCGTCCGACAGGACGATGATATCATTTTTCACCACCACCTGGGCGATGGCCCCGAGGTCCTCCCGGCTGTAGATGACCCCGGTGGGGTTCACCGGCGTGTTGAGCATCAACACCCGGGTTTTGGGAGTGATGGCCGCCTCGAGCTCCCGGGCCGTCATTTTAAACTGATTTTCGGGCTTTGTGTCCACAAGTACCGGCACCCCGCCGGCCAGCTTGACCATCTCGGTGTAGCTCACCCAGTAGGGCTTGGGGATGATCACCTCGTCCCCGGGGTTTAAAAGGGTTTGGAGGGCCACCGAGAGACAGGTTTTGGCTCCGCTGCACACGATGATCTCATCGGCGCTGTAGTCCAGGCCGTTGTCCGCCCTAAATTTATCGGCGATGGCCTTTCTGAGGGCCGCCACCCCGGCCACGGCGTCGTACTTGGTGTGCCGTTGATCGATGGCGGCCTTGCCCCCCTCGCAGATGTAGTCCGGTGTCGTAAAATCCGGCTCTCCGGTGCCAAAGCTGATGACGCGCTCTCCGGCGTCCTTGAAAGCCTTGGCCCTGGCCGACAGCTTCAATGTCATGGAGTCGATGCAGTCTTCGACCCGCTTTGCAATTCTGTTACTCATATCTACTCCTCGTAAATCCTATAAAGGCGCTCGATGGATATAGGCTTGTTGGTGGCATCGTCCACCTCGATGACCACCCCGTTGATCTGCCAAGGCCGCTTCTTTTCGATGTTAAAGCGCTCCGGCCGTTTGGTCAGCATATTGTTGAGGATAATTTCCTTCTCCACGCCGATGACCCCGTTCAGAGGGCCCGTCATGCCCAGATCGGTGATGTAGGCCGTGCCGCCGGGCAGAATTCTGTTGTCGGCGGTTTGAACGTGGGTGTGGGTGCCCACCACCGCCGTGGCCTTGCCGTCTAAAAAGTAGCCGAAGGCAATTTTCTCCGAGGTGGCCTCGGCATGGAAGTCCACCAGAAAAAGATCGCAGTTCCCCTCAATTTCCGCCGCAATGCGGTTGTAGGCGCCAAAGGGCGAGTCCAGCTCCGGCATGAAGATCTGGCCCGAGGCGTTGAGGACGCAGATGCGTTTGCCCAGGCACTCGAAAAAGCCGAAGCCCCGGCCCGGCGTCCCCTCGGGATAGTTCAAGGGGCGGATAATTTTGGGATATTTGTCGATGTAATTCACCATCTCCTTCTGGTTCCAGACATGGTTGCCCATGGTCATGACGTCGATGGGCAGGGAAAAAAGCTCCTTGGCATTTTTCTCTGTAATGCCGTTGCCGCCGGAGGCGTTTTCCCCGTTGACCACCGTAAAATCGATGGCGTATTCTGCGATAATCCCCTCGAGGTTTTCCTTGAGGACCGTGCGCCCGGGGCGGCTGACCACGTCGCCAATCATCAGTATTTTCATTTTTATTGTCACCGGATAGTCTCCGGCTTTGTCCTCCTTATTAAAATTTTTTGGCCTGCAGGCCCGCTGTATTCCAGGTAACAAAAAGGGAGAAGCACTGCCTCTCCCCTGTTTTCTAATATTGTTGTGCTCGCTAAAGCCTCGTTATTTGGCGTATTCCACCGCTCTGGTTTCCCTGATCACATTGACCTTGATATTGCCGGGGTATTCCATTTCTTCCTCGATCTTCTTGGCGATATCTCGGGAGAGAAGCAGCATGCCGTCGTCGTTGACCGCCTCCGGCTTAACCATGATGCGCACCTCACGCCCCGCCTGAATGGCAAAGGATTTTTCGACGCCGTCGAAGGAGGTGGCAATTTTTTCCAGCTCTTCAAGACGCTGAACGTAGGACACCAGGGTTTCCCGGCGAGCTCCCGGACGGGCTGCCGAAATGGCGTCGGCCGCCTGAACCAGCACCGCTTCGATGGTGGTGGCCTCCACGTCGCCGTGGTGGGCTTCCACCGCGTGGATGACGTTCTTGTTTTCCTTGTATTTCTTGAGGATGTTCACGCCGATTTCCACGTGATTCCCCTCTACCTCGTGGTCGATGGCCTTGCCGATATCGTGGAGCAGACCGGCGCGCTTGGCCACCTTGACGTTGGCGTCCAGCTCTGCCGCCATGAGGCCTGCCAGATGGGCAACCTCAATGGAGTGCTTCAGCACGTTCTGGCCGTAGCTGGTACGGTATTTTAAGCGTCCCAGCAGCTTGATGATCTCCTGGTGAAGGCCGTGGATCCCGGTATCGAAGCAGGCCTGCTCGCCCACCTCCTTGATCTGGATTTCCATTTCCTTCTGGCTCTTCTTGACGATTTCCTCGATTCTGGCCGGATGGATACGGCCATCGATGATCAGCTTTTCCAAAGACAGTCTGGCCACCTCCCGGCGAATGGGGTCGAAGCCCGACAGGATGACGGCCTCCGGCGTATCGTCGATGATTAAATCGATGCCCGTTAGGGTTTCAAGGGTTCGGATATTTCTGCCCTCGCGGCCGATGATGCGGCCCTTCATTTCATCGTTGGGCAGGTTGACCACGGTGATGGTGTTTTCCGCCACGTGATCCGCCGCACAGCGCTGAATGGACTGGGCGATGACCTCCTTGGCCTTCTTGTCTGCGGTGGCCTTGGCCTCGGACTCAATCTGGCGCACCATAATGGCGGCCTCGGCCCGGGTTTCCTTGGCAACGTCGTCTAAAAGCACCTGCTTGGCTTCCTCGAAGGTCATGCCGGAGATGCGCTCCAGCTCCTTGACCTCCTGTTCATAAAGGACGTCCAGCTTTTCCTGCTTCTTGTCTAATTCTCTGTTTTTGCGCTCTAATTTTTCTTCGCCGCGCTCCAAATTCGCCGATTTCTTATCCAGATTTTCTTCCTTCTGGATCAGGCGATTTTCCATGCGCTGCAGCTCTGAGCGGCGCTCGCGATTTTCTCGCTCGTTGCTTTCCTTTAGCGCCAGGGCTTCTTCCTTGGCGTTGAACAGCATTTCCTTTTTCTGTGCTTCCCCTTCTTTGACAGCGTCATTTACAATCTTTTTCGCCGTCTCTTCTGCGCTATTTATCTTACCTTCTGCAACGTTTTTTCTGATGAAATAACCCGCCACAAAAGCGATAACAATTCCGAGGACTAAAATAATCAAGCTTATCATGTCTATGTCGTCCACCTCCTTAAAGTGTATTTTGAAATCAATTTCTTTTAGACATTTGTTATAAAGTTTATTTTATACTTTTTTGAAAACAGTGTCAAGGCAGAAAGGCCTCCACCCGCTCCTTTTAGGCCAAATAAAAAATGGCCTCAGGGCCATTTTTACAAAGTTGAATTTACAGAGGCAGCTTCCGCCCGAGGGCTGCGCTGCTCAGACATAAACGATATTGATGGATTTGTTCAGCTGTCTTAAAAGCTCGATGAGCCTCTGGGTGATTTTCCACTTGGAGCTCAAGGCGTCGGGAAAATCCGGATTCTGATGAGCCGGGTTGATGGAGTTGCCCAGAATCATGTCCAAATGACTGCAGTGATTGACCAAAAGATCCGCCAGAATCGAGGCGGCGTTTTCCTCCTCAAAGACCTCGTGGCCCCGCTTTTTACTCAGGTAGGCCTCGATGAGATTCACCGTCTCCTGGATGGTCAAAACCCCCTCGGTGATGAGATCCACCGATTTCATCCGTCCCACCGGCGGCACCTTTTCCGACATGGTGGAGAGATCCAGCTCAATCTCCTCGCCGTACTCCCTGGAAACGATATTGCTGGCCGTGCCGCCGCAGACCACCTTCTTTCCCTTGGCGCCGTCTAAGATCTCCTTGATCATCTGGTCCTTGGTGCGGTCCAGGGGCGGGCCTGAGAACAGGGTGACGTACTGATGCTCCTCGGCTCTGACCACCACCACCGTGGTGTCATCGCCGGGCTTGCCGCCGTAGAGATCGTTGCAGGTCTCGATCATCTTCATGGAGATGTCCTTGGCGGTCACCATCTTCTCGTCGTAGGTACGGGCCAGCAGGTAGTCCGCCGCGTCATCCCACTGCCAGCCGAAGTTGAGCAGAGAGCCCACCCCGGCGTGGATGACCCCGTCGCTGAAAAAGCCCAGCACGTCCCCCACGTTGATCTTCATGGTGGTCTCGTAGATGTCCTTGCCCTGGAACTGCAGGGGCCGTCTGTCCAGCTCGATGCGTTCGCCGTCCCGGATGTAAACCAGCCGCGGATTGTCAAATTCCACGATGTACACCCGGCGGCTCTTGAAGAACACCTGGACGATGGTGAAGGTGGAGTAGGCCAGCTTTCTGATCTGGCACACCGGCAGGGTGACCTCCAGGGTCTCCACCACATCCTTGATGGACATCTTTTCCTCCAGCATGGTGGCGGCGATGGTGGAGGTCATGGTGGCCAGAATATTGGCCTTGACCCCGCTGCCCAAACCGTCGGCCAGCACGATGACGATGCTCTCGTCGTTGATTCTGATCTCCACGTTGTCTCCGCAGAGCTCCTGGTTGTGCTTGTTGACGCTGTCCGTCGCTATATCTACAAAAAATGCCATTAGAATGCTTCCTCTCCGGTCCCGACCACCTTCTGCAGTCTGGTCAGGGTGACCTTGGTCTCCGCCGTGGTCTCACCCAGAAGCTCGGCGATCTCGTGGGCCACCCGCATCTGCTTGTCGATGACCTTCTGGGCCATTTCCAGGGTTTCATCCTGCATTTTCCGGTACATTTTTTCTTTTTTGATTTCCCTAGAGATATCCACAAAGATGCCCATGTACATCTTCTGGCCCGGCAGATAGGTCAGAATTTCCATAAAGTGCAGGTTGCCCCGGGCGTAGAAGCCCCGGCCGCTGTAGCTGTTCTCCCCGGAATTCTTAAGCTTCTCAAAGGGATTGTAGTCGAAGACCTTGACGAAGTTTTTGTTGAGGACATCGGCCCGGGCCACCTTAAAGAAGTTTTCCGCCGCCGTGTTGAAGTCCAGGATATTGTAGTTTTCATCCAGCACCGCAATGGCGTTGGGGGTGCTGGCGATGATCAGATTGGAGATGGCCTCGTTGCGGTTGCGCATAAAGGGCAGGCACATGTCCAGCTCCGCCATGCCGTGGTAAACCGCCGCCGCCTTTTCCCGGCAGCTGTCGTAGCCGCAGGTCCCGCAGTTGAGCTCGTCTCTGGGGGAGAATTTCCCCGTCTGGTGGAGGATAGCCTCGATGGCCTCCTCTGGAACCCCGGCCAAAAGATCCTCGGGCTGGGCCGTAAAGGTCCTTCTGAAATCCCCCTCGGGGGGCTGGGCCGACTGTCTCGGCGTCTTTGCGATGTAGTCCTTCACCCGCTCCGCCCGCTCGTAGCGCACCAGGGGACATAGGGTGTTTCCCGGGCCGTTGACGCAGCCCGAAGCGCAGGCGTTGAGCTCCGCCCAGTAGCGCCCCTCCAGCCGGTCGATGTCGGAAAGAAAGGACTGACAATTTTCTATGCCGTCGATTTTAATGACGTGTCTGTCCCCGGCGGCACCCTCCAGGCTGCTCTTTTCGATGCCCCCGGCCAAAGGATAAAATCTGGCGACATCGCAGGCGTCGCCGTCGAAGTCTGCGGGCTCGGCGGTCTTCACATCGATGCCCGCCTCCTTAAACCAGAGGGCCAGCTCGTCAAAGGTCAGCACAGCGTCCACGACGCCCTTGACTTCATCCTCTAAGACCTCCATCTTCTTGGAGATACAGGGCCCCGCAAAGACCACCTTCGCCCCGGGCCAGGCCTTTCTGAGGATTTTCCCGTGGGCGATCATGGGGGACACCGTGGGACTTAGATAGGGCACAGCCTTAGGATAGTAGCGGGTCACCATGTGATTCACCGTCGGGCAGGAGGTGGTGATGACATGGCGTTTATCACTATAATAGTCCTCTCTGTAGCAGGCGGACACCGCCTCGGCACCGGCGGCGGTTTCCTGAATGATCCCAAAGCCCAGCTGTCTTAGGGCCCCTACAATTTTAAAGGGATCCGCCACGTCAAAGGCCGCCGGGAAGGCCGGAGCCAGACTCAGCACCACCTGCTCCCGGGCCAGCCAGCCCTTAATGGTCTCCACGTCGCTGGCCACGTGCTTGGCGTTTTGGGGACAGACCCTGAAGCAATTGCCGCAGCCGATACACAGCTCCTCCACAATCTGGGCCTGGTGATCCGTCAGGCGGATGGCCTTCACCGGGCAGTGGCGAATGCACTTGTAGCAGTTCTTACAATTGGCCTTGATGAAATTGATAACCCCCATCAGATTTCCTCCCGGACGATTTTGTCAAACAGGGCGTCGACCTCGTCCACCTTAACGGTGTAGATTTTGTCGTTGTACTTCACCGCCACGCCGTCGCTGCAGGCGTCAAGACAGAAGGAGCCCATCAGCTCGATCTCGTCCTCCAAATGGTTTTCGGCCACCAGGGCCTTAAAGCGCTCCACCACCTGATAGGACCCCCTGACATGGCAGGCGCTTCCGATGCAAATATGAATCTCTTTCATTGTTTTACCCCTTCTTTTATTGCTTTTCCCATAGTATCACGGTGCTTTTTTCTTGTCAACGCAGGAGCTTGGCGAAATTTTTGCATATAAAAACGGCATTCCCGAGGAATGCCGTTTTGTGCGCCTTGTTTCTTCCCGAGCCTAGCGGCCGCAGCATTTTTTATATTTCTTTCCGCTGCCGCAGGGACAGGGATCGTTTCTGCCAACCTTGTTTTCGTTGACGACGGTTTTGGAGCGCTTGTAGGCCTTGGTGATCTCAGCCCGCTTTTCCGCAGTGAAGATATTGTCCCACTCCGGCAGGTTGGGCACGTCGGAGGAGAAGACGGGGCCGTTGCCGAAGGGAGAGCCCTCGGCGTCGTCGGGACCGCCCATGAGGGAGGCGAACAGGTCGAACTGGCCGGCGG
>JAUNGS010000085.1 GCA_030524435.1 Eubacterium sp.
CAGTAAATGAAAATTTCAATAAAGACATAGTATATGTCAACATCAATCGATTATTTTGGATTTTTTCATTGTTGACTAGAAGTATTGAAGATGATAACAGGATTATAGAAAAAATCAAAAAACAAGATGAAATAATCTCACGAATGAAAAATAGTTCTGATGAATTTGTAGAGATGAGTAGGAAAGAGATAAAGGAAATATTTGGAGCTCAATTAGATAGATTACCATTAAATTCATTTTATGATGTAAATGGAAATAACGTGGAAATAATGCAGATATAAAGAGAAAATGAGTTGAATATTTATCGGATATGAAGATACTAAAACTTGGGAGGTTTTTTATGAATAACAATCAACTCGACCTAAAAGAACTACTACAACTCTTCAAACAGTACATAAAAAGTATGACCATTATTGTGTTAATTGCCCTGGTTTTAACAGGCGTTTATACCTTTGTAATTTGCGACAAAGTATACCAAAGCGATTCCACCGTGATGGTAGGCTTATCCAGCGACTACAGTGGCAATGAAAATACGGATAACACCGCAGGAAGTCAGAAGTTTACCAGTCAGGATATTGAGTACTGGGTTTCTACCTACAGCACGGCCATTAAGAGTGTCAATGTTGTCGATCCCTTATCGGAACAGCTGGGGTATAAGGTGACTGCAGATCAAATCAGCTTAACACAGCTCAATGATACGCAGTTTTTAAAGCTGTCGGTAACGGCAGAATCCCCGGAAAAGGCTCAGATCATCAATGAGACGGTGGCGCCGATTTTTAAGGAATACATCAGTAGTCTTTATAAAATCGACAATCTGGCAGTTGTAGAACCGGCATCCTTTAGCAATAAGGCGGTATCGCCCTCTATCCCTAAAAATATGCTGATCGGTTTAGTAGGTGGTGTTGTACTGGCTATTTTGTATGTGCTGGTACGTGATATCTACGACACCCGCATCCGCTCTGTCGACGACATCAAAGCCATCACCGGCCTGCCGGTATTGGCGGTGATTCCCCTGTCTGAAAGCTTGAACGATGGGGAGGATTCAAAGAAAAAACGCAAGAGGGAGGAAGCCTAGATGAAAAGCTGTGTTGTATCGTCATTGGATCCCAAGTCCTCCGAGGCAGAAATTTTTAGAAGTCTGCGCACCAATGTGCTTTTTTCGGAGGTGGATGCCTCCTTTAAGGTCATTGCCATTACCAGCACCCAGCCCAACGAGGGCAAGAGTGTGATCGCCGCCAACTATGCGGTGTCTCTGGCCAGCATGGGCAAGAAGGTGCTGCTGATGGACTGCGATTTAAGAAAGCCCACGGTGGCCAGTATCTTTGAGGCCAAGCGGGGGATTGGCATCACCAACGCCCTGCTGTCGGAGCGGCCTTTGGCCAAGTGTATTCAGCAGACGGAGGTGGAGCGTCTGTACATCATGGACTGCGGCCCCCTGCCGCCGAACCCGGCGGAGATCATGGGCAGCGGCAAGATGCGAAATCTCATCGCGGAGCTTCGGGATAAGTTTGACTATATCCTCATCGACACGCCCCCCGTTGGGGTGGTGTCCGACGCCCTGACCATCAAGGACGCCGTGGACGGCTATATTTTAACTGTCGAGATCGATCGTATCAAGAAGGAGAAGCTGGCCCGGGTCATGGAAAACATCCACAACACGGGAACCTTCGTCATCGGTACGGTGATCAACAAGGTGCCGGTGAAGCACAGCAGCTATTACGGCTACTATTACGGCGCCGAGGAATACGGCAAATAGAAAACAGCCCCGGGGTTTATAGGCGTCCCCTTTGAATAACCTAAATTTAAAAAGAAAGGAGGTGTTACCGATGAAAACCTTAAAGTTTCGTCTGGTGGCTGCCTTAGCGGCCCTGGCCCTGGTCTTTTCTGCCGGTGCCTCTGCCTTTGCGGCTACCCCCAACGAAGAGCTTTTAAGCTACCTGCGCGGTGTCAGCATCCTGCCGACCTCTTACGTCAGCCAGGCGGAAACCTTCTTGAATGAGACGGGTACCCAGCTGACCTCGGATCAGGTGAGCCAGATCATTGCCTTGGTAGATCAGGGGGTGGCTGCAGCAAATAATAAGGATTTTGCCGGCGTGGAGGCGGCCTTCCGTCAGGCGGTGGAAATTGCTGGTTTCACAGTGACTTCTTTCGTCCGTAATGGCGATGGTACTTTCACTTTTGTGGTTACCGATCCTGTTAGCGGTAAATGGATCCAGGTTACTGGTTCCAGAACTAACGCTACGGGTTACATGCCTTCTGAGGGAAGTACAACTACCGAAGGCGGTACGAGTATTACCGGTGTGTCCAGAACAGCCATCGGCAACTACGGCTTTGTGGCCGCAGGGGTCTTGGCGGTACTGACCATTGCCTCCGGCGTGATGGTCTACAGAAGACGTCTGGCTTGCCAGTAGTGTGTATTTGAAATTCTGTTTTGAGGTATCTTTATGAATAATAAGCATCAAAACAGGAAAGTAAGAAAAAACAGAACAGGTCTGTTCTTTTGGACGGCGCCTGTTCTGTTATTTTGTCTGACCTTGGCGGTGTTCAGCTTTGCGCTGTTGCCCTACGCCCAGCTGGCGGTGTCGGCGGCCAGCGTTTATCTGGTGGACAGCAGCAAGATTGTGAAAACGGAGAAGGCCGAGGAAGGGGAGTACCCGTCCTTTGGCAGCGAGTTTGGCACCATCCGAATCGATAAGGCCGGTATCTATTTTCCTGTTTTCCAGGGGGATTCCCTGGATAATTTAAACAAGGGCGTCTGCCATTTCTACGGCTCGAAAATGCCGGGAGAGGGCGGCACGGTGGTCCTCAGCGCCCACAGAACCACCCATTTTTCCAATCTGGGTGTTTTGCAGGCTGGGGACACGGTTAACGTGGACACCACCTGGGGAAGCTACGTCTACGGGGTGACGGGAATGGAGATCATAGACCCCGCCAACGAGAGCTACTTAGACGATGTGGGGGAGGAGCAGCTGGTGCTTTTAACCTGCTACCCCTTTAACTTTATCGGCTCGGCCCCCCAGCGGTATCTGGTGAAATGCCGTCTGATTTCCGGGCCGGCAAAGCAGTGGTTTAACACAACCGAGGGAGGTGTGAGCTGATGCGGCATTTGCCTAAGTTATTGGTATCTTTTTTGTTGTTAGTTTGTCTTTTAGCCTTTTCCTGTCTGCTGTTTGTGGATGTGACGGTGTTAAATGTCCGCAGCTATACTAGTCAGCTGGACAACGAAGAGACCTTTAATCTGTTAAAAACCTCGGTGGATGAGGGGATGCGTCAGCTGGCCCAGTACACCAACGTGCCCGAGACGGCCTTGACCTCGGCCTACACCGATGACGAGATCAGGGACTTTGCCGCGGAATCCTACGAGAACATGGTGCGCTATTTAAAGGGTGAGAGCAATACCCTGGAGATCAGCTACCCTTCGGACAGCCTTTATGCCGGGGTGTCGGCGGCGGTTCAGGAATACGCCGCCAGCAGCGGCGTGGCCTATGATGTGGCCCTGGAATCTCAGGTGCAGTCCATCACCGACATGGCGGTGACGGCCATCAACAGCTACGTCATGGTGGTGGATCCCAATCTGTTAAATCAGACCGGGGTGCTGGCCAAGGCGCGCGGGGTTTTTGAGATGATTCCCACGGGGCTTCAGTATCTGGGGCTGGGTGTTGTGATTCTAATACTCCTTTTGTGGCTGATTAACAGAAGACATCGCATGCGGACCTTCTGGTGGACGGGGTCGGCCTTTGCGGCCTGCGGCATGACCCTGCTGATTCCCGGACTGATTATGAAATTTTCGGGGCTGGCCAGTCAGTTCGGCAGCCGGGATCTCTACGCCTTTAGGTTTATTCAGGATCTTGTGGAGAATTTTTTAACCCGCTTTTGTCTTTTCGGCGTCATCGATCTGCTCTTGGGCATCCTCCTGATGGCGACCTACGTGCTGTGGCGGCGCAGGAAGCTGGCGCAGGTGCGGGAAGAAAGAGCAATGGCGAAAAATGAGTACAGCAATTAATAGACGGCCCGCATGCCTGAGAAAATTTGGCATTGCGGGTCTTATTTATAATTAAAACTGCCCCTGCATTAGTCAAACCTTAAACCCTGCACAAACTCCTTGAGAACGCCTAAAAATATTGATATAATATAGGGGAAAGGAGAGCCCCTATGGGGAAAGAAGACAGTGTATTAAAACAATTTTTCAAAGATAACCATCGGTTTGCAGACTTATTTAACCAGACACTTTTCAAGGGCAAACCTGTTATCGATCCCAGGAAGCTCACAGACATGGACGCCACCCAGGCGGAGGTTATTCCGTTAAAGGCAGGGTCCGAAAAAGTAATTCAAAAAAGCAGGGATGTAGC
>JAUNGS010000086.1 GCA_030524435.1 Eubacterium sp.
AAACCTGGAGGGTTTTCGTCTCGCCATCCTCCTGGAACCGGGTGGAGTAGACGCGGTAGTCTACCCCCTCCACGGTGATGATCTTAAAGTCATCGTTGAAATCCTCATCCATCAGAAGCTCGTAGCCCTCCATGACCAGGGCGTTTACCCCCACCTTCATGGCCTGGGCCTGCTTGTCTGAGTCCCACTCGATATAATCGTAGCCAAATTTATCGTGCACCGAGGCACTATTGCCCCGGGCATCGTCCGTACTCTCCGCATTATCTCCCACGTCCTCGCTGATCATCGCCTTGGCCGTCTCCGAGAGGTAAAGCTCCCCGGAGAGGCTGAGCCCCCACTGCACCAGAAAGCCCAGCAACAGGATGAACAAAAACAAAAAAGCGATGAGGATCAGCACGTTGAACAGGGTGATCTGCCGTCTGATTTCTCTGAACATTATCTTTTGCTCAGGGTGTATCCGACGCCGCGGATCGTATCGATTTTAACCTGGGTGTCCGCCAGCTTTTTGCGCAGGTTGTGGACATAGATTTCAATGTTGTTCTCGTTGACCTCCTTGTCGAAGCCCCAGACCCGGTCGAGGATCTGTTCCCTGGTAAAGACCTGGTTGGGCCGCTTTAAGAGCATTTCTAAAATTTTGGCCTCCTTGACGGAGAGCTTGTACTCATTTTCGCCGGTGAGCATCATGTTTTTCTTGGTGTTGAAGCTCACGTCCTCAAAGGCGATGATCTCGCCCTTGATTTCATGGTCAGGACGGCGGCTCAAGGCCCGGATTCGGGCAAAGAGCTCCTTGGCGGAGAAGGGCTTGATGAGGTAGTCGTCGGCGCCCAGATCCAGGCCCTTGACCTTGTCATCCACGGTGCCCTTGGCCGTCAGCATTAAAACCGGGGTGGAGATATTCTGCTCCCGCATTTCCTTGAGGATTTCCAGGCCGCTTTTTAAAGGCAGCATGATATCCAGAACGATTACGTCGTAGATGGGGTTTAGGGCAAAAAGCAGCCCCTCCTCACCATCGTTGGCAACATCGCAGTCGATGTTTTGTATTTTGCACAGCTCTTGAAGTGCGTCGGTAATTTTTATTTCGTCTTCGATAAACAGTATTCGCATTTTATTCTCCTAAACATTTATAGCGTTTCATATGTTTGTTCAAGTATAACGTTCGAATCTTAATTTTTGGTAAATTATCAATTTGATGCTTCTGGGTTTTTGCCTTCAAATAGGCTATAATAAAGGTATGAAATCCACAAGATGTAATAGAGCAGGAGAATCTCCCATGGACACTACCATTCTCATCGTCGAGGACGATATAAAAATCGCCAGAATCATCGAGCTGCAGCTGACCCACGCCGGCTTTGGCACCCTGCGGGCCGCCGACGGCCAAAGCGCCCTGCAAAGCTTCGAGGCCAACCCCAACATCGATCTGATTCTTTTGGACGTCATGCTGCCAGGGCCCGACGGCTTTGCCATCCTCAAAGCCATCAGACAAAAGAATCCCCAGCTGCCCGTCATCTTCCTCACCGCCAGAGACGACACCGCCGACATCGTCCGGGGGCTGAGCCTCGGCGCCGACGACTACATCACCAAGCCCTTTGTCTTTGACGAGCTTTTGGCCCGAATCCAGGCCAACCTCAGGAAAAAGCAGCTGACCGCCACCGGCCACACCCTGTGCTTTAAAGATCTCACCGTGGATCTGGACAGCTTCACCGCCCGTCGGGGGGATAGCGCCCTAAGCCTGTCCCGCACCGAATTCGACCTGCTGCACCACCTGGTTTTGAACCACGACATCGTCCAGTCCCGGGAGCAGATTTTAGATCATGTCTGGGGCTACGACTACGAGGGCAGCGCCAAGGTCGTGGATGTCTACATTAAATATCTCAGGGATAAAATCGACAAACCTTTTGAAACCAAGCTGATTCAAACCATTAGAGGGCGAGGCTATGTTATTCGATAAATTCAAAAACCGCCGTCCCTTAAAGCTCTACACCAGAATCGCCCTGTTTTTCGTCATCGCCTTCTCTGTGCTGCTGGTGCTCTCCTTCACCACGGTCTACTTTTTCTCCCAGCAGATTATCTTCAAAGAAAACCAGGACAGCCTGACCCGCTTCACCAGCTACATCCTCAACGTGGTCAACGACAATAAGGACGCCCTGATGGCTCTGCCCGAGGATCAGAGGCTTCCCTACATCGCCGAGAAAATCGAGCCCAACACCCGGGACAACACCCTGATCTCCTATAGGCTTTCCGACAGCCAGGGAGGCATCGTCCGCTCTTCCCAATCCGTGGACGCCCTCCTGAATCCAGAAAATCTCTTCTCCTCCAACGCCAGCCTTTTCAGGCCCCAGCCCTCCCTCTACCACACCGAGGCCGGGGATTTCGAGGTGGACTCCTTCCGCTACGGCGGCGAAGAGTACTACTACCTGGGCACCAGCACCGCCCTCACCCAGGGCTATACCCTCTATATCCAGGTGGCCAAAAACCTCAGCGACAGTCTGGCCTTTATGAATATTCTTTTGGGCATACAAATCGTCATTTCTGTGGTTTGCCTGGCCTTGATCCTCCTTTTGGGGATCTACGGCACCAAAAGCTCCCTGAAGCCCTTAATCGAGATCTCCAAAACCGCCAGGCAGATCACCGAGAACAACCTCAACACCCGGATTCCCGAGACGGGCAACAAGGACGAGCTGGATCAGCTCATCGGCTCCCTCAACCAGATGATCGGCCAGCTGGAGCAGGCCTTCGACGCCCAGAAGCGCTTTGTCTCCGACGCCTCCCACGAGCTCAGAATCCCCCTGACCATCATCCAAGGCTACACCGATATCCTCAGGGACTGGGGCCAGGACAACCCCGAGCTTGTGGCCGAGGCCACCGCCGCCATCGGCGAGGAAAGCGCCGGCATGAAAGAACTGGTGGAGGAGCTTTTGCTCCTCACCCGCCTGGAAAACAATTATTACAGCAAGGGCTTTGAAAGGCTTGCCCTGGGGCCTCTGCTTCAAAAAACCCTGGAGGAATGCAGGCTCATCGACGACACCCACCAGTATCGGCTGTCCCTTGAAGCAGACTGCACCATCCGCTGCAACCCCGGCTTAATCCGCCAGGCCCTGCGGGCCGTCGTCGACAACAGCGCCAAGTACACCCCCGCAGGCGGCGTCATCACCCTGGGGTGCCGCAGAGAAAAGAATCTGGCCATCCTCTTTGTCGCCGACACCGGAGAGGGCATTCCCGAGACGGCGCTGGCCAAGGTGCGCCAGCGCTTCTACCGCGTCGACAATGACCGCAGCCGGAAAACCGGCGGCACCGGCCTGGGGCTGTCCATCACCTCAAGCATTGTCTCCCTCCACCAGGGCAGCCTTGAAATCACAAGCCAGGTCGGCGTCGGCACCACCGTGGCCATGGCCTTTCCCAGGGCCGACGATTAATTCCCAAGATACCAAAAAGAACCGCCGCAGCGGTTCTTTTTTCATGCCCTTGATATTCAGTGCAAGCCGACTACTGGGCCAGCTTTGCCTTGTACTCTAAAAACTCATCGTAGGTCGACAGACGGTCGATGGTGCCCTCGTCGGTAAGCTCGATGATGCGGTTGGCCAGGGTCTGCATGAACTGGTGGTCGTGGGTGGAAAACAGAATGATCCCCTTGAAATCCATGAGGCCGTTGTTCACCGCCGTGATGGACTCCAGATCCAGATGGTCCGTGGGCTGGTCCACCACCAGCACGTTGGAGCCAAACATCATCATCCTAGACAGCATACAGCGCACCTTCTCGCCCCCGGAGAGCACCTGCACCTGCTTGTAGATATCATCGCCGGAGAAGAGCATGCGGCCTAAAAAGCTTCTTAAGTAGGTTTCGGTTTCCTCGGTGGTAAACTGCTTCAGCCACTCCACGATATTTAAGGTGCAGCCGTCAAAAAAGGCCGTGTTGTCCTGGGGGAAATAGGAGGTGGTGACGGTCTGTCCCCACTTAAAGCTGCCCTCGTCGGGCTCCATTTCACCCATGAGGATCTTAAACAAAGTAGTCATGGCCAGCTCGTTATTGCTGACAAAGCCGACCTTGTCGTCCTTGTTGATTCTGAAGCTGACGTTGTTTAAGACCTTGACGCCGTCCACCGTCTTAGACAGATTTTCAACCTCGAGGATCTCCTTCCCCGGCTCTCTGTCCATGGTAAAGCCCACGTAGGGGTATTTTCTTGAGGAGGCCGGCATGTCCTCCACCGCCAGCTTGTCCAGAAGCTTTCTTCTGGAGGTGGCCTGCTTGGA
>JAUNGS010000087.1 GCA_030524435.1 Eubacterium sp.
CATATGGAACAAAAAAGCTATATGCAGCGCATTAACCGACTGAAAACCCGTGTACTCAACACCCGACCGGAAATGGATCTGGAAAACGCCCTGATTCTGACCCGGGGCTTTAAGGAATCTGAAGGAGAGCCTCTGGTCGTTCAAAAGGCCTACGCCTTCCGCAAGCAGTGCCAGGAAAAGACCGTCAAGATCTGGGACGGCGAGCTCATCGTCGGCAACGCCGGCAGCAAACAGCGCGGCGGCCTGCTCTGTCCCGACACCTGCTGGTCTGTGCTGGACGAGGAGCTGGACACCATCAGCAATCGGGAATACGATCCCTTCTATCTGAGGGATGAAGATCGGGCTGCCTTCATCGAGGAAATTCGCCCCTACTGGCAGGGCCGGTCCACCTACGAAAAATGGCTAAAGCAAATTCCCGAGGATACCCGTATTTTAAGGGACTGCGGCGTCCTGTACATCAATCGCAAGGCCGTGCGCGGCTGGGGTGAAACCACCGCGGGCTACGCCATGATCATCAACGAAGGCATCGAGGGCGTCCGCAGGCGCATCGAAGCAGTCAAGGCCACCCTGGACATCACCCGCCCCGGAGATTACGACAAGCTCACCTACCTGCGGGCCCTTTCTCTGGCCGCCGAAGGCATCGTCACCCTGGCTCACCGCTACGCAGATGAGGCCCTGAGGCTTAGCCAGGAAACCGACGATCCAAAGCGCCGGGCAGAGCTTGAAAAAATTGCTGAAATCTGCGCCTGGGTTCCCGAAAAACCCGCCCGCAGCTTCCAGGAAGCCATACAGGCCTTCTACATCTATCACATCTGCATTTTTATGGAGCAAAACGCCGCCAGCTACAATCCCGGACGGATGGATCAATACCTCTATCCCTTTTACAAGACCGATCTTGAAGCTGGACGCATCACCGAGGATGAGGCTCAGGAGCTTTTGGACTGCCTGTGGGTTAAATTCAGCGAACCCTGCCTCTTCCAGGATGCCGTCACCGCCAAGTTCTCCGCCGGATACCCCATGTTCCAAAATCTCTGTGTGGGGGGCGTCGACGAAAACGGCATGGACGCCGTCAACGATCTGTCCTACCTGATTCTTCAGGCCACCATGGACGTCCAGCTCTATCAGCCTTCCCTGTCTGTGCGCTACAATATGACCAGAAATCCCAACAGCTTCCTGAAAAAGGTGGCCGAGGTCATCAAGCTGGGCACCGGCTTCCCGGCCTTCCACAGCGATGAGGTGGGCATCCAGATGATGTTAAACAAAGGCATCCCCATGAAGGAGGCCTACGACTGGAATCCCTGCGGCTGTGTCGAGACCAACCTCTCCGGCAGAATGCACTGCTACACCTCCTACGCAGACTACAATCTGGGTTCGGTGACCGAGTTTGCCTTAACCGGCGGCAAAAGCCGAAAATACGGTATCCAGGCCTCTGCCGACACCGGCGACCCCAAGGACTTCAATACCTTTTCCGATTTTCTTGAGGCCGTCAAGGCACAGATTAAATACGTGATCCACGCCATGGTGGCCGGAAATCACGTCAACGACGATATCTGCCAGGAACGGGTCTGTCCTGCCCTGTCCCTGTCCTTTGAGGATTGCATCACCAAGGCCAAGGACTACGCCTGGGGCGGTCCCAAGTACAATATCGGCAATGGTCTCGACGCCATCGGTGTGGCAGACCTCATCAACAGTATCTACGCCGTCAAGCATCTGGTCTACGATACTAAGACTTTGTCCATGGAAAGGCTTGTGGCGGCTCTTGAGGCAGATTTCGCCGGCTACGACGACGTGCTGAAGCTCTGCCTCGAGGCGCCAAAATACGGCAACGACGACGAGGAGGTCAACCAGCTGACCGCCGACATGTTCACCTTCATCGCCGATCTCATCGAATCCTACGACAGCAAATTTGGCCATATGACCGCCGGCATCCTGCCTGTTTCCGGCAATACCCCCTTTGGCCTGGAGGTCGGCGCCCTTCCCTCGGGCCGGAGAGCCTGGCTGCCCCTGGCCGACGGCGTCAGCCCCAACGCCGGCACCGACAGCGAGGGCATGGGGGCCATCATCAAATCCGTATCCTATATTCCCCATGGCCGCTTCTGCCAGGGTACCCTTTTAAATCTTAAGCTGGATCCGGTGTTCAACCAGGGAGATCACTCCACCCAGTCCTTGATGGCCTTTTTAAAGAGTATGTGCAGCCTCGGCGTATTCCACGTTCAATTTAACGTCATCGACAGAGATGTACTTATCGATGCCCAGAAGCATCCGGAAAATCACCGGGGACTTTTAATCCGCGTCGCCGGCTACACTGCCTATTTCACCGAGCTGGGCAAGGAGGTTCAGGACGATATTATCTCCCGCACCGCCCATGCCGCAGTCTGAGGGCCGCCCTTAAAAAGCGCCCGGAGAGGAAATGCCAATGGAAAGCAGCGCCCAAATTCTGAGAATTGAAAAAATTTCTCCCAATGATGGCCACGGGCTGAGAACCGTTGTCTTTTTCAAGGGCTGTCCCCTGCGCTGCCAGTGGTGCTCAACACCGGAATCCCAGAAAATGGCGCCGGAAATCTATTATCAAAGCGTCAAATGCAGCGGATGTCAGCGCTGCATCGACCACTGTGTCCACGGCGCCCTGACCCTGGATGCAGCCACTGGAAAAGTGCTTTGGAATCCCCAAAAATGCCGTCATTGCTGTACCTGCACCAAGGACTGTCCCACCGGCGCCCTGGATGTTTACGGTAAAAGCATGACCCTTTCGGAGATCATGAAAATTATTTTGCGGGATGAAATCTTCTACTTCCACTCTGGCGGCGGCATCACCCTGAGCGGCGGCGATGTCCTTTGCCATTCGGAATTTGCCCGAGATTTACTGAAGCAATGCCGCGACGCAGGCATCCACACCATGGCAGAGCTGGACATGTACGGTGATTACGCCAAGATTGCAGCGCTTCTGCCCCATCTCGACGCCTTTTACGCAGATATCAAGCTGATGGACGACGCGGCTCACCGCCGTTTTACCGGAGTCAGCAACCAGAGCATTCTAAGTAATATCCGCCAGGCCTCCCGGAATGCCAAACCTGGAAGCCTCCATATTCGGGTACCTCTGATTCCAGGCATCAACGACACCCAAGACAATATTCTTGCCACCGCTGATTTTTGCAGCGCTCTGGAAAGCTGTGCGGAGCTGGAATTTCTGCCCTATCACCGCCTTGGCAGTACCACCTACGCATTTCTGGGGTGCAGCTATCCCCTGGAAGATCGATCAGCCCTATCCTTTGAAGATGCCCAAAGGATTTTAGCCCCACTTAAGGAACGATCTCTTCCCTTTCCCGTGAAAATTTCAGGAAAACCGCTTTAAAGCAATCATGACCACCCGTCAAACGGGTGGTTTGCTCGCCCCTATAAGGGGCAGTTACCGGCCAGCGCCTAAAGACGCTGGCTTTCACTCCGTTCAAGCCACCATGCCCTTGACTCGTCGCCGCCCTTCAAAGGGCGTTTGTAATACCGGCTACCCCTTAAAGGGGTTCTCATATTCCTTTACACTCAGTTTATCCATTGCTATATCATATTTCTCCTGTTCCTGAATGTACTTTCTAACCGTTGCCTCATTCAGTCCTACTGTACTGACATAATATCCTTCTGCCCAAAAGTGACGATTTCCATATTTATACTTTAAATTTGCGTGCTTATCGAATATCATCAGCGCACTTTTTCCCTTTAAGTACCCCATAAAGCTGGATATACTGTATTTTGGCGGAATACTGACCAGCATATGAATATGATCCGGCATTAAGTGACCCTCCAGTATTTCCACTCCCTTATACCCGCATAACGTCTTTAATATATCTCGTATGCTTTCTCTGTATTGATTATAAATCACTTTTCGTCTATACTTAGGAGTGAACACAATGTGGTATTTGCACATCCACTTTGTATGTGTCATATCATAATTCTTGTGTGCCATTAAAATCACCTTTCCTTTCTTAGATAGTAGCTTGAACAACTCTATTCTAACGGAAAGGTGATTTTTGTGCTATAAGCACTTACTACACCACCCGCGAAGCAGGTGGTTTCCTGTTTCGCACGTCTCCGTTCCTGACCTCAGGAACTCCAACGTACTCAACTGGCTAAAGCCATAACGAAAAGAATGTTGGAAGTGTGCTTTTCAGCACACCCCAACATTCAGTATAGAACCT
>JAUNGS010000021.1 GCA_030524435.1 Eubacterium sp.
CTGGCTATCCACGGTGGCATTACATATTTTCCACAAGAAGAAGTATTCATTGAAAATCTGACAGAGGGAGAAAAGAAAGTCCTTGCATTGATAGCGGCGGGGACAAAACGAAAAGAGATCGCCGCGCAGCTATTTGTCAGCGAACGAACAGTGTCAAACCACTTGCAGCACATCTTTGAAAAACTGCAGGTAACGTCTGCGGTAGAGGCAATAACAAAGGCTATTCAATTAGGCTACATTTCTCCATCCATTTCCCCCCATGCCACCGATACAGATACACCCCGGCCCTGAATCCCCAGTCCAGGATGGCCATGGCGATCCACACTCCCGCAATGCCCAGGCCAAGCCCCTTCGACAAAAGGTGCGCCCCGCCAAAGCGGAAAATCCACATGGAAGCGATGGATATCAGCATGGGGAACCGCACATCCCCGGCGGCCCGCAGGGATGCCGGAAGATCGAAGGCCAAGGGCCACAGGGTAACGGCCCCCGCCGTATGCCACAAAAACAGGGTGACCACCAGGTGATGGGTGCTCTCCGACAGCTGATAAAAGGACAAAATTGCAGGCAGGGCGCAGACCATCCCAAGGCTCCACCCCAAAACGGACAGATAGCTGATTGCCAGAAGTTTTCTGTTGTAATATTTCGCTTGGGCGTAATCTTCGGCCCCCACACAGCGGGCAATGATGGGAATGGCTGCCAGCTGTATGGCGCTTCCCGGAATCATTTCAATGGAGGCCAGGGTCTGGGTAACGGCATTTGCGGTGATGGCCGAGACGCCAAAGGTGGCCACCAGGCCTAAAATCATCACCTTGCCCAGCTGAAATACGGCATTTTCTACGCCGTTGGGCACGCCCATCGTCAGTATTCGCCTGGACATTTTAAAATCGAAGCCCTGCACCAGGGTGGTTTTAACGCTCAATACTCTTTTAGGATTTAAAAGCAGTACGACGATGATCACCGCCGCCGTCCACCGGGCAATCAGTGTGGAGAGGGCCGCCCCTGCCGTTCCCATGGCACAGCCGTAGATCAAAATGGCGTTGCCGATGCCGTTCATCACGTTTATCAGCAGAGAGGTTTTCATTGTGATTTTAGCGTTATTCATGGTTCTGAAAATCGCAGTGCCGGCCTCGTAGACGCCGATGGCTGGAATGGTAAAAACCGCCACTGAGAAATACCCTTCGGCATGGTAATAAACCGCCGCATCGATCTGGCCAAAGACATGGGTTAAAATCCAGCGCTGGGCGGCCAGCATGACAAGGGCAATGGCCACCGACAGCACCAGGTTTAGGCGTATCAGCTCTCCCGCCGCAAACCGGGCCTCAGCCTGCTTTTTCGCCCCCAGATACTGCCCGGCAACCACTGCGCCGCCGGAGGCCAGGGCCGCAAAAATATAGATCAAAAGCTGCATGACCGAGTCCACCAGGGAAACGCCGGACACCGCCGCTTCCCCAACGCTGGACACCATGACGGAATCCAAAAGCCCCACAATAAGTTCCAGGGCCAGCTCAATCACCAGGGGAAAAATTAAAATGCGCAGATCGTGGTTTGAAAAAATCCTATTTTGGGGCTGGGCCTGCATCTACATCACCTTCTGTTCGTTTTTTCTTGTCTTTGGAACGGCGGCGGCCAGAAACTTTGCGGAGCAGATACATCATCTGGCAGCCCGGTAAGGTAATCATAAGGTACTGGAGGTAAAACAGCAGAAGCCCGGGAAAGGCTGCGCTTTTGGGGATCAAAAGCATCCCCTGCCACAGGCTGCTCTTCACAAAGCACCACAGCCCAAAGACAAGCACCAGGACGAAAATCAAATAGTAGCTGTAGACAAAAACTGTACCCGCCGCCTTTTTTCTTAAACCCTCAAAGGGGGCGTACAGGTGCAGCCCCAGATGAAGGATCATGATCACAAAGCCCCAGGCCGTGGACAAAATATGCAGACTGCGGCCGGTTTGGGTGGTGATCAATGGCGAAAAGCGAAACACATCGCCGGACATCATCACGGAACTGACGGCCATCACAAGCATGTCCGCCAGAAAGACGAAATCGATCAGCACAAACTGCATTCTCAGAAAGCCGTACTTTCCCTTTTTAAGCCCCCTGTACCAGCGCAGATTCAGCAGATGATGCAGGATAAACAGGGCAAACAGCGTACAGCCAAGTACCCCGTGAAGCCACAGGCCTCTTCCGGCCCGGTAGCTCATCAGATAGAGAAAAATCAGGTACATGGCGATATCCACCGCCAATTTAACACGCCGCTTCATATCTATCTCACCGCAATACCGTTGGCCAAAAGCCAGTCTGTAAGCTCACCGGAAAGGCCGCTGCCGCCGGAGTATTCGTACTCAAAGCCCTGGCCCACATAGGCCCCCGGAGCTGTCTTTGACAAATCGGATATGCTGTCGCCAAAGCGGGTTCCGCCATTGCTGCTGAAGGGCAGAATCACCTTTCCTGAAAAATCGTAGCCTTCAAGGAAGCTGAACACCGGCATGGGCATGGTGCTCCACCAGGTGGGATAACCCAAAATAACCACATCGTACTGGGCCATCTCCGCCACCTGAGCCGCCAGGGCCGGATGAACATTGGCGTTGAGATCCGCCTGGGAGGCCTCGTAAATATTGCCGCTGTAGGGCGTCTCCATCTGGATCTCAAAAAGATCCCCGCCGGTGTGCTCTGCGATGATCTGGGCGCCATTTTCGGTGTTCCCGGAATAGGAGAAGTAGGCCACCAGAATCCGCGGGTTTTCAGAACGATTGACCTCCAGAGCATAGCTTGTTTCCACAAGACCTTCTGTGCTCTGGGCGTTTCTGGCCACCCTGAAGCCAAGATTCTGGTCTGTGGTATCCGGCATCGTGGCCGAACGGTAGGCACTTCTGAGCTGCTTTGCAAAATCGTTGTAGCCGCCGCCCCGATTCACCCGAAGGCTGCCCGAGGTCGGGCCCGTTGGATCAGTGGTATTTTGGGTATCGTAATCGCCGTAATAGTCAAAGCACCACTCCGAGACATTGCCGTACATATTATAGAGTCCAAAGGGATTGGGATCCAGACTGTCCACCGCAATGGTTTCGCCGCGGTTGGTGCTGACCACCACGGTGTCGTCGTGGTGGTTGACGTAGTTTTCCTCGATCAGATAGGGATAGCTGCCCTCAAAATTGGCCTGATCGCTGGTAATCTGATCACCGGCGCCAAAATACCGTCTCAGATCCGGCCCTGGCCGCATATTCCCACTCAGCTTCAGTGGGAAGCCTGTAGCCGTCGGCGCTTCTGTCCCATATCACCCTTGTGCCGTCGATGGTGTAAACCGGCGTCAGCCCCCGGGCTTCGCTTAAGGCATTGCAATAGGCCACGGCGTCGTACCAGGTCACGCTATCCACCGGAAGGTCGTCCCCCTGGAAATGGCTGGGATTTTCTCCCATAAGGGCCGTGTAGTCTGCCTGGGTCACCTCAAAGGGATCAAGGTAAAAGGGACTCAGGGTCACCTGATGGCGGGTTTCATCTGCCTGGCGCTGCCTTTCATCCTCGGGGCTGCCGATGGTGGCCTCGCCGCCTTCAAGCAAAATCAGCTGATCCTCCGCATTGCCCGAAGCCATCGCCTCTGCCGCAGCATCATCGACTGCGGTTTCTTCCTTGGGACTGACGATGTAATACACCACTCCGCCGCCCGCCGCCAAAATCACTGCGGTGATCAGCAGGGCAATCAGCTTTGACCTTTGATTAATTTTATTTTCACTCATTTTATAGACTCCCTTCTCAAAAAAATAAAATGCAGATGTCTTTAACACCTACATTTTATTATCCTGGGTTTGATATGTCTAATGCCTTTTATTTATTGTAAGATATGTTTATAATGCATACTTTAAAAATTCAATGAATTTCGTCACCGCCGGTGAAAAGACCTGGGCCTTCTTCCAGATCAGCACGCTGCCGTTGACAATTTCTGGCGCAAGGGGCCGCAGACACAGCCCTTGGCCGACGTTTGCAAATTCGTGGCAGGTGGCCACCCCCAAACCGGCCTCGACCATCAGGGAGCGATTGTAATAGGACAGATTGCTGGTGGCTGCCACCTGTATGCTGTCATAGACCTCGCCAAGCCAGTTTTCCAGCTCGTTTTTTACAGATTGCCTTTTGGTTATAATCAGCCGCTGCCCCGCCAGATCCTGGGGCGTAATCTCTGCTTTTTTGGCCAGGGGGGAATCCCTGCGCATCAGCAGACACCACCTCTCCTTATAGGGCATCCTTAAAAAATGGTAGCTTGAGATTTCCACTGGCTCCAGCAAAAGCCCAAGATCAAGAATCCCCGCATCCATGCGTTCCTTGACGTCATCGGCCACGGCGGTGTAGATATCGAAGGTCACCTCGGGATACTGCTTCTGAAATTCGGCCATCAGCCTTGTCAGGGCCTGGATATTCTGGGTTTCGCCGCAGCCCAGGGCAATCTCCCCGGCCACCAGCTCCGACACCTGGGAAAGCTCCTTTTCTGTTTTATCGGTGAGGGCGGTGATTTCCTGGGCCCGGCGCTTTAGTAGCCTTCCCTCCTCGGTCAGGACAATGCTGTGCTTGCTTCTGTGAAAGAGCTTGACCCCCAGCTCCGCCTCCAGCTGCATCATCTGCCTGGACAGGGAGGGCTGAGTGATGTGGAGAAAATTGGCGGCCCTTGTGATATTTTCTTCCCTGGCCACAACCAGAAATGATTTCAGCATACGAAACTCCATGTCCCTGCACCTCGCTTTTGTTTTTTTCTATTTTACCAGAAAAACAAAGGCGGGCAAAGGGTAAATACAGGCTGCAGCATCGGACACTACTGCGGTATATCCAAACCCTCCAGCCAGGCGGAGATTTCCCCGGCATCGGCCCCTGTAAGGTCTCTGCCCTCCAGAAGAGTGGCATCGGGACAGAGGGCCTTAAGCACCTCAACACTGCCGGATAAGCCGCTGCCGCCGCTGGTACAGAAGGGAATGATCTTCTTTCCAGAAAAATCGTATTGCTCTAAAAAGGTGCGGACGACATGGGGCATGGTTGACCCCCAGATGGGATAACCCACAAAGATTGTATCGTAATCCCCCATGTTTTCAACCTGTCCGGACACCGCCGGCCGGGCCTCCTCATCCCGCTCCCGGCGAAAGCGCGCGACGGTTTCATTGTAATCCTCGGGGTAGGGCTCCTGGGGCACGATTTCAAAAATGTCGGCATCCAGCTGGGCTGCGATCTCCTGGGCCACCGCCTCGGTGGTTTGCGTTCTGGAAAAATAGGCCACAAGCACGGCGCTGCTGTCTGCCTCCTGATTTTCAGCTGTCTCAGCGGTTTCCTGAGCTGGCTGGACTGTTTGATCCTCCCCGGTATCCTGACCTTTGCAGGCCGAAAGGGTCATAACCAGCGCAGCGAAAAGCCCAGGCCTTTTACAATTTTTATCATAAGACAAGCCTCCTTTAAAAATTTTGATATTTTCATTGTAATATGATCCAGGAAGGCTTGTCTAATGCTTCTATTTTATAATTAGAAATGCGTTTTATGCATAGCCTTTTATTTTTTGTGCTGGCTACTTTTTTGCTGCTTTGGGGTCTTGTTTTTGGGCGGTGCTGTAACCCTATCGTAGTCCGGACAGGCTGCCACAAGCGCCGCTGTCATAAAAAGCATCACCACAAGCACGCTGCCGCCGATCCACGGATGGTATACAGCTCCCGCCTGACCCTGCATACCCGATGATGCCCAGGCCGGCAGTAATAGGATAGAAATCCGTCAGATGCCGTCCTGCAACGAAGATGCCGCAGAACCCGTAGAAAAAGGCAATGCCGACTCCGGCAAAGAAGCTGTCTTTCCTCCGGGCAAACCAGGCGATTAAAGGCGCCACCGCCACAAAGTTAAACAGGGCAGCGGCGCAGATCTGAAACAGGGAGCGCAAAATCTCCCCAGCCCCCACAGCACTGCAGTCCAAAAGCATCGCCCCGGCAAGGGTACAGACGAAGCTGAACACGCCAAACAATACCGCAAGCAGTGCGGTGACCATCAATTTCCCCGTCAGCAGCCGCTGCAGGGAAACCGGGATCGTCATCATCCCCTTCAGGGTGTCGTCGGTGTACTCCCTATTGATGATATACCCGCCGGTAAGCACAATGACGAAGGGAAAGCCCAGGCTAAAATTATTCCAAATGATATTGCTGACAAAGGCCTCGTAGGTGACCTGGACGCCGCCAGCCGCTGTCTGAAAAATCGCCAGGGCAGACACAAAAAATACCGCCGCAGCGCCAATCCACAGAATACTGTACCGCTTTAATTTTTCAAATTCTGCAATGACAATATTAATCAATCGAATCTCCCCCTCACATTGTATTTTTCTTATAAAAGAATGCCGACAGCGCTGAAAATGCGCCGCCATACAAAACCATCGTGCCTAGCATCGCCGGCAGCGAGATGGTATATGGAAGGATGTAGGCCAGGGCACCTTCCACCGGCAGGGCCCCCAGATACCATTTCATAACCATCGGAATTGGCAGAATGGATGCCGCAGCGTTGACGATTTCTGGATTGGAGCCGAACATCATAGCAATGGCAAAGCTGATGACCGCATAGGCAAAGGACAGAATGATGGAAAAAATGTAGCTTTTATTGCTGACCAGTATAACCATAATCACAGGAAGAGTGGCAATCAGCACAAAAACCCCCAGCAGAGCGCTGACCGCCAGGTGAATAAACAGACCATTGACATTTCCGACAATCAGTCCTCCCACCAGGGAGGCCCCCAGCCCTGCCACAGAATACAGCACCGACAGCCCCAGTAAAACCGCCAATTTGGAAAATAAAATTTTCGTTTTTGAAAGGGGGATCACCAGCAGATTTTTCAAGGTGTCGTTATCCCGCTCCATCAGAAAAAGCATCGATGCAATAATCCCCAGGACACAGGGCAGAAACAGCAGATCCCCGAACAAGACGCCGGCGCGGAAAAGCTGGTCGAAGGTCTGGCTGTCCCTCGCCATCAGAATGGTAAGGGGGATCGGAAAAAGCGCCGCTGCGCCGATGGTCAGCTGGATAAACTTTTTGCGTTTTAGTTTTTGAAATTCGCATAAGAGCAGGTCAAGCAATGCCCTCACCCCCTGTCACCTTCTTGAAGTAATCCTCCAGGGTGGCCTCAAAGAGGTGGGACTCAAAAAGATCGATGCCGCTTTCAATCAGGGCCCGGTTGATCTGGGCTGTCGGCAGGGTCACATCATAAAGGGCAATCTGCCGGTCACTGATCACCTTAAAGCTTTGGGTGTGAAACCGACCTTCCAGGATTCGAGCCGCCTGGGCCGGATCGGAAACCTCCAGGCGAATGTATCTGCTGTTTTTCTGCTCCAGCGCCTCCAGGCCCTCCCTGCCGGAATACCGGCAATTGGCAGCTATATTTTCCGATTGAACGCTTTTTTGAAGCAGTGTACAAAGCGCCCTGTCATCATCAATGATAAGTATTCGATTGATCATTTTAATGAAGCCTCCTCAATGCTGTTATGCTTTAATTATAGCCTTGCAAAATCCATATAGCAAATAGGCGGCCAAAACGGAATTCAAAAAAGGCCGTCCGCAGACGGCCCCTTGAAATATAATAGGAAGATTGATATGTTTTTGAATTTTGTTGAAATAGGAATATTGCTCTGAAATATTTTATAAACTTAAAGACGCATCCTTTATAAAATATTTCCAAGGATTTATTTGATATAAGATGATGCTGATTGTTCCACATGGAACAATTTCGATTTAGAACTGGGCGAATCCCTTGCCGTGGGCTACGCAGTCGGCTTCGCCGTCTTCGTCGGGGGTTTCGTTGATGATGAGACCTTCATCGTAGAGGGTAGCACCTGCATCGCGGACTCTGTCCTCCCAGTCGCGCATCCATTCGCCGTCGCCCCAGCCGTAGGAGCCAAAGAGAGCAACCTTCTTGCCCTTCAGCTTGCCTTCGATTTCTGTGAAGAAGGGTTCAAAATCGCCTTCTTCCAGGACTTCAGAGCCCATAGAGGGGCAGCCAAAGGCGAATTTATCGTAATCGTCCACCTTGTCCATGCTAAAATCTGTTACAAAATACTTGTCGGCTGTAGCGCCGGCGGCTTCGATGCCTTCAGCAACCTTGTCGGCCATAGCCTCTGTGTTTCCCGTACCACTCCAATAAATGACTGCAATTTTATCCATTGTTCTAAGTTCCTTTCTTAGTGAATCTAAACGGCAAGCAAAAGCTCCTGCACGGTTCTGCCCCGGGTCAGCTGACGAAAGAGGTGCTCTCTGCACCTTGAGTAGGTCTCAAAGAGGCGCAGATTTTTTTCCACGTCGCCGTAAACCTTCCAGCAGCCGCAGGCCTTGCAGTTCTTGCCGTTGTTCCGGATGAAGCCCACCACATCCTCCAGGGGATAATCGAGAAAAATGCCGATTTCATGTGGAAACTCACCGGAAATGCCGATGTTCTTCTGTAATTGTCTCAGGGCCGTTTCAACGTCCAAGGTCCGCGGATAGCCGAAAGCTTCCAGGAAATCCATCACCGCCGACTCCTCCAGCCGCTGCCTTAAAGCCGTTTTTCTGTAGACCAGAACCATCAGACGCTTTTCCGTCTCCCACAGGGGCTTAAGGAAAATATCCAAAGGGTTCATCCACAGGTTGTAGCTCTCTAAAATCCCGGGAAGATCTTCAAATTTTCCCTTGGGACAGCAGATCAGATTGGAGGCCTTCAAACGCATCAGCGTCGGCGAGCAATGAAAGACCAGTAAATTTTCAAATTCCGTGGACATGGCGTCACCACCTTCGACAAAATAGTTAGCTATTTCTAACTTCGAAATCATGCTAGCATCTTTTTTGCCCTTTGTCAACCAGAAAATATAAATGATAATGATTCTTATTTATGTTACATGATTAAAATATTGTTTGGTATCCTTGACAATCTCAGGCTTTCTGTGTAAAATGAACTGTAGTTAGTGAGTTTGAACTAATGTTTATGGTTTTCAAACAGGAGGTGTTTTGTGATGCCATTAAGCATGGGTAAAGCGGGGTCTCCCCTGACAATCTGTAAAATCAACGGTAAAGACGAGACCAAACGCTTTTTAAATAGTCTTGGGTTTGTAGTTGGTGATCAAATTACCATCGTCTCTGAGCTGGGCGGTAACATGATCATTAATATAAAAGATGCGCGGGTCGCCATCGATAAGACAATGGCCAACCGCATCATGGTTAATTATTGCTAAAAAAGGAGATTGTGAAGTTTATGCAGACACTTAAAGATACTCCCTGCGGTCAGACCGTCACGGTAAAAAAGATTGAAAATACCGGCGCCATCAAACGCAGGATCATGGATATGGGCATTACCAAGGGCGTTGATGTTTTCGTCCGCAAGGTCGCTCCCCTGGGCGATCCCATCGAGGTTACCGTCCGCGGCTACGAGCTCTCGCTGAGAAAAGCGGATGCCGAAAGCATCCTCGTGGAATAAAAAAAGAAAAACATAATCCATAGGTCTTTGCCGTTATCGACAGAGGCCTTTTCTTTTAATAAAAAAAGTTTGATAAGACTTACTCAAGGAGGAAAAGAAATTGAAAGTCATCTGCATCGTGCTGGGATTCATCTTTTTTGGTCTCGGCGCCGTGGGGGTAGTCTTGCCAGTGCTGCCCACAACCCCATTTCTCTTACTGGCAGGCTTCTTCTTTGCCAAGGGCTCAGAACGCTTTAACCGGTGGTTTTTAGGGACCTCCCTTTATAAAAATCACCTGGATTCCTTCGTCAAAAGCCGATCCATGACCTTGAAAACCAAGGCCTCACTGCTGGCCTTTGCGTCGACGATGCTCATCATCGCCTTCTTTATGGTGGATATCATCTACGTGCGTATCCTCATCATCGGCCTGATCGTCTTTAAATACTACTACTTTGCATTCAGAATCAAAACCATAAAACCTGAGGAGGTCCAGCGTGATTGATAAACGACTCTCAAAAATGCTCTCGGGCAACAACAAGTACATTGCTCTAAACGTTCTCTGCAACTGGGTAGGCCTTCTGTGCAACATCGCAGTGATCTTTACCCTGGCTTCCCTGCTTCAAAAGCTCTTGGACGACGTCCTGGCCGCCGGGGATATTCAAAGCGCCTTAATTGTCATCGTCTCCGCCCTGGCCATTCGTTTCGTCATGACCTGCCTGGCCTCCAAGATGTCCTACCGGGCCTCCACCGACGTCAAGCGGGTTCTCAGGGAAAAGATCTATCAGAAGCTTTTAAAGCTGGGCATGAGCTACAACACCAAGATCTCCACCGCCGAGGTGGTTCAGATCTCCGTTGAGGGTGTGGAACAGCTGGATATCTACTTCAGCAAGTACCTGCCCCAGCTCTTCTACAGTCTGGCGGCACCCTTAACCCTCTTTGCCCTGCTGTCCTCGGTGAGCCTCAAAACCTCTTTGGTGCTTTTAATCTGCGTTCCCCTGATCCCCGTGTCCATCGTGCTGGTTCAGAAGTTCGCCAAAAAGCTGCTCTCCAAATACTGGGGGGTCTACACCGAGCTGGGCGACAGCTTCCTTGAAAACCTCCAGGGCTTAACCACCCTGAAAATCTACGAGGCCGACGCCAGCAAAAACGACGAGATGAACGTCCAGGCGGAGCGCTTCAGAAAGATCACCATGAAGGTCCTCACCATGCAGCTCAACTCCGTCACCGTCATGGACATCATCGCCTTCGGCGGCGCCGCCATCGGCATCGTTTTGGCCGTCACCGAGCTGGCCGCCGGCCGCATCAACGCCGCTGGCGCCTTCGCCCTGATCATGCTCTCGGCGGAATTCTTCATTCCCTTAAGACTTCTGGGCTCCTTCTTCCACATCGCCATGAACGGGATGGCGGCCTCGGACAAGATCTTTAACCTCTTGAACCTCGAGGAACCGGCGCCCAAATCCGGCCGCATTGATCCCGAGGCCACGGAGATCGCCCTGGAGGACATCTGCTTCAGCTACGATGGCAGCCGCCAGATTTTGGCGGACGTCAATCTCACAATTCCCACCAACAGCTTCACAGCCTTTGTGGGGGCCTCAGGCAGCGGCAAGAGCACCATCACCTCCCTGATCATGGGACAGCAGACCGACTACACCGGCACCATCACCGTCGGCGGCACCGATCTCAAGGACATCGCCGAGGACAGCATCATGGAAAACATCACCCGCATCGGCCACAACAGCATGATCTTTAAAGGCACCGTCCGGGATAACCTGAAGATCGGCGATCCCACAGCCGATGACGCAACCATGGAGGACGCCTTAAAGCGGGTCAACCTCTACGACTTCCTGATGGCCCAGCAGGGGCTGGACACCGAGGTTTTGGCCCAGGGGGCCAACTTCTCCGGCGGCCAGTGTCAGCGTCTGGCCCTGGCCAGAGCCCTGCTCCACGATTCCCCGGTCTACATCTTTGACGAAGCTACCTCCAACATCGACGCCGAGAGTGAAAATCACATCATGGCCGTCATCAAGGAGCTGACGCAGACCAAGACCGTCGTTCTGATCTCCCACCGTCTGGCCAACGTGGTGGACGCCGACAATATCTACGTCCTGGATCAGGGCGGCATTGTGGAGGCCGGCAGCCACACAGCGCTGATGGACCGTCAGGGCGTCTACGCCAACCTCTACACTACCCAAAAAGACCTTGAAAATTACGGCAGAAAGGAGAACCTCCAATGAAACGACATCCCATTCAAATCATGGCCAGACTCATCGGCCTCGTCAAGCCCCTGGCCCACATCATGACCGTCACCATCCTCATGGGGGTTTTAGGCTACTTCTGTGCCATCTTCCTTACGGTTTTCGGCGGCTTCGGCATCGTCTCCGCCCTGGGCTTTGAAACACCCTTCGCCTTAAAAACCATTCTGATCATCGTCGTTGTTTTAGGCCTTCTGCGGGGCGTGCTCCACTACATCGAGCAGGCCAGCGGCCACTTCATCGCCTTTAAGCTTTTGGCCATCATCCGCGACAAGGTCTTTAAGGCCCTGCGCCGTCTCTCCCCCGCCAAGCTGGAGGGCAGAGATAAGGGCAACCTGATCTCCATCATCACCAGCGACATCGAGCTGCTGGAGGTCTTTTACGCCCACACCATCGCCCCCATCGCCATTGCGATTTTAACCTCCATCGTCATGATTCTCTTTATCGGCAGCTTCCACTGGATTTTGGGCCTCATCAGCCTGGCGGCCTACCTCACCGTAGGGGTTCTGATTCCTGTCACCGCCTCTAAAATCGGCGCTGAGTCCGGCAAAACCTACCGGGACGATTTCGGCGACATGAACAGCTACCTGTTGGACAGCCTTAGAGGCTTAACAGAGTCCATCCAGTACGCCGACGGCGAAAACCGGCTGAAAAGCATCATCGATCAGTCCCAGAAACTGGACGCCCAGCAGAAATACCTGAAAAACCAGGAGGGCGCCGTTCTGGCCGTCACCAACCTGGCTATTTTAGGCTTCAGTCTCATCATGTTCTTTGGGGCTCTGTCCCTCTACAACCAGGGCATCCTCGACTTCTACGGCCTTCTGGTGCCCGTCATCGCCATGTTCAGCTCCTTTGGCCCAACGGCGGCTCTGAGCAACCTCTCCAACAACCTGCTCCAGACCTTTGCCTCCGGTGAGCGTGTCCTGGATCTCTTGGACGAAGCCCCGGTGGTTCAGGAAGTTACAGACGGCGTCGACGTTGTCTTTGACGGCGCCGAGCTCAAGAATGTCAACTTTGCCTACGAGGATGAAAAAATCCTCGACGACGTCAGCCTGGTTTTCCCCAAGGGCAAGATCATCGGTCTTCACGGCAAAAGCGGCTCCGGGAAGTCTACCCTCTTAAAGCTTTTGATGCGCTTCTGGGACAGAAATTCCGGCCTGGTGGCTTTAGCCGGCGAGGATGTAGCCAAAATCAACACCCACAGCCTCAGGGTCAACGAAAGCTACGTCACCCAGACCACCCACCTCTTCAACGACACCATTGGCGCCAACATCAAAATCGCCAAGCTTGACGCCACCGACGCCGAGGTGGAAGCGGCAGCTAAAAAGGCCTCCATCCACGAATTTATTGCGGCCCTGCCCAAGGGCTACGACACCCCGGTGGGCGAGCTGGGGGATTCCCTCTCCGGCGGCGAGCGCCAGCGCATCGGCCTGGCCAGAGCCTTCCTCCACGAAGCGCCCTTCATCCTGCTGGATGAGCCCACCAGCAACTTGGACAGCCTCAACGAGGGGATCATCCTCAAGTCCATCGCCGACCAGGCCTCCCAGCAGACCGTCGTTCTGGTCTCCCACCGAAAATCCACCATGGGCATCACCGACATCAACTACTCCGTAGAAAACGGGAGGCTGTCCTGATGTCTGTCGCCTCTGAAAAAAAGGTCATCGCTGAGATGATCACCCTGTATTGCAAGAAACAGCACGGCGGCCATGAAGGCGCCCTTTGCGAAGAATGCCAACAACTTCTCGATTACGCCGAGGCCCGCCTCTCCCGCTGTCCCTTCGGCGACGAGAAATCCTTCTGCAATCGCTGCACCATACACTGCTACAAGCCGGATATGCGCCAACGGGTCAAGAAGGTTATGGCCTTCTCCGGCCCCAGGATGCTCTTCGTCCATCCCCTGCTGCTGGTCAAGCACGCACTGGGGAAATAGAATTTTGAAATTAGCAAAGCCCAAAACGTTTTGAATGCGTTTTGGGCTTTGTTGTTATGATGTGCTGCTCTATTCAAATCAAGTTTTATAAATATTTTCCAAAGAATGTCGCCATTTTAGCCACGGCCCTGTCGATATAAACAGGGTTATTATAAAAATCAAAGTGCCCGGCCCCTTCCATGACACAGAGCTCCTTGGGCTCGTTGGCCATCTCGTAGGCTTTTAAGCTCTGCCAGAGGGAGCCTGCCTCGCTGCCGGCCACCACCAGGAAGGGACGGTCCAAATAGTCCGGAATAAAGGCATAGGCGTCAAAGGTCATGCGGTGGGCCAGACCGGTGAGTTTGAAAAGATTGGGAGAATTGGGATGTCTGGCCTCCTTTCTGTAAAACTGATTGCCGATGACCATATCCGGCGCCGTATCCTCGTCGATTTCCTCCAGCTCCGGCACGTAGTGGGCGTAGGCCACCGCTTCCCCGTTGGCCTCGGCGGTCCGCTGCTCGGCGATACGGTCCAGGGTCTTGATGTTTTCAGCCACGCTTCTCGTGCCGTCCCAGCCCTGCCTTGTGGTGGCGCCGGGATTGGTGCAGCAGAGGCCGCAGACCGCTTTAATCCTGCGGTCGGTGAGGGCGGCAAAAATGGCAAAGCCCGAACCCGCACATTGTCCCAGGGCGCCGATCCGTGCCCTGTCGACATAGGGCAGGGTTGTCAGAAAATCGACGCCGCAGCGGATATCCTCACTCCGCTCATAAGGATTGTCCAAAAGTCTGGGCTCCCCGCCGCTCTCCCCCTGATGGCAGGCGTCAAAGGTCAGCACCACAAAGCCCGCCTTAGATAAACCTTTGCCGTAATCCGCCGGGGTCTGCTCCTTAACACTGCCGCCGGGATTGCCAAAGACCAGGGCCGGGTATTTTTTATCTGCGTCAAAATCTTCGGGTAAGTACAAAATTCCCGTCAAATCCCAAATATTGTTTTTAAAGGTCACTTTTCGCTGCATACTATTCTCACACCTCTCTGCATTATTTTTTGCCGCCAAAAACGGGAAAACGGCCGAATTCGCCATAATCCTTGAGCGGTGTAATATGCTTCAGAACAGTCATATCCTCATCGGAGATCACAAAGTCCACCTCGGCATTGAGACGCAGGTGCTCAGGATTCGCCGTTTTAGGCAGCGGGATGGTTCCCAGCTGAAGGTCGTAACGGATACAGAGCTGTGGAATAGAAACGCCGTATTTTTCCGCCATAGCGCCAATCTCAGCGTTTTCCAGAGCCACGCCGTGGGCCACCGGCGCATAGGCTTCCACAACAATGTCCCGGGACTTGCAAAAATCCAGCAGTCCCTGGGGTGTATTGCCGATATGGCAAAGCACCTGATTCACCATGGGCTTAATCTCTGCCGCAGTCCAGATATTTTCAATGTCTGCCTCAAGGAAATTGGACAGACCAATGGCCCGAACCTTGCCCGCCCGAAGGGCATCCTCCAGGGCGCACCAAACCTGACGGTTTTCCTCGAGATAGCGATTGTCCGATTGATTAACCTTATCCCAGGGCTGGGGGCTGTGGATTAAAATCATATCCAGATAATCAAGGCCCATTTTCTCAAGACTTTCGTCGATGGACCTGGCCGCTTCTTCGTAGGTTTTGTGCTCTGCCGCAACCTTGGTGGTCACAAAAATTTCCTCCCTGGCCAAGCCGCATTCCCTGACGCCTTGGCCAACCCCTGCCTCATTGCCGTAGGCCTGGGCCGTATCGAAAAGCCGGTATCCCAGCGCCACTGCCTGCTTAACAGCCTCTGCGGCACCGTCCTCAGGGATAAACCAGGTACCCAGACCCAGCTTCGGCATTGTAACGTCATTTGATAAAGTATCGTATGCATCTAAAATCATGGTATCACTCCTTAATGTAATCAATAAATCATCCCGAAAATCGTCTTCCGGAAGCCCTCTTTTCCATAAAAAACAGGTGCCCCGGAAAAGTCCGCCTTTCCGATGACACCTTTATTGTAATACGCCCTATATTCTATGTCGAATACCTATCTTATATACCATTCTATACATTTACTGCATACTTTTAAGCAGCTCAAGAAACCGCGCTGCTGCGCCAAAGTAAGGCTGAAATTTTTTCCAAGCCAGCACCGAGGTCATGGTCATTGCCGGATACAGGGGCTTAAATACCAGCCTGTCATTTTGAAAGAGATTGACGGCGCCCTCGATGGTTAAAGCTGCAGCCAAGCCGCAATCCACCACCATGGCCACATTGGTGACGATGTTGTAGGTGGCAAAAATATCGAGCTCGGAAAAGGTAAAGCCCAGCCAGTTTTCCAGCTCTTTTTGAAGAGAGGAACGATCTGTGGTGATGAGCGGAATTCCGAGAAGATCTCTGGCTTCGATATAATCTTTACACGCCAGCGGATGATCTGTTTGCAGGAGCAGACCCCATTTTTCGGTTTTATTCATCCTGAGGTATTCGTATCTGGTCACATCCACAGGTTCCAAAAGCAGGCCGAAATCCAAGAGGCCCTGGTCCAGACGCTCCTTGACGTATTCGGCGCTGTTGGTGTAAAACTGAAACTGCACCCGGGGGTACTTTTCTCTAAAAGCGGCCATGGCCTCCGGCAATTTATAAGAAGCGCTGAGGCCGCCGCTGCCGATGGAAATCACGCCGCCAAGATCCTTCTCATTTTCAAATTCCCGCTCAATTTTCGTCACCAAGGCATCCATCTCTTCGGCCCGTCGTTTAAGCATGATCCCGGCGTCGGTGAGGGTTAAATGCCTGCCGCGAACAAAAAGCTTTGCCCCCAGCTCCTCCTCCAGCTGCGCAATCTGGCGGCTCAAAGTTGGCTGGGTGATGTGAAGCACCTCCGCCGCCCGGGAGATGTTCTCTTCCCTGACCACCGTTAAAAAGTATTGCAGTACGCGAAGCTCCATGGTCTTTCCTCCGTGAGTTGATAGGGATATTTTATCAGATTTATGGACCTAGAACAATAATGATCTGATCTCGTAAAACACATAAAAAAACGGAAGCACAGCTCAAAACTGCACTTCCGCTTTTAAGTATAGAGAAATGATTGGTAGGTTTTCAGATTAACTCTGCTAGGCTTAGTCTACCTGAACCTTAACCGTCAGCTTATCCGCCGGCTTGTAAGGTCTTACCAGCAGGTAGATCAGACCGATTGCCAGAACAATAGCAACCGCAGTCCAGATGCCGAAGCCGCCGCCAGTGAACAGGGTTCCCAGCTGGTAGATACACAGGGAGATCACATAGGCGAATACGCACTGGTAAGCGATGGCAAAGGCAAACCATTTGCCGTTGTTCATTTCACGCTTGATGGCGCCCATGGCTGCGAAGCAAGGTGCACACAGCAGGTTGAATACCATGAAGGAGAAAGCGCCCAGGGTGGTGTAGTGTGCCGCAACGGCAGCCCACAGACCCATATCTGTTTCGGCAACCTCGTCGCCAATCTGGAACAGGATACCGAAGGTACCAACGACGTTTTCCTTGGCGATCAGACCGGTGATGGCTGCCACGGTGGACTGCCAGTCGCCGAAGCCTGTGGGGATAAAGATCCATGCCAGGGCAGAACCGATACCTGCCAGGATACTGTCGTTCATGTCATCCACCATACCGAAGGAGCCGTCCACGGTACCGAAGCTGGATAAGAACCAGACTAAGATGGTGGAGAGCAGGATGATGGTACCGGCCTTCTTGATGAAGGACCAGCCACGTTCCCACATGCTTCTCAGCACGCTGCCAACGGTGGGCAGGTGGTAAGCGGGAAGCTCGATGACGAAGGGAGCGGGATCGCCGGCGAACATCTTGGTCTTTTTCAGGATGATACCGGAGATAACGATGGCCGCAATACCGATGAAGTAGGCGCTGGGGGCAACCCACCAGGCGCCGCCGAAGATCGCACCGGCAAAGAGACCGATGATCGGCATTTTGGCACTACAGGGAATAAAGGTCGTCGTCATGATGGTCATACGACGGTCGCGTTCATTTTCAATGGTTCTGGAGGCCATGATCCCCGGAACGCCACAGCCGGAGCCGATGAGCATCGGGATAAAGGATTTACCAGACAGACCAAAACGGCGGAAGATACGGTCCATGATGAAGGCAACACGTGCCATGTAACCGCAGCCTTCCAGGAAGCCCAGGAAGATGAACAGCACGAGGATCTGGGGAACAAAACCCAGAACAGCGCCGACACCGGCGACGATACCGTCTAAGAGCAGGCTCTGGAGCCAGTCGGCGGTGCCGATGGCGGTCAGGCCATTTTCAACCAATACCGGAACACCGGGAACCCAAACACCGTAATCTGCCGGATCGGGTTCTTCTGCTTCCACAGCTTCAGTAAATTCATTGATGCCCACAGGGATGGTTTCGACGACGTTGCCGTCTTCATCTTCAATTTCCGCTTCGGTGACGACAGCGGCAGCATCTTCTTCAAAGGCACTGATCGCTGCTTCATCGTTGACGGTGGGTTCTTCTGCTTCGAAGGCGGCTCTTACGTCATCGACGTTAATGCCGTCTTCTTCAGCAGCATCTAAGAAAGCATCTCTTTCCTGCATTAAGGTGTCGTACTCGCCGGCGGCTTCTTCATACTGGCTGGTGCCAATACCAAAGAGATGCCAGCCGTCGCCAAAGACGCCGTCGTTGGCCCAGTCGGTGGCCCAGGTGCCCACGGTGGTGACAGAGACGAAGTAGACCAGAATCATGACCACCGCAAAAATCGGCAGGGCCAGGAAACGGTTGGTGACGATGCGGTCAATCTTATCTGAGGTTGACAGCGCACCCTTGTTCTTCTTTTTGAAGGAATTGCCAATGATGCTGGAAATGTAGGTGTAGCGTTCATTGGTGATGATGCTCTCGGAGTCATCGTCCATGGCTTCCTCAACCTTGGTGATGATGTCCTCGACATCGGGAACAGCGGGCATAACCTCGCCGATTTTATCGTCGCGTTCAAAGAGCTTAACGGCGAAGAAACGTTTTTGCTCCGCAGGGATATCCGAGGAGAGCTTTCCAGCGATGGCATTCAGCGCTTCTTCCACCTTGGGATCAAAGTGGTGAACGATCTCGGCGGCCTTTTTCTTTCCGGCCAGGGCAACAACCCGATTCGCTGCCTCTTTGATGCCGGTGCCCTTTAAGGCAGAAATCTCGACGACCTCACAGCCCAGGTCCTTGGACAGCTGCTTGATATTGATGGTATCGCCGTTCTTTTCCACGACGTCCATCATGTTGACAGCCACCAGTACCGGAATGCCCAGCTCGATGATCTGGGTGGTCAGGTAAAGATTTCGTTCGATGTTGGTCCCGTCGATAATGTTCAGGATTGCATCAGGACGGTCGTTGATCAGATAATTTCTGGCGACGACCTCTTCCAGGGTGTAGGGCGACAGGGAGTAAATCCCGGGAAGGTCCATGATGATGACCTCTTTATTGCCCTTGAGCTTCCCCTCCTTTTTCTCAACGGTGACCCCTGGCCAGTTACCAACGTATTGGTTGGAACCAGTCAGTGCGTTGAACAATGTTGTCTTACCGCAGTTCGGGTTGCCGGCAAGCGCTATTTTTGTTGACATTGCATCTCCTCCTTGCATAAAAATTAGTTAGCTTAGCTCTTTTATTTAAAGTGAATTCTTTCAAACAATTTGAGCATCAGCTAACTTCAACGTCAAAAATATAGTTAGCATTTGCTAACGTATATAGATTATCATCATCTACTATAATTGTCAATATAAATTTAAGACAAGGTCCCTAAAAATTGTTTTTTTCCTCAAGATATGTTATGCTAAAAGTATCTAAAATATCACGTTTTATTTTACAAGATTGAACACGGGAGAGTGGAGTATCATGCAAATCAAAGAATCAGCAGAAAACTATCTGGAGACTATTTTAATAATCTCTTTGCGGAAGGATGTGGTGCGTTCAGTGGACATCGCCAATGAGCTGAATTTTAAAAAGCCCAGCGTCAGTATCGCCATGAAGAACCTCCGCGAAAACGGTTTTATCCACATGGACAGCAACAATCATATCACCCTCACCGACAAGGGCCGTGAAATTGCAGAAATGATCTACGAGCGTCACACCCTGCTGTCGGACTGGCTGACCCAGCTGGGGGTCGATCCCAAGAAGGCCGTGGAGGATGCCTGCCGCATCGAGCACGTCATCAGCGCCGAAAGCTTCGCCGCCATCAAGGACCACGTCGCCAAAAGACAGAAAAAAGTAAACTAAAAGCGTAGGGGCAGTATCCCTCTGGGTTACTGCCCTTTTCCTTTGCCCTGACGAAAAAAATGGACGCCCGCAGCATGCTGGACGTCCGTTTTTTTGATTAGTCAAAGGTCTCCTTGAACTCCTTCATCGTTCCGTTGAAGATGTTCATGTCGATGAACCTTTCCTCACCCTCGTAGCCGTTTAAGAGCTCTCTCTGAGAGTACTGCCAGAAAATCCACTGGTGCCCCGCCTCAAGCTCCGGCTCCTGGCTTGAAATATCGCAGATCCAGATAGAGATCTCTGCAAAGGCGTCGGCCAGGTAGGTGTTGTAGGTGTTGTAATTCGTGTAGATAATCGGCGTTTTGCCGTAATATTCCTCTAAGCGAATGATCATGTCGTTGAGGATGGCCTGGACCTTGTCCTTGTCCATGGGCTTTTCAAGATAGTCGCCGTAGAGCTCCAGGTCGATGACCGGCGGCAGGCTGTCGTCGTCCTTGGGCACCTTCTGGATAAAGTGCTCGGCCTGGGTTTTCCCATCCTGATCAAAATTCACAAAATGGTAGGCCCCCACCTTTAAGCCGGTTTTTTTCGCCTCCGCCCAGTTGGTGTCAAATTTGCTGTCCTCGTGGTCGGCCCCCTCGGTGGCCTTGATATAGGCAAAGGTGATGTCCTGGCTGGCCAGCTTCTTCCAGTCGATATCTCCCTGGTAGGCCGAAACGTCAACCCCCTTGACGTAATCGCCCCGGGTGGCGCCGATGGTGATGGCAAAATACAGGACTACGGCGACGAGTACAGCCGCCGCTGCACCGGCGGCGATGATCAGATTTCTTTTGGTCAAAAGCTTTTCTTTCAATGTCGTCATCTAAGATCCTCCTTTTCAATGTTTTTTCAGTATAAGCATTAAACCTTAATTAAAACTTGGGGAATCCTAGCGGTTCTTGTCGTCGTCGTCATCGTCGCGGTGCTTGTTCTTGTAAAAAATAACAACGCAAAAGCAGAGCAGAACAACGCCCCACATCCAGGCAGGTAAATTCATAAAGTCCCTCCCCCTAGTCCTCAAAGCGGCCCTCGTCGATGACGATGGCCTCAAGCTGGGTTCTGAGCCAGTGCAGATAGTCGCTGCGGATGGGATCCGTCTCCTTCCGCTCCGCCTGATTCACCACCATGATCAGCTTTTCGTACTGCTGATTGATTCTGGGAAAACGATCCATCATCTCAAGGGCCCCCTATTCACTGCGCTCTCTGACGAAGAAGCGGATGGGGGTTCCTGCAAAGTCGAAGGTCTCCCGGATCTGGTTTTCCAGGTAGCGCTGATAGGAAAAGTGCATCAGCGTCGCGTCGTTGACGAAGCAGACAAAGGTCGGCGGCTTGATGCCAACCTGGGAGAGGTAGAAAATTTTCAGGCGGCGGCCGCTTTTGGAGGGCGGCTGCTTCATCATGATGAACTGGGTTAAAGCCTCGTTCATCTTGCCTGTGGTGATGCGTTTTTCACTCTGGGCCTTGACGTACTGGATGGTCTCGTAGATCTTGTGGACCCGCTGCCCCGTCTTGGCGGAGATAAAGAGAATCGGCGCATAGTCCAGGAAGGACAGGGCGCTTCGGATCTCCTTTTTCATCTTGTTCATGGTCTTGTCGTCCTTCTCCACGGCATCCCATTTGTTGACGATGATGATGGAGGGCTTGAAGCGGTTGTGGGCGATGCCGGCGATCTTCATGTCCTGCTCCGTGACCCCCTTTTCCCCGTCGATGAGAATCAGGGTCACGTCGCTTCTGTCCACGGCGGCGATGGCCCTGACGATGCTGTAGCGCTCGATGTCCTCGTAGATTTTCTTTTTCTTTCTGAGGCCTGCGGTGTCAATGAGGGTGTAGGCCTGGCCGTCGTATCGCACCTCGGTGTCGATGGCGTCTCTGGTAGTGCCGGGCACGTTGCTGACAATCAGGCGCTCCTGGCCCACCATCTTGTTGATGAGGGTGGACTTGCCGGCGTTGGGCTTGCCGATGACCGCTACCTTCAGGCTCTCGTCGCTCTGCTCTTCCTCGTCGTAGACCTTTTTCACCCGGTCGATGACAGCGTCGAGAAAATCCCCCAGGCCCAGGCCCTGCTCCGCAGAGATGGCCATGGGCTCGCCGATGCCCAGGTTGTAAAACTCGTAGACATTGTCCTCCAGCTGGCGGCTGTCCACCTTGTTGACCGTTAAAAGCACGTTTTTATTGTGCCGTCTGATCATGTTGGCCACCTCGAGGTCCGAGGCTGTCATGCCCTCCCGGCCGTCCACCAGCAGGATGATCAAATCGGCCATGTCGATGGCCACCTCGGCCTGAACCCGCATCTGACGCAGGATATCGTCCTTGGTGTGGGGCTCGATCCCCCCGGTGTCGATGAGCGTAAAGTGATGGTTCTGCCATTCGGCGTCGGCGATGATGCGGTCCCGGGTCACCCCCGGGGTATCCTCGACGATGGCGATGCGCTCGCCGATGAGTTTATTAAACAATGTGGATTTGCCGACGTTGGGCCGGCCTACCACGGCTACCACTGGTTTTGCCATAGTATTTCCTCCTTATTTCAAATTCAGATGATCCAGAAGGGCGCCCCCCTCGGTGGGCACGATCCTGATCTCCTGCTTCAATTTATCCTTCAAATCTTCAAGGGTCACGTCGTCCAGCAGGATCTCCGTGTCCCGGCGCACGGCGTTTTCCGGCAGCAGATAGAGGTCCACGGCGGGATCCGGCGCAATCTGAGCCATGATATCGGTGCCGGTCATCAGCCCCGAGACGGTGATATCCCTGCCGAAAAAGTTGTTGACCACCGGCATGACCTCAAAGCTCAGCTGGGGAAAGGCCTTCTCTATTTCAGCACAGCATTCCTCCATGAAGGCCGACGCCAGACAGCCGGTGATGACGCCAATTTTCTGAGGATCGGCTTTTTTTTCGCGATGCTCCACAAGGGCTTCCCTGAGGCTGTCCTTGAAGTCCGTCATCATGCCGACGCCGTTTTCGATCTGGGGAAAGCCGTCGTAATAATCGCTCTTTGGCAAGGGTATCCCGGCACAGAGAAAAAACTCATCGCTGGGATAGACGAAACGGGTGCCGTGCTGAGCAGCCATTTTTTCCTGAACCGCCGTGATGATCTCGATGGTTCTTCTGGCCCCGGCCTGATCGAATTTTTCCAGGGGACAAAGGCCCTCCCTGTATTTAGACAGGCCCACGGGCACCACGGACACAGAGCCCATGGCGGGATAAAAGGCCATCAGATCATTGAGGGTGCGCTCAAGCTCCCGGCCGTCGTTGTAGCCCGGACAGAGCACAATCTGACCGTTCATATCGATGTGGTTGTCGGCAAAATAGCGCAGGTCCTCCAGAATGGTCCCGGCAAAGCGGTTGTGGAGCATTTTGCACCGCAGCTCGGGGTTGGTGGTGTGCACCGAGATATTGATGGGCATGATCCGGTAGCGGACAATGCGCTCCCGCTCCTGCTGAGTCAGATTTGTCAGGGTGACGTAGTTGCCCAGAAGAAAGGACAGCCGCTCGTCGTCGTCCTTGACGTAGAGGGTTTCCCGCATCCCCGGCGGCATCTGATCGATGAAGCAGAAAATGCACTTGTTTTTGCAGGTTCTGGTCTCTATGGCCTCGGTGGAAAAGGCTACCCCCGGATCCTCGTCAAAGTCCTTCTCGATGTCCAGCTCCCAGATCTCGCCGTCCGCCTTCTCCACCTCAACCTTCAGGTACTCGTCGGCGATGAGGTAGCGGTAGTCCATAAAGTCCGAAACCTCCTGGCCGTTGATGGACAGTAAAAAATCGCCCGCTTCAATTTCCATCTCCTCGAAAATGCTCCCGGGCGCAACGGATTCGATTAAAAATTTACTCAATTCATCCTCTTTCTAAGGTTTGTTTCCATTTTTAACGTTAGTATTCAAGGTATTATACCATATTCCTGTGACAATGCAAAAATTTGGCAAAAAGAAATCCGGTCTCCGCCTAAAATTCAGGCAGAGACCGGATTTGACTGCTGGTTTATGGCATCTAGGCCGTTCTGGAGTGCAGGGAAAGATCCAGATGATCCAAGGACAGGCCCTCGGGCAGCTTCTTGCTGAGGTAGTCCTTTAAGAGCACCTCCAGATCATCGTCGAAATAATCTTCGATGAGGTTTGTCTCTTTATTGTAAATATGAACGTGGAAATGGGTTTTGGCGTCGAAGCGCATAACCTCATTGTGGTCGTGCAGCTTGTGAATCAATCCCTTTTCCTCAAAGGTCTCAAGAATATTGTAAATGGTTCCCACGGACATGATGCTGCCTTCCTCTTGAAGCTGGTCCATCAGCATCTCGGCACTCGGGTGATCGTCTCTCTCTGTCAATACCTTGAGAACGCTGATTCTCTGAGGCGTAGCCTTGAGGCCTACGTTTTTGATTCGCTCGCGGTAACCTTGTAAATCTGTTTTCATCTCTTGAAAAACTCCTACTTATCTAATAATGATTCTATTATAAGAAATTGTCACAGGCTTGTCAAGTTATCCTTAAAGGGTCCTAAGGTTAAAGCTTTAAAGCTCGACCACCGTGACGCCGGAGCCCCCCTCGTTGGGCGCTCCCAGCCTGAAGCCGGTCACCAGCTGATTATCCTTAAGGTAGGCGTGGATTACCTGGCGCAGCTTGCCGGTGCCCTTGCCGTGGACGATCATCAGCTGATGGGTGCCCGACAGCACCGCGTCGCTGATCATCTTATCCACCAGGTACAGCGATTCTTCGCCGTTTTTCCCCCGAAGATCCAGCTTGGTGTCCATGACGTGGCGGTCCACCGCCTTGTAAGTCACCTGCTTGGCCTTGGGTTTGGCGATGGCCTTGGAGCGGGCGAGGTCCTCGACGCCCACCTTGAGCTTCATGATATCCGCCTGAACCTGAACCTGGTTGTCCTTGGGGATGACCTTTAGGACCTCGGCCTCCTTGCGCAGGCTCTTGATGTAAACCTTCATCCCCGGCTTGAGCTCATCCACCGTGAGTTCCTCCTCGACCTCGGGCCTGGCCACCTTGTAGATATCGAAGATGCTCTTTTCCTGATCCTTGATGCGGCGGCGCAGGGACTCCAGCTTTTTATTGTCCTTGACCTCCTTGGCCGTGGTCTCCTGGATGTACCGGATTTCTTTGTAGATCTCCTCGGTTTCCTTCCGGGTGGACGAAACGATATGGCTGGCCTCCTCCTGGGCACGCTCCAGCATGGCTTCACTTTCCCTATGGATGCGCTCCCGCTCTTTCTGGGCTTCTTCCTTAAGGACGGCTATTTCCTGGCGCAGGCGGCGGATTTCGTCGTGCTCCGCCTCGGTTTGACGGCGTTTTTCCTCAATCTTCGTCAGGGTTTCCTCGAAACGGATGGCCTCACTGTCGATGATCCTCTTGGAGGCGTCGATGATCTCCGAGGGCAGCCCCAGCCGTTTGGCGATCTCAAAAGCGTTGGATTTCCCCGGGATGCCGATGAGCAGCCTGAAGGTAGGCCTTAAGGTCTCCACATCAAATTCCACCGAGGCGTTGACGACGCCCTCGGTGACCAGGGCATACTCCTTGAGCTCGCTGTAATGGGTGGTGGACACGCTGACGACCCCGCGGCTGTGGAGGGCGTCCAGCACCGAGATGGCCAGGGCCGCCCCCTCGGTGGGGTCGGTGCCGGCGCCCAGCTCATCGAAGAGCACCAGGGAACGGCCGTCGGCCTTGGCCATGATATCCACGATATTTTTCATATGGGAGGAGAAGGTACTCAGGCTCTGCTCGATGCTCTGCTCGTCGCCGATGTCGGCGTAGATGTCCGGGAAGATTCTGGTGCTGCTGCCCTCCCGCACAGGGATAAAGAGGCCCGACTGGGCCATGAGGCTCAAGAGGCCGATGGTTTTTAAGGTAACCGTCTTCCCCCCGGTGTTGGGCCCGGTGATGATCATGGTGCCGATGCCCTCGGCCATGACGATGTCCGAGGCCACAGCGGCCTTGGCGTCGATTAAGGGATGGCGGGCCTTGAGCAGGTGAATCTGTCCGTCCTCGGACACCTGAACCGACACCCCGCCGAGGCTTAAACCGTACTTGCCCTTGCCAAACTGGAAATCCAAGTGCACCAGAATGTCGTAATTGGTAATGATCTCCTCCTTGTAGGCTGCGGCCTTTTCCGAAAGATCCTTGAGAATTCTGGTGATTTCCTTTTCCTCCTCGGCGGCCAGCACCTTGAGGTCATTGTTTAATTCCACCACCGACAGGGGCTCGATGAACAGGGTGGCCCCGCTGGCGGAGCGGTCCAGCACGATGCCGGGAATCTGACTTCTGTACTCCTGCTTCACCGGAACCACGTAACGGTTGTTGCGTATCGTTATGATTTTGTCTTGCAAATACTTGTCATTATGCGAAGCGGAAATAATGCCGTTGAGCTTATCGGAGATCCGGGTATTTTTAAAGTTAATCTCCCGGCGAATGCGCGCCAGCTCCGGCGAAGCGTTGTCGGCAATCTCCCCCTCCGAGAGAATCTTTTTCGAGATTTCCCGCTCAAAATCCTCGCAGGGGTCCAGATTCCTAAAGTCCTCCTTCAGGTACACCAAGGTCTCCATCTGGGTGTCGTTGTAGTAGTAATTCTCCATATCCTTGACCACCCGAAGCAGCGCTGCGATATTCAAAAGCTCTCTGGTAGTCAGCATGGAGCCGATGGCGGCCCGGCGCACGTAATCTCCGGCATTTCTGATCTCGGCCATGGGGGGCCGGCCATTTCTCATCATCATCTCCACCGTCTCCTCGGTGGTGGCCAGAGCTGTTCTTACGGCTTTTTCCGTGTCCATCGGCAACAGCTTCTCCGCCATCTCCTTTCCGCCCTCACAGACGCAGAAGCCCCTGAGCTGTGCGATAATTTTGTCGTATTCTAAAACTTTTAGACTGCGTTTGTCCATGATTATTATTCGACTCCTCGTTTGTAATTTCCTTTTGTATAATGCTGATCCTCTGCCCTGGGGAAGCTGACCCTCTGCCCCGAGGCCAGGGCTGCGTAAAAGCCTGCGATCTCAGCCAGGCGATTTTCATCCTCATCCACGGCGTAGATCCGCCATTCGTCCAGAAATTGCTGGCTTTTCAGCTCCCCGGAAAGGCAGAGCACATCCCCGTTGTAGATATGGGTGTATCCCCAGGGATCCCGGCGCATTGGAAAGCTGGCTCCCCGGCCATCCTCCAGATGATACCAGGCTCTGTCTGTGCAGACGGCACAGTGCTTGTGCTCGCAATTGATGAGACAATTGGCGCTGATCATCAGCTCCTGACGGCCATAGACCGGCAGCACCGCCGCGATGTCCATCTGGGCCGAGAGGGCCCTGACCTCGCTGCCCCGAAGCTCCGGTGACAGCACCGCCCCCGAAAAGCCCCAGGCCTCAAAGGCCTTGGCCGAAAAGCGGTTAAAGAAATTCATGCTCTGATCCGCCTCCAGGGGAATATCGTGGGGTTTAAAAATTTCCAAAATTTCAAAATTGGTGACGACGATGCCGTCCATCCCCAGCTGCAGTATTTCATCCATTTGGGATAAAAGCCCCTTGGACATCTCGGTGGTCATCACCCTGGGGAATCTGAGCCAGGCCCTCCTGTGGGCGCCGTGGATGCGATGGATCCAGCCCTTTAAAGCGCCTAAATCAGAGAAATCCTCCGCCGGAAGAATCAGCTTCTGGACGTCGGTTTCAAGAAGCCCGTCGACATCAGAAAGGTTCTGAAGCTGCACAGAGACAAGTGGCAATTCCCTGGGTTTTCTTTCGACGCCTTCCCTGTCCTCGGGCGCCAGAACCACCGGCGCCGCCTCTGAATCAGCTTTATCCTCCAGGGCTGCAATGGCCGCTCTGCGCAGGGCATTGAGCTGTCCCTTGGACAGAAAGAGGTTTTCCCCGAGAGAGATAGTCAGCGTCTCCAGCACATAGGGCGTATCTCCAAGGCGGTTAAACTGCTCTAAAACCATGGCTTCCGTCAGCCCCCGTCTTTCAGCCTTCTGGGGAATAATATCGCTGTCAAAGGCCAGCTTCTTTCCCCCGGCTTCAACGGCTATTTTAACCGGCTTTTGGACGGTGATGTCTATATGCATTTTTAAAGGTATTTTTTCAGGCAGGGGCGGCTCCGCCTTGGCGGCCTCGGCCAGCCGCGCCATCAAAAGCTTGTCGTAATTTCTATACACCGGCGTGTTTTCCTTAGGCGGCGCCTCCATTAAGACCCGCACCCTGGCGCCAAAATCGCTGAGGGCAATCCCCCGGCCCCGGTCATCGGTCATTTTTTGAATGCGGACCCCGGCGCTGCCCGAGGCGCCAAAGGCCAGGCCATCACCCTGGGCCAGACGAAAGTCCGGCGCCAACCCAATGCACACCGCCCGCTTTTCCCGGCCGACAACCCTGCCCACGGCCACCCCGCGGTTTTTGCCCACCACGGGGTTGATGATCTCCAGGTCGCCAAAAAGACGACCCTGGGTGAAATCCCGGTTAAAGACCTGGCTTAGGGTGTAGTCGTCCATCTCCCGCTGATTCTGCGGCACGCCGTCCAGGGCCTCCCGATAAGCCTTGGTGACGGCATAGACGTACTCCGGCGTTTTCATCCGACCCTCGATTTTCAGAGAATCCACGCCGCTTTTGATAATTTCTGCCATCCGAGCCTGGGTATTGAGATCTCTGGGGCTAAGCAAAAATCCTTCCTTGATACACTTTCCGCTGCTATTTACAAGGCGATAACGCTTTCTGCAGGGCTGGGCGCAGAGACCCCGGTTGCCGCTGCGTCCGCCGATCATACTGCTCATGAGGCATTGTCCCGAAAAGGCGTAACACAGGGCACCGTGGCAGAAAATCTTCAGCTCCGCCTCGGTGTTTTTTGAAATTTCAGCAACCTCCTCCAGAGCCATCTCCCGGGGAAGCACCACCCGCTCAAAGCCCAGGCCCTCAAAAAAGCGCACGCCATAGAGACCGTAGACCGAGCCCTGGGTGCTGGTTTGGAGCCTGAACTCTGGAAAGTATTTTTTAAGCAGATAGATAAGCCCCGGATCCTGAACGATCAGCCCGTCGATGGCCAGGGTCTTAAAAGAGTTTAAGGCCTCCATCAACTCGGGGATCTCGCTGTCCTTGATTAAAATGTTAAGGGTCAGGTAGACCTTCACCTTGTATTTTTTACACCAGGCCACGGCCTGGCGCAGCTCCGCCTCGGACATATTTTGGGCATTGCGTCTGGCGTTAAAGGCGGTGCCGCCAAAATAGACGGCGTCGGCGCCGCCACAGACCGCCGCTCTGATACTTTTAAAGCTGCCCGCCGGGGCCAGCAGTTCGGGAATTTTCATAATTTTACCTCTTCTGAAAATGGCTACTGTCTATTATAGCCCAAGCACTGGAAAAAGACAAAAGCTTTGGGGATAAACTTACTTTTGAAAAGGTGATCAGCTTCCCATAGACAGACATTTGGGGATAAATCCAGCCACATCGAAGCTTTTCTTTGTTTTTTCAAAATTTAATTATTGAAAATCTCTAGAAACTCTGCTATACTATATTCAAGAATTAATTATTGAAAGGAGAACCGCCATGGATCCCTATGAACAAATTCGTCTTTTAGAAAGTCAGCTGGAGGCTAAAAAGGAATATATCGCCAAGCTCGAGGCCATCGTTGAACAGCAAAACAGCCGGGGCGCCGGCAGAAAGCGCAAAATCACCGACAAGGAAATCGAGATGATCCGAGGCTACAGACAGCGGGGCTATACCTATGCTGAAATCGCTGAAAACTTTGGTATTTCCGTGGGAAGTGTTCACCGGTATTGCAATAATTTAGCTTAAAAAACAAAGCAGGACTTCACTGGAAGCTTCCTGCTTTGCTTTTTTGACTCCTTCCACGGCAGTCGCCATCAATAGAATCGCTATTTTGATTGACAATGTAAACTAAAATATGTATTATTTAATTGAAAGGCGGTGATTTTATGGCGACTACACCAACGCAAATTAGAATCGATACAGACATCAAAAAACAGGCATCTCAGCTATTTAACGATCTCGGTCTTGACATGTCAAGCGCCGTTAATCTCTTTCTATATCAGTGTGTCCTTCGTGGCGGCCTTCCTTTTAACGTGGAAATGCCGCATTACAGTCAGCGCACCCTCAATGCAATGGAAGAAGCACGACGCATTTCCCGTGATCCCAGCATCCAAGGCTACACCAGCATGGAAGAACTTGAAAGAGCTCTGGAGGAATAATTGTATAAGCTTAAATTTACTACCACTTATAAAAAAAGCTATAAGCTTATGAAAAAGCGCGGTCTAGATCTCTCTCTTTTAAACGAAGTGGTTGACACACTGCGTCAGGGCAAACCCCTTGATGAAAAATATCGGGACCATGGGCTAAGTGGTAAATTTCATGGTTTTCGAGAATGTCATGTCAAACCAGACTGGCTTCTAGTGTATTTAATTGAACAGGACATCCTAACCCTCACTTTAGTTGATACAGGATCCCATGCTGATATTTTCAATATGTAAAAAACAAAGCAGGACTTCACCCGAAGCTTCCTGCTTTGCTTTTTTGACGTGGATTCACTGCTTTTAAAATTCAATCTTCTTCCTCGGTTTTCTCTTTGCCCTTGGTCAGCCGGTTGAGAAGCCCCGCACCCTTTCTGGTTGTCTCCCTATCCTCGGCCTCGCCCTCATCGTCAAAGGTAGAGACGTAGAGATACTTTCTGACGATGAACAGAATGGCGATGGTGATGATGCCCAAAAGATTTTCAAGGGGTGTGGTGTGCTCCACAATGAGCTGTCTTGCCACCGCAAAGAGCATGACCTCGATGACCGAGCTGGTGGAGTGCTTGAGGAGCATTTTGAGGAACTCGATGCCGATGAGGGTGCCAAAGGCGTAATCGAGAAAGACGCTGAGCTGGTCGGGACTCTGGTAATTGACGACGTAGCCCCAGAGACTGAGGACGAGCTCTGCCGCCGACACCGTCACCGCCACGGCGATGAGCAGCGCGATGAACAGCTCCAGGGCCCGGCTAAAAATCAGCAGCTGTTTTTGAAATTTTTCCCACATATGATTTCCTTCCTAAATTTCCTAATTTTCTATCTCAGGTGAAATATCTGCCACTTGTTCTTCATTGTACCACAGTTTCCTGTCTCTGCGCCACTTCAGCTTATCCTTTATGAAAATAAAAATCATAAACAGCGCCATAACCGCCGTCAGGATTAAAAAGGCCGCCCGGAGTATCAAAATTGTGCGCCATTCCATAGGGCTGCCGTAAATAAAGGGAAAGGCCAGTCCAAAGCAAATGGCCGCCAAAGCCAGAAACACGCCTGACCAAAGGCTGCGCCATTTCCGGCCCCAGGCACTTCTAAAGCCCCCTTCAAGCAGATAGGCCAGCCCTAAAATCAAGAAGGGCACCATGGGAAAATAGTGGTACAAAAAGGTATCCCGGGTGATGAAGCACCAGGGCACAAGCTGAGAGAAATAGGCTGTCGCCACCAGCAGAGCATCCCTATCCTTTTTTACAAAGATGCTTACCAAGGCGTAAACACAGCCCAAAAGCCCCAGCCCCCAGATCAGCGGATTGCCGGTACCGTAAAGGTAAACCGTTTGGGCCCCGTCCTTAAAATAATAAAACACAGGCTTTAGGGCCAAAAACCAGGTCCACCATTTGGAGGAATAGGGATGGACAAAATGGGTGGCGCTGCCGGTATGGTAGCCCAGCATGGTTTTTTGATGATTTACAATCGTCTCAAAAAATCCCCGGCCATCGGCCATACAGCGCACGTAGGGTATATAAGAAAGACCGTAAATAGTCAAGGGCACAGCGATGAAAAACACCAGACACCAGAGGCATTCCCTGAGCCCCCGCCGCCTGAGGGCCTTTGATCCCCGACGGCAGTCCCCTGCCAGATTCACAAAGAAATACAGGGCAAGCCCCAGGGCCGCATAGCAGCCCGACCATTTGGTTCCGATGGCCAGCCCCGTAAATACGCCGCTTAGCCCCAGGCAAATCAGGCGGTCTACCCCGCCTTCGCACCTGCTGTAAAAATACATAAAGGCGTACATGGCCAGAATAAAGGTCACCAGAAAGGCGTCCAGGGTTCCAATTCTGGTCTGGGTGTAGTGCATGAAATCCAGGGCCAGCACCACCGTCGCAAAGGCTGCCCATTTTTTTGATCGCAGCAGGGCCCGGCCAAAATAGTAGATCAAGGGCAGCATCAAAATCCCAAAGGTGGCCTGCATAAACCTGAAGCCCAGGGGATTTCTGCCAAAAATCGCCATCCCCAGGCCGATGATCAGCCTGCCCACCGGCGGGTGATCCATCTCCGCGATGGACAAACCGTCGGCCATCTCCAGGGCCGAGGATGGAAAATAGCTCTCGTCAAAATAGGCGGAGTTCATGCGGTCGCTTTCCTTAAACACCGTGGCCGGTTCATCCAAAAGCAGCGCCGATGCCTCATTCAGCGGTGTCGCCGCCACGGCCTCCCCGGACAGATCCCAGAACTGCACCTCCGCCAGGGCCAGCCGGCTGGCCTTCTCCAGCTTCTGAATTTTAATATAGCGGGTATCCTCCGAGGTCTGCAGCGGGTAGTTGTACCAGATCATGGCGGCGGTGTAATCCGTGTCATCGTCCCTGGTGTCAAAGGCCTTGGTCCAGTGCTCACCGTCGGCGGAGGCAAAGATCCTGATGCCCACGTACTTGGTGCTGTCGTTGACCGGCGCATACAAAGATATCGACTTTGGGGCCTCCTCCACCTGAAATTCAAAGGCTTCCTCATTGGTATACACCACCGAATAGGTTTCAGGCGCAATCTTTGTGCCCAGGTTGAAATAAGCCAGAAAACCGTAAACCAGAACCAGAGCCGCCAGAAACAGCCCCTCCTTTTTTGTCAGTTGAAACAGTGTTTTAAGTGTCACAGGTCCTTTTCCTCCGATGCAGATAAATAAAAAATAACAGAATGCCTCCAAGACTTAGATACCGGCTGCCCCGGGCCAAGGCCGTCCCGCAGTAGGTTACCACAATCTCCCCTGTCCCCTCAGAATCCACCAGGGTAAAGCCCGTCTCCGACGCTTTGAGCGCTGCAGCTTGATACCTCACACTGCCGTCCTCCTGGGTCACGGCCATTTCCGCCCTGTAGCCTGGATAGTAGACCAAAGGCAGCTCCTGTCTTGGCGTCGTAAGGGTAAAATGGTAGGTGTTATAATCCTGTCTCTGAAGGCCCTCTCCTGCCGTGGCCGCCTTTGAGACAAGCGCACTGTAGTCCATATTTTCTGGCAGATACTCGCAGCCTGCGGGAAAGGTGGGATAGGGATTTTCTGTGACCCCTTGATAATTGGCATAGACAAAGGCGCTCTGAACAGAGAAGGACAAAAGCATTGCCGCCATCAGGGCCCCGCCGAGGATCCATCTGGTTTTCCTTTTATCAAACATTCCCTCCAGGGCAGGCCCTGCCGCCAGGGCAAAGCACAGCGTTACGAAAATATACAGCCGCCAGGGAAACTGCAGGGTCTGAAGCCAGTCCCCCAGGACTTCCCAGGGAAAGAGCTCCGAGGACATAAACAATAACGCCATCCCCAGCCCGGTACAGAGGCGAAGTCTCCTGTTCTTCTGGAGCAGTCCCAAAACACCGCAGAAAAACAGCCCCAGGCCGATGCCCGCCGGAAGGACCCCCGAGGCGCCCAGCAGCCTGGGCACCGCCAAAATCAATTGGTTTAGAGGCACCGCCCAGTCGGAGATGGCGCCGTTGAGCCCCTGATCTCCCCAGATGGGATTTAAGGCCATCTGTTCCAGCATGGGCAGGGTGAAAAAGGCCGTCATCAGAAAGATGAACAGGGCGGCGACGCCCAAGGTTTTAAGCCGCCAGGGCTCCGAAAGCCAGCCCTTGATAAAAGCAAGGGCAAGGATCCCCAAAAGCAGGGCTGTCACCGCGGCGGTGAGGACATGGGATAAAATCAGACCGCTGGCGCCCAGAATCAAGGGCCCGGGCCGCCTGCCCTGCCCCCAGAGCACATCGGCAAAGCCCGCCGCCGTCAGAGGCAGAAAGACAAAGGCCTGAATCTCCCCCAGGCTGCTTCTGACGTAAACATCCGTCGTGTGAAAGGAGGCAAAAAGATAGATCAGAGCGGAAAACAGCGCTGCATTTTTTGAAAAGCCCAGCCAGCGCACCGAAAAATACATGGCCCAGGCCATGGCCGCCGTCAAAATGATCAAATATATTTTATAGGCAGCAATTGTGCTGAAACCGAGGTACATCAAAAGCACTGGCATATACAAAAAGATATCCGGATAAAAGAGTCCGCTGCCGTAGCCCAGGCCCGAGAAATAATCGCTGTACACCCCGGGCAAAAACACGCCGGCATCCAAGGCCTCCTTGAGGGCGGTGACCCTGGACAGGTGAAAACTCAGGTCATTGCCCAAGGGCAGCCCCGCCGTAAAAAGCATGGGCCCGCAGAAAACAAGCACCGCCGCCATCAGGCACGCCGGATAGCAGGCTTTTATTCTTTCCAAGGCCACTCCTCCTTCACATCACAAAAATTCACACCGCATATTTTATCATATCTCCCCGGACTTGACCATGGGCACTAAAAAAGAGGCTTCCGCTGGAAACCTCTTTTTAAATACGATACTACTCTGCCTTCATGCCCTTGACATCTGCGAGCATCTCATCAAAATCTGCCTCCGCCGCCGCATCGCTCTTGGTAAAACGGTTGACGATCAGAATGGCCAGCACGTTGATGGCAAAGCCCGGAACGATCTCGTACATGAAATTGCTCATGCCCGTCTGCTTCCAGAGGATAACCGTCAGGGTGCCTAAAATCATCCCCGTCAGCGCCGACTTCCAGGTCGTCTTCTTAGAGTACAGACCGAAGAGCACTAAAGGACCGAAGGCTGCGCCGAAGCCGCCCCAGGCGTAGGACACGAGGCCCATAACCGTAGAGTCCGGCACCATGGCCATCAGCAGGG
>JAUNGS010000022.1 GCA_030524435.1 Eubacterium sp.
GGCTCGCTGGTTTGTTTTGAGTCGGTTTTCGACACCCTAAAGGCTTTGCCGGATGCGGAAATCAGCAACTACGCTGGCATCCCGGGGATTCCTGAGTTTTTGGACAAGGTGGTGGACGCCTGCTTTAAGAGCAAACGGCCCCAGGGTCATATCCGGGCGGTGGCAACCCCCGGGGGCACCGGCGCCGTGAGAAACGCCGTCTGCAACTACACCGAATTTCACGATGAAATTTTGATTCCCGACTGGTACTGGGCGCCCTACAGCACCATTGCCGATGAAAACCGCCGAAGCACCGTAACCTTTGAGCTCTTCGACGATGCGGGAAACTTCAATATGGCCTCCTACAAGGCCAAATTTATGGAGCTGCTTAAAAAGCAGAACCGTGTGCTGAGTATTTTAAATACGCCGGCCCACAATCCCACAGGCTACAGCATCTCTCTGGACGAGTGGAAGGAATTGGTAGCCTTCTACACCGAGACGGCCAAGGCCAATCCCGATGCCAGAATCATCATTCTCTGTGACATTGCCTACATCGACTTCGCGGGCAAGGGGGACAGCGCCCGTGAATTCATGCCTTTGCTCTCGGGAATGCCGGAAAATGTACTGCCTCTCTACGCCTACTCGGCCTCCAAGGGCTACACCATGTATGGTTTAAGAAACGGCGCCATCCTCTGTGTTGCGCCCACGGAAGCCATCGCCGATGAGTTTTTTGCGGCCTGCTCCTACTCCAACCGCGGGACCTGGTCCAACGGCACCAGAGGCGCCATGAAAACCCTGGCGGAAATTCAGACCAGACCGGAGCTTTTGGAAAAATTCAACGCAGAGCAGAAGGCCTACAGAGAAATTCTTCAGCGCCGGGCGGCGGCCTTTTTAGAGGAAGCCCACAAGGCGGGACTGGAGCTTTGCAGCTATAAGGACGGCTTCTTCATCAGTATTCCCTGTGAGGATGCCAAGGCCGTCAGCGACATGCTGATGGAAAAAAATGTGTTCGTTGTGGCCCTGGCCAAAGGGCTGCGTTTTGCGCCCTGCGCGGTTTCCGAGGAAAAATGCCGGAGAGCTCCGGCCCTCATTGCCGAAGCCATCGCGCAGTGGAAAGAAAAGCATAAATAAAATTTTTTAAATGGAGGTGTTATTGTGAAAGTAAAGATCGTCGATGTTGCTAAGGAGGCGAATGTATCGGTCGCAACGGTTTCCAGAGTGGTTAATAATATTCCGTTGGTCAACGAAGAGACCAAGGAACGGGTGCTTGAAGCAATCAAAAAGACTGGCTATAAGCCCAACGCCATTGCCAGAAGTCTGAAAATTCAAAAAACAAACACCCTCGGAATCATGATTCCGGACATTGAAAACCCCTTTTATACGGAGCTGGTTCGCGGCGCAGAGGATGTCTGTGGAATCTACAATTACAATATTATTTTGAGCAATACAGATTTTGACCACGAAAAGGAACAAAAATCTCTGGACGTTTTGGTGGAAAAGCAGTGTGACGGGATCATCTACGTGGGCAAGCATTTAACCGACGACCTCAAGGAAAGTCTGATCAATGCCCCCAGCGAGATCGTGCTGGGCTGTGTGCCCGACGAGTCGGGACGGCTGAGCAGCGTCCTCATCGACAACGAGCAGGCCTCCTACGACTTAACGGTGGAATGCCTGAAGATGGGCCACCGGAAATTTGCTGTGTTCTACGATGAGTACAAGGAAGGCTACATCAACCAGAAGCGCCTTGCGGGGATCAAGCGCGCCCTGGCGGAATGGAATGTCGACCTCGATGAAAACCTGATGTTCTTCGGGGCCCAGAGCGTTTTGGGCGGCTACCACATGATGGAGGAAGCCCTGGCCTGCGGTCTGGAGTTCACCAATGTATTTTGCTTCAACGATCAGGTGGCCCTGGGCGCCATCCGTGCGGCGGAGGATCAGGGGAAGGTTGTGCCCGACGACGTCAGCGTCAGCGGCTTCAACAATTTCTGGATCGCCGAGTGGGTGCGTCCCCAGATTACGACGGTGGGTCAGCCCATCTACGATATCGGCGCCATCGCTACCCGCATGCTGATCAAGATGGTTGAAAAGGAAGAGCGCGAGACGAAAACCGTCTACGTGCCCTATGAAAAAATTGTGCGTCAGTCCGTTAAGGATCTGACCAAATAGCGACAAGAATCAAAGTCTATCAGGGGGCTGCTGCTTTTTTAAGCGGCAGCTCTTTTTAAAGGAGAGCCATGTTTTTTTTAGATAATACCCTAAGCACCGATCCGACCTTTAACCTGGCCCTGGAGGAATATGTTTTTGAGACCCTGCCCAAGGGAGAGCGCTGCTTTATGCTGTGGCAGAATGACAACGCCGTGATCATCGGCAAGCACCAGAACACCGTGGAGGAAATCGACCAGGCCTTTGTGGAGGCCAGGGGAATTAAGGTCGTCAGACGCCTCACCGGCGGCGGTGCAGTGTACCACGATCTGGGTAATCTCAACTTCACCTTTATCACCGACGGGGAGCCGGGGGAAAGCCTTGACTTCAAGACCTTTACCCAGCCGGTCATCGATGCCTTGAAAAAGCTGGGGGTCGCGGCGGATTTCAACAGCCGCAATGATCTGGCCATCGATGGCAAGAAATTTTCCGGCAATTCCCAGTACGCAAGGCGGGGGAGAATCCTCCACCACGGCACCCTGCTTTTCAACGCCAGGCTGGACGTGGTGCAGCAGGCCCTTCGGGTAAAGCCCGAGAAAATTGAATCCAAGGGGGTAAAATCCGTCCGGAGCCGGGTGACCAACATCGTCGATTATCTCGAAAAGCCCTATACCCTGGAGGAATTTCGAAAAGCTCTGGTGGAGGCCATGTTTGCCCGGGGGAGTCTGACACCCTGGACGCCCTCAGAGGCAGATCTTATGGCGGTTAAAAAGCTCCAGCGGGATAAATACGCCACCTGGGCCTGGAACTACGGCGAATCCCCGGCCTACGACCTCAGAAAGGACAGAAAGTACCCCTGCGGCTTGGTCAGCGTGCTGATGACGGTGGATCAGGGGAAAATTAAAACCCTCCGGTTTTTCGGAGATTTCTTCGGCAGCGGCGATACCTCTGAGCTGGAAGCCCATTTCACCGGCTGCCCCATGACCCGGGAGATGCTGGCTGAGCGGCTTGGGACCATCCGTCTGGGGGATTATATCGACGGCATGCAGAACGAGGAATTTTTAGATCTGATGCTTTACTAGGAGGTGAGGGCTTTGGAATCAGAAAATATTACACGAATCACCCTGGGAGAGAAGGAAATCATCCTGGTGGGGACGGCCCACGTCTCCCCGGCCAGCGTGGCGGAGGTCAAGGCGCTCATCGAGGGGGAAAAACCCGATACGGTCTGCATTGAGCTGGACAAAGGGCGCTACGAGTCCATCAATAAGAAGGACCAGTGGAAGGACATGGATATCGTCAAGGTCATCAAGGAGGGCAAGGCGGGCTTTTTATTTGCCAATATCATCCTGTCCAACTACCAGCGCAAGCTGGCGGAGCAGTTTGGCATCCGCTCCGGCCAGGAGATGCTCCAGGGCATCGCCTCGGCCAAGGAATGCGGCGCCGAGATCGTGCTGGCGGACCGGGATATCCAGGTCACCTTCAACCGCATCTGGCGGGGCTGCAGCTTCTTTGAGAAGATGAAGCTTCTGATGACCATCATCTTCAGCATCGTCGACGACGAGGAGATCAGCGAGGAGGAGCTGGAGTCCTTAAAAAGCGAGGACATGCTCTCGGCGGCCCTGGCGGAGATGGGCAATGCCTACAAGGGCATCAAAACCCATTTGGTGGACGAGCGGGACCAGTACCTGGCCAACAAGATCAAAAACGCCCCGGGGAAAAAGGTGGTGGCGGTGCTGGGGGCGGCCCACGTCCCTGGCATTAAAAAGGAGCTCTTCAAGGAACAGGACATGGCGGCCCTGGAGGCGGTGCCGCCGAAATCCAAGGCGGGCAAGATTATCGGCTGGTCCATCCCGGTGCTTCTGGTGCTGCTGGTGGCTCTAACCTTCACCGTGAACCCCGGCTCCGGCTGGGAGCAGACCCGGTTCTGGCTGCTCTTAACCATGTGCGGCTCCGGGCTGGGGGCCCTGCTGGCCTTTGGCCATCCTCTGTCCATTTTAACGGCCGTGGTGGTGGCGCCGATTTCTGCCCTGAGCCCAGTGTTGGCGGCGGGGTGGTTCTCCGGCCTCTGCGAGGCCCACTTTAAAAAGCCCAAGGTGGAGGACTTCGAGGCTCTGCCCAAGGATCTTTTGTCCCTCAAAGGCCTGTGGCACAACAAGGTCACCAAGCTTCTGCTGATGGTTATTTTGACCAACGTGGGCTGTGCCGCCGGCAATATTGTGGGCAGCTTAAACATCATCGGGGTATTTTTTAAGACCTTTCTCTAAAGACGCCCGGGGGCACAGGCGCAAAAGACCCTTGGCCCGGCGGCGTGTAATGTCCATCAATCTATATATAACGGCGAAGGATCCCTTGCCGTTATTTTTTTGGCAAAAAATTCCTTTTAAAATCGCCGTATTTTTTCAAAATATCTTGATTATGTATACAATATGCGATATAATTTTAAAAAATTAAATCTAACGCAAGGAGAAGAAAATGAAAAAGAAGTTTTTAGTATTGATGATTGCAATGCTGACTCTGGCCATGACGGTGCTGGCCGGCTGCGGCAATTCTGGCGGCGGTGAAGAGGATCCCCTGGCCGACGGCGTCTTAAGCGTCGCTGTGGACGACACCTACCTGCCTATGGAATTCAGGGATGACCAGAACAACCTGGTGGGCTTCGACATCGATTTGGCCAACGCTTTGGCCGAGGACCTTGGGGTCAAGGTTGAATTTACAACGGTAGCCTGGGATGGCATCTTCAACGGCCTCAACGCCAAGCAGTACGACGCCATCATCTCCAGCACCAGCATCACCCCGGAACGCCAGGAGGGCTTTAACCAGACCAACCCCTACGTCAGCAACGGGATCATCATCGTGTCCAGAAAGGATGCGGAGCCGGTGACCACCTTTGAGGGCCTGGAAGGCAAGCGTGTCGGCGTTCAGCTGGCCACCACCGCCGACGAGGCGACCCAGAAGCTGGCGGAACAGAAGGGTGTCACCATGGATCTCAAGCAGTTCGACGGCATGCTCGACGCCTTCTCTGCCCTTGAAGGCAGCCAGATCGACAACGTCGTCACCGATATCGGCGTAGCCATGTACTACGTGGCCCAGAAGCCCGACGTCTTCGCCGTCACCTCCCCGGTTTTAACCAACGAGCCCATCGCCATCACCGTGCGCAAGGGTGAGGATGCCTTCACTGAAAAATTAAATGAATCATTGAAAAAACTCCAGGAAAATGGTACAATGACAGAGATTTCAATGAAATGGTTCGGTAAGGATATGACCTCAGATATCGACACCGAGCTGCACGTCGTTGAATAATCAAAAGACAAGTGGGTATAGACTATTTCATGAAGCAAGGATCTAAGGGGGTCCTTGCTCATGTTTGTTTTATCTGAGCTGACCTTGGCCGGCGATAACGACAAAAAGCCATGCCCCGCGTGCTTCACCTGATTTATTTTAGATAAAGGAGAGATTGATTTGTTAAACGAGACCCAAATGTGGGCGATTTTTGACGGGACTGTCATGACTATCGAGATAGCTCTGATAGCCATTATCTTCGGGGCGATTTTTGGGATTATCGTCGCTCTGGGAAGAATTTCCAAGAACAAGATCCTCAACGCGATTTCCTGGTTTTATATCTGGTTTTTCCGCGGCACCCCGCTGCTTTTGCAGCTGTTCATGATCTATTTCGCCTTCCCGATTATCTATCTAGAGATGACGGGCTCAACCTTTGAGATCGACGCGCGAATCTGCGCCTTCATCACCTTCTCCCTGAACTCGACGGCTTATCTGGCGGAGATCATCCGTGCCGCCATCGAGTCCATCGACCATGGTCAGATGGAAGCGGCTCAGGCCCTGGGCATGAACTACAGCCAGGCCATGCGCAAGATCATCATCCCCCAGACCTTCAAGCGTCTGGTGGCGCCGGTGGGTAACGAGCTGATCATGCTGTTAAAGGATACCTCCCTGGTGTCCACCATTGCCCTTTTTGACCTGCTGCGTACCGTAAAGACCATGGCCAGCTCCACCGGGAGCTGGGTGTACTACATCTATGCGGCGGTAATTTATCTTTTCCTAACCACCATCCTTCAGATTGTCTTCGACAAGATGGAATCGAAGCTCGGTGTGTATGAAAAGCGATAGGCGGTGAGAACGATGAGTATGGTAAAATTAGTAGATGTTAAAAAATCCTTCGGCAAGCTGGAGGTGCTCAAGGGGGTCAACTTTGAGGTTGAGCCCGGCGAGGTGGTCTGCATTCTGGGGCCCAGCGGCTCCGGAAAGAGCACAATGCTGCGCTGTCTAAACCGTCTGGAGCGCATCACCGACGGCGAGATCTACATCCTCGACGAGCTGATGGACAAGCGCAAAAACGGCAAGGATGCGGCCTCCATCGCACCGGACAAGCTGCAGAACCTCTGCTGCGATTTGGGCATGGTTTTCCAGAACTTCAACCTGTTTCCGCACTTAACGGTTTTGGAAAACATCACCATCGCGCCGAGAATCGTCCGCAAGGCGGACCCCGCCGAGGCAGACAAAAAAGCCATCGAGCTCCTGAAGATGGTCGGCCTCGAGGATAAAAAGGACGAATACCCCGTCCGGCTTTCCGGCGGTCAGCAGCAGCGTGTGGCCATCGCCAGAGCCCTGGCCATGGAGCCTCAGATCATGCTGTTTGACGAGCCCACCTCGGCCTTAGACCCCGAGCTGGTCGGCGAGGTTTTGGCAACCATGAAGAAGCTGGCCCAGGAGGGGATGACGATGCTGATCGTCACCCACGAAATCGGCTTTGCCCGGGAGGTGGCCGACCGGGTAATCTTTATGGACGGCGGCGTGATCTGCGAGCAGGGAACGCCCCAGGAGGTTATTTTAAACCCCAAGGAAGAGCGTACCAAGAGCTTCCTTAACAAAATCTTATAAACGCAAAAAAAGAGCCCCTGGGGGCTCTTTTTTAGTGGAGAACGGCGGCCTTTGCCTTTATAATGAAATCAAATGGAATCATGGGTGTCCGTCAATGGAAATCTGGCTAATGATGGATGCCCCACACTGCACTTACAATTGGGCGTCCGACCTTGGGCAATCTGTCGCTCCTTCGCCATTCGGACAGCTGCGCTGTCCGCCTGGAGGCGGAATCGGACAGATTCCCATGGTTGGACACCCAGTACTGCACCTGCTATGAGGAGGACGGAAAATGATAAAATCAAATTACCACGTGCATTCCACATTTTGTGACGGTAAAAATACGGTGGCCGAGATGGCCCAGGCGGCCAAGGGGGCAGGGATCACCTCCCTGGGCTTCACCAGCCATGCGCCTTTGCCCTACGACAATGACTGGACCATGCGGCCGGAAAATGTCCAGAGCTACCTTGGGGAGGTGGCGCGTATTAAAGCAGCCTGTCAGGGCCAAATGGCGGTTTATACGGGGCTTGAAATTGACTATTTCATCGAGACCGGGGACATCAGCCCTCTGGTCAAGGAGATTCGGCCTCAGCTGGATTTCTGCATTGGCTCCATCCATGTCATGGGGGTTCTGCCCGACGGCAGCCACGCCGACATCGACTATACCCCGGAAATCTTTGCCCAGGGCCTTTCTGAAATCTACGGCGGCTCGGCTCAAAAATTTGTTGAGACCTACTACGAAAATCTGGGGGAAATGGCCCTTAAGGTCAGGCCGGACATTGTGGGGCATATGGATTTAATCAAGAAGAACAATGCCGACAACTGTTTTTTTGACGAGGATGCCGGCTGGTACAAAAAGGCGGCGGGGGCCTGTCTGGAGGCCATTAGGGATTCTGGCTGTATTGTAGAGGTCAACACCGGCGGTATGGCGCGCTACGGCGAGCGCTGTCTCTATCCCTCGGACTGGCTGCTGACCCAGATCAAGGCCATGGGAATCCCCATTGTCCTCAACGGGGATTCCCACAGTGTTGATGCCATCGACTACGCCTACGGGCCGGTGCTTAAAAAGCTTTCGGCCCTGGGTTTTACCGAGCTCATGTATTTTGACGGCAGAGACTGGCTGCCCCAGCCCCTGGAGCTGTAGTCATGAAGGAGCGTCTTAAGGGCAGAGGGCTGGCCTACGGTGTGGGGGCGGTGCTGCTTTTGGGTCTTTTTGGGCTATGGCTGTTTTTGGGCCAGGGCTTTGGAGATCGGGGCGGCCTCCAGGAGGTTCCGGTGCCCACGGCTGAGGCTTCTGGGGAGGCAGAGCCCCAGGAGATTGTGGTTCATATCACCGGCGCAGTGGCGTCGCCGGGGGTTTTTCGTTTGCCCCAGGGGGCTAGGCTCATCGATGCGGTGGATGCGGCCGGGGGACTTACGGCGGAGGCCAGCACGGATCAGATTAATCTGGCGGCGCTTTTGTCGGATGCTGACAAGATTCATATTTATACCTTGGCGGAGGCGGCCCAGGGCCAGGGGGGTGTGGCTGCGGATGGCAGGGTGAATATTAACACGGCGTCTTTGGAGGAGCTGATGACTTTGCCGGGGATTGGCGAGGGGATTGGCGGCAATATTATTGCTTATAGGGAGAAGAATGGTGCTTTTCGGTCTTTGGAGGCGCTTAAGGAGGTGGACCGGATTGGGGATAAGCTTTTTGAGCGGATCCGGGAGCTGATTTGTTTGTAGCGAGCAGGTGCAGTGTGGGGCGTCCGTCATTGGAGAATCTGCCCCTCCTTCGCCATTCGGACAGCTGTGCTGTCCGCCTGGAGGCGGAATGGTCAGATTTCCATTGACGGACGCCCAATAGCGGGTACAGTGTGGGGTGTCCGTCATTGGAGAATCTGCCGCTCCTTCGCCATTCGGACAGCTGCGCTGTTCGTCTGGAGGCGGAATCGGTCAGATTTCCATTGACGGACACCCAATAGCGGGTACAGTGTGGGATGTCCGTCATTGGAGAATCTGCCGCTCCTTCGCCATCCGGACAGCTGCGCTGTTCGTCTGGAGGCGGAATCGGTCAGATTTCCATTGACGGACACCCAATAGCGGGTGCAGTGTAGAGTGTCCTCCTTTGGGCAATCTGCCGCTCCTTCGCCATTCGGACAGCTTTGCTGTCCGTCTGGAGGCGGAATCGGGCAGATTCCCATGGTCGGACACCCGATTGTAAGTGCATTGTGGAGGGATAAAAATTTTTTTGGCGGCGGTTTGAAAGTGTAAATATTAGTTAAATTACTAAATTGAGGGGGTGGCGCATTGTTAAATTAATCACGATATTTTGGGGGAGATGCAAAAATTTTTTGCAAAAAAGTATCATTATTGTTGGTAAAAGCTTGAAAAAATACGGTTTTATTGTTAAAAATGAAACAAACACAAAATTTTAGATATTAAATGACGAATAAGTTTCCTCGAAATATGGGTTTTGGTTGGATTTGCGATAATCTTAAAAAGGATTTTTATTCTAAGATAACGTTTTCTTATTGGGAAATATGTGTTATACTTATGGTGTAGGGATCAGTGATGCCTGACAGCACAGCTATTTTACTTGGAAAAGTTTCCAGAAGCGCCATCCTTAGGTGGCGGAGGTGAAGAATGGTTCAGATGAATGACAACAAGCCCTTGGTGCTCTATGTGATCTCAGATTCTCTGGCACAGCAGGGAGAGCTTTTGGCCAAGGCGGGCAGGCAGCACTTCGGCGCTATGATCGAGGATATTCGGGTCTTTTCTTTTGTCCGGGAGCGAGGGGAGCTTCTTCGGATTATAGAGGAGGCGGCTGGGTGTCATGCTTTGATCATCTGTACGGTATCCCTGCCGAATATTTTGAAGGATCTCAAGCGCTTTTCCAAGGAAAGGGGCATTCCGGTCTACGACGCCCTGGATCCTTTTCTGGATGAAATCAGGATTCAGACGGGGACGGCGCCGAATACGGACCCCATGGTCAGAAATCCCTTAGATGAAGCCTATTTTAAGCGGGTGGAGGCCATCGAGTTTACGGTGAAGTACGACGACGGTAAGCGGATGGATCACCTTGACAAGGCGGATATCGTGCTTTTGGGGGTTTCGAGGACGTCGAAGACGCCCATCAGCGTCTATTTGGCCAACAACAACTACAAGGTCGCCAACATTCCGATTATGCCGGAGGTGGACCCGCCGGCGGAGCTGTTCAGGCTGCCCAGGGAAAAGGTTTTTGGCCTGGTGCTGAATCCGGATAAGCTTGTTGAGATCAGGGAGGAGCGTCTTAGGACCATGCGGCTCTACGGGACCTCCAACTACGCAAGTCTGAAGAGAGTGGAATACGAGCTTGAGAAAGCCCAGGAGCTCTTTGACAGATTGGGGTGCACCGTCATCGACGTCACCTCAAAGGCGATTGAGGAAATCGCCAATTTTATACTTGAAACCATTTTGAGGAGGTAATACTATGGATAAAAAGTGGGTTTATTTATTCAGCGAAGGCGATGCAGATATGCGCAACCTTTTGGGGGGAAAAGGTGCAAATCTCGCAGAGATGACCCGAATCGGCTTACCGGTGCCCCAGGGCTTCACGGTAACCACCGAGGCCTGCATTGAATACCTGAAGGACAACAAGCTGACCTACGAAATGATCGGACAGATCAATAGCCGCATGTCTGTTTTGGAGGACATTGCGGGGAAGAAATTCGGCAAAAAGGAAAATCCGCTGCTGGTTTCTGTACGCTCCGGCGCCCGGGTCTCCATGCCCGGCATGATGGACACCATTCTCAACCTGGGGCTCAACGACGAAACCGTCCATGGGCTGGCTGAAAAGACGGGCAACGAGCGCTTTGCCTACGACAGCTACAGACGTTTTATCCAGATGTTTGGGGACGTCGTCCAGGAGATCGATAAAAATAAATTTGAAAACGTTTTAGATGAGGTCAAGGAACGGGAGATGCTTCAGATCGACACCCAGCTGACCACCGAGCACTTAAAGGAAATCGTCGATCGCTTTAAGGAAATCGTCCTGAGTGCGACGGGCAAGCCCTTTCCCCAGGATCCCAACGTTCAGCTCTTAATGGCTGTGGAGGCGGTGTTCCGCTCCTGGAATAACCCCAGGGCCTTTGTCTACCGCGATATGAACGATATTCCCCACGACATCGGCACCGCCGTCAACGTCCAGTCCATGGTCTTTGGCAACATGGGCGACGACTGCGGCACCGGCGTGGCCTTCACAAGAAATCCGGCCACCGGGGAAAATGTGCTTTTCGGTGAGTTCTTAGTCAACGCCCAGGGCGAGGACGTGGTCGCCGGGATCCGTACCCCCAGGGAAATCGCCGAGCTCAGAAAAATCATGCCTCTGGTCTACAAGCAGTTCAGCGACACCGCCGAGCTCCTTGAAAAACACTACCGAGACATGCAGGATATGGAATTTACCGTGGAAAAGGGCCAGCTCTTTATGCTCCAGACCAGAAACGGCAAGCGCACCGCCCCGGCGGCTTTGAAAATTGCCGTAGACATGGTGAAGGAAGGCTTAATCACCAAGGAGGACGCCGTTATGCGGGTCGAGCCTTTGTCCTTGGATCAGCTGCTGCACCCCACCTTCGACGATGCGGCCCAGAAGGCGGCCGAGGTTTTGGCCAAGGCGCTGCCGGCCTCACCGGGGGCTGCCACCGGACGAGTTTACTTCACCGCCGAGGACGCCAAGAATGCCGCTGAAAATGGCGAAGAGGTCATCCTGGTCAGAAAGGAAACCTCCCCTGAAGATATCGAGGGCATGTACGCCGCCAACGGTATTTTAACCTCCCGGGGCGGCATGACCTCCCACGCGGCGGTTGTGGCCCGGGGTATGGGCAAGTGCTGCGTAGCTGGCTGCGAGGTTGCCAAGGTCGATGAGGAAGCCAAATTCTTCAGAGTTGGCGAGGTGTATATCCGCGAAGGAGACTACATCTCCTTAGACGGCACCGCCGGCGAGGTTTACCAGGGAAGCATTGCCACCAAGGCGCCGGAATTGTCCGGAGATTTTGCCATGATCATGGAATGGGCCGACAGCTTCAGAACCATGAAGGTCAGAACCAACGCCGACACCCCCCGGGATGCCGAGGTGGCCGTCAGCTTTGGCGCCGAGGGCATCGGGCTCTGCCGTACAGAGCACATGTTCTTCAACGAGGACCGTATTCCCAGTGTGCGCCGGATGATTTTATCCAAAACCAAGGAACAACGGGAAAAATACCTGGCCGAGCTTCTGCCCATGCAGAAGGAGGATTTCATCGGCATCTACCGCGCCATGAAGGATCTGCCGGTTACCGTGCGTCTTTTGGATCCGCCCCTCCACGAATTTGTGCCCACCGAGCCCGAGGACATCGAAGCCCTGGCCAAGGATATGGACATCACCGTAGAGGAAATGAAGGGCGTCATCAGCGGCCTTGAGGAATTCAACCCCATGCTGGGTCACCGCGGCTGCCGTCTGGACGTCACCTTCCCGGAAATTGCAGAAATGCAGACCCGGGCCATTATGGAGGCGGCCATCGAGGTTAAAAACGAAATGGGCTACGACATCGTGCCCGAAATCATGATTCCTCTGGTGGGCATGAAGGAGGAATGGGACTTCGTCGAAAAGATCGTCCGGGATACGGCCGAAAAAATCAAGGCGGAAAAACGCTCCGACATTGACTACAAGGTGGGCACCATGATGGAAATCCCCAGGGCCACCTTAATTGCCGACAGAATCGCCGAGGGCGCCGAGTTCTTCTCCTTCGGGACCAACGACTTGACCCAGATGACCTACGGCTTCTCCAGGGATGATGCCGGCAAGTTCATCGGCGTCTATAAGGAAAAGGGCATCCTGCCGGGCGACCCCTTCCAGAGCATCGACACCGAGGGTGTGGGCAAGCTGGTGGAAACCGGCGTGAAGCTTGGCCGGACAACGAAGCCGGATCTGAAGATTGGCGTCTGCGGCGAGCACGGCGGCGATCCCAAGTCCATCCACTTCTTCCAGAATACCGGATTAAACTACGTCTCCTGCTCACCCTACCGGGTGCCCATCGCCCGTTTGGCGGCGGCCCAGGCGGCTTTGGAACAGAAATAGAGGGTTTGTGAATAAGCGTCAAAAGAATTTTGCTCCTACAATCATAATATAAATTATGGCAAAGGGTCCTGTCGATTTCGGCAGGGCCTTTTTAAAAATACAAGCGCCGGACACCCCTTTTTGCCATGTACAAAAGGCATTGCCTGTAAAAGCATTTAGGTATTGGACAGATGCTAAAAAAAGGCGTATAGTAGAGGTGAAAAGAAAATACAGGATCAATATCCAATGAAATGGAGGAAAAATACAATGGGTAAAAAATTAGTCGCTTATTTTTCAGCCAGCGGGGTGACCAAAAAGGCAGCGGAGCGTCTGGCCAAGGCCGCAGATGCCGATCTTTTTGAGATTACTCCGGCAGTGCCCTACACCAGTGCTGATTTAGACTGGATGGATAAAAAGAGCCGCAGCTCCTTGGAAATGAAGGATCCGGATTCCAGACCGGAAATCGCCAATAAATGTGAAAACATGGCGGATTACGACCTGGTATTTTTAGGTTTCCCCATCTGGTGGTACGTGGCCCCCACCATCATCGACACATTCCTGGAAAGCTACGACTTTTCCGGAAAAACCATCGTCCCCTTTGCCACCTCCGGCAGCAGCGGATTGGGCAGAACCGTGGAGGTGTTAAAGCCTCTGTGCTCAGACACGACAAAATGGGATGCCGGCCGCATGGTCAACGGCATTTCCGACGAAGCTCTGGCCAATTGGGCTAAGTCCTTCTAAAAATAGACGATTCACCAAAAAAACAGCCCCTCAGGGCTGTTTTTTTGGTGGAAGCTGGGGCCGGGGCGCAAAAGCTTACAAAGTTTTGAAGCGCTTTCGGCCAGCCTGTGCTATAATAGCCGTAATACCCGAAAATTTCAATTGTGGAGGAGAGTATGGAAGAGAAAATTTTAAATCAGCCCATGAAGCTCTTTGGGGCGGTGGCCTTTGGGCTGCCCTATCTGCTGGGGATTCTCATGGGCATCGGCTACAGCCGGGGGACAGATTTAAGCCTGTTTCCCAATGCCCAGATGATGTACCCGGCGGCGGGGGTGATTTTAGCGGTGCTCATCACCAGAAGGAAGGACGACACCGTCCCCAGGCGCTTTTATATCACCTACCTCGTCTTTGCGCTGATCATGATGGTTATGGCTGTCATCAGCTTGATGGCGCCCTCGGAAAACTGGCCCGTGATCATGAATCTGGCGATTATTCTGGGCAGTATTGTCTGCGGGCTGATGCTGCTGACGGAGGAAAAGAAAAGGCGCCAGGCCTGGGGGCTTTTGGGCGGCCGCCGGGGACAGTCCACCCTGATGGTGCTGCTCTTTGTGGCCCTGTACATGGCCAGGACGATTTTTTCCTACGCCATCTCCGGCCAGCTTTCCTCCATGGCAGAGATCTTCACCGATCCGTCGATCATAGCGGTCATCGCCCTGCTGCCCGTCAACTTCTTTTTCGTGTTCATCGCCTTTTTCGGTGAGGAATACGGCTGGCGCTATTACCTCCAGCCTACCCTCCAAAAGCGTTTTGGCATGGTGAAGGGGGTACTTTTTCTGGGGGTGCTCTGGGGGCTGTGGCATCTGCCCATCAATCTGTTCTATTATGCGACCCCGGCCAAGGCCCTCGTCAGCATGGCGGGGCAGCAGGTCACCTGCATCACCCTGGGGGTATTTTTTGCCTACGCCTACATGAAAACCCAGAACATCTGGGTGCCGGTGATTCTGCACTACCTCAACAACAACCTGATTCCTGTCATCGCCGGCAATCTGTCCTCGGATATCTTGGTCAACCAGGAGATCAGCTGGGGCAGCGTTCTCTTTGGGCTGGTGCTCAACGGGGTTCTGTTTTTGGGATTCTTGCTGACCAAATACTTCAAGGCCGAGCAGTACCGGCCGTCGGTGATGAACGAAAACGGCATTCGCCTTGAAGAAGATCAGGAGCCGGTGGAGGCGGTGATTTTACCCGGCATGATGGAGGACGAGGACGACGACCTAGAAGAATAAAAAAATCCCCGAAACAGGCCTGGGCCTGGTGGGGAGAAGGTAAAAAATCCGCGGCAGGTTTAAGGCAAACCGGCCGCGGATTTTCTCTTTACTGCTGTTTAAATCTGATGTAGTCGAGAACCTCGCGCTTCAGCTCATCGGGGAAGGAGAAATAGGCGGCAAAGGCCGTGATCTCCTCGTCGGTGAAGACGTAGGAATTTAAGAATTCTTCACCGGTGGTGGGCTGAGGTGTGCTGGGAAGGAGTTTCTTTTGGGATGTTCTGCAGAGCAGGTAGTCCACAGAGACATCAAAAAAATCTGCAATTTTGATCAGAAGCTGATTCTCGGGAAGATTCTTATCCTTTTCGTATTTGGAGATTGAACTTTTGTTTAGATAAAAGATATTTGCAAATTTTTCCTGAGTTAGATTTTTTTCTTGTCTGAGTGTTTTCAGACGTGTGCCGAATGTATTGTTTTCCATCACGTTCACCTTTTGATATTGAAATAACTGGCTTAAAGCGGTAAATACTCCCAGTTTATTAAAGTATATTATAATATTATAATTTTGTCAAGTAAACACAGACCGTTTAATATGGTTTTAAAATTTAGTTTGATATAAAGGACACACGCTGGAGGGCGATGCTCTGAAGCAGTCCATTATAGCGAGAGGTCTCCTCAGCGGAACCGGGAGAGGAGGACAGGGGTGCCAAGCTCTGGCTGCTGAGGGTTTCCTTGGCCATGGCGCCGAAAATTTGTTTCTCGGTGACACCGGCGGAGAGGGAATTGCCGTTTTGGTATTCGTCGTAGACCACCTGGATCATGGCCTCGTCCTCGTAGGTGACGCTGAGCCTGCCCCGGATGCCCTGGGCGTCGGGCTGGGACTCGGCGGTGTAGGTCTGGGGGTAGGCGTCGGTGGTGATGAGGGCGGTATCCCCCGAGGCCGCAGCCTTTAGGATACAGTCTCCCAGGGCCTTAAAGACGTCGGTGGTCTGGGTGGCGCCGGTGACGGCGTCGAATTCGGTGGACTGCCCCTCGATGAAGCTGCTGTAGAGCTGGGTGTAGATCTGATTCAGGCTTTTGTCGGCCCCCTCCCATCTTGTGTCGGGACGGCGGCTGCCCTGGGCGTCGATTTCCTCGAAGCTCACCTTGGTGATGATGCCCTGGTGAACCTCGGCGGTCAGGCGGCTGCCGTAGCCCTGGGGGCTTAAATAGGCGCTGGCGGCGGTGTAGGTGCCGTCCTGAAGGGCCGTGTCTGCCTGGGAGGACAGGGAGGCGTCGGACAGGACGTCGGCGGGATTGGACAAATCGGTGCAGCCGCAGAGCACAAGCAAAAAGGCGGCGCAGAGCACAACCAGGTAAGAGCGCAGGCTTTTCATGGCGGACCTACATGGCAGAAGCGTTCATCAGCGGCGGGATGACCTGCTTCTTGCGGGAGAAAACGCCGGGGAAGAACTTGCTGATATCCTCGGCGCCGATGCCGAAGGCCGCCTCGGCCAGCTTGCGGGCCCTGCCGGCCACCAGGATCTCGCTGCCCCCCATGATGATATCCGTCACCATCAGCAGTGCCAAATCGAAGTCCTCGGATTTGCAGGAGGCCTCCATGGCCGAGAGCACCGGCTTGAGCTGCTTGAACATGCCCTTGAAGTCGCCGGTGTTGATCTGGGAGACCATGACCTTGTAATCCCCCATGGTAAAGCGCTTGCGGTCTGCGGAGATGATTTCCTCGGGGGTCATTTCCCCCAGGTTGCTGCCGGCGATGAGCATCCGCTCGCCGTAGGTCTTGAGATCCACCCCGGCGATGTCAGCCAAGCGGCGGGCTGTGGTCTCGTCGAGGTCGGTGCAGGTGGGGGAGTTAAACAGCAGGGTGTCGGAGATGATGGCCGACAGCATGAGGCCGGCCATGGCCTTGGGGATGGGCACCTGCTTTTCGTCGTACATCTTGGCGACGATGGTGCAGGTACAGCCCACGGGCTCGATGCGCAGGTACAGGGGGGCAGAGGTCTGGATTTCGGCGACGCGGTGGTGGTCGATGACCTCCACGATTTCCGCCTCGTCGATGCCCCGGATGGACTGCCCCCGCTCGTTGTGGTCCACCAGGATGACCCGTTTGCGCTGATAATCCATCAGGCTGCTCTTGGTGATGGAGGTTAAAACCCGGTTGTTTTCATCCACCACGGGGAAACGAGTATGGTCGGAGGTCATCATGTTCTCCTTGACGTCGTCCAGGGTTTCGTAGGACACAAAGTACTCCAGCTTTTTGCGCTGGACAAAGTTTTTGATGGGGATGACCTGGGTCATCAGGCGGATGACCTCGAAGGGGGATTTTTCAGACAGCAGAACCATGCCGTCGTAGTCCGCGGGAATTTTGGGCACGACATCTTCGGGGGTGTGGGAGATGATGATGTTTTTGGCGCCGTTTTTAAAGCATTTGCTCAGGGAGCCGTCGTTGAGGGCTGTGACGATGAAATCGTCGGGCTTTAAGGGCTGTCCCTCGGTGAGCTCGGTGTTGGTGTGAAGAATGCCCGTGACCACCTCCTGGGGAATTTGGCCGATGACCCTGGCGTCTAAAACCTCAATGATATTTTTGTAGGGGGTTTTAGAATCTCTGAGAATCGTTTTTTCGTAGGGGTTGGTGTAGGCCTGGATGATATCCGGCAGGGAGATGATGCCCAAAAGCTTTTTTTCATGATCGACCACGGGCAGCGACCGGCCAGGGTTGGAAATGATTTGAGCCATGGTTTTTAAAACTGAGGTGTCCTCGGTGACCATGGAGAAATTTCTGAAGTGAAGATCGGAAACCTGGGGCTTGACGCTGGTGATCTTTTCCGGCGGCTCGACGCCGAAGTAGTCCAGTACAAACTGGGTTTCCTTGTTGATCTTTCCGAGACGTCCGGCGACGACATTTTTATCGCCAAGACTTTTTTTCAGGTTGGTGTAGGCCAGGGCGGCACAGATGGAATCGGTGTCGGGATTTTGGTGGCCAAAAATATATGTCATCTGGTTCATGTACTAAACTCCTTTTGACCTTATACTAGCATATTCATGGGAAAAAATCTATGTATTCAGGGCAAAATGCCGGGAGATTCAAGAAATTAACATAGATTTAACATGGATTGGCTTGAAATTTAAAGGGAGATGTCAAAGATATATTATGAATGACAAATTTTGGAAGATGATGCACAAAAAAATACAGCCTGCGGTGACGGGACAGGGCAGGCTGTTTTGGGTCAAGGAGATAAGGGGAAGCGTTACAAATCCTTGCGGGTAAAAATTCTTACGGCGATGCCAAAGGAGAGGGGCAGACAGCCCGCAGTCGCCAGAACAAGTAGGGCTCCCAGGGGGAGGACACCTGCGGGGATGAGGGCAGAAAGCCCTCCGAACACGGATTCCAGGGTGGGGCCCAAAAGGACAAAGAGCAGCACGGGAATCAGCACGACGAGGGTGAAGAGATACCTGGATTTCTCCACGCCGAATTGATAGATCAAGGGGATGATCACTGACAGTAAAATCAGGGCGGTGCCCAGGGCAGCGGCGAGGCTGGGGACAAGCGATGCCAGAGACAGACCCAGGGCCAGGCAGACCAGCAGATTGACGAGGCCCAAAGTCAGGCTGAGACCCAGGGTTAAAATTAGGGCGAAGAGGTACTTGGCGGCCACCAGATTTTTTCGGGTAAAGGGAAAGCAGGCCGACAGCTCCGCCCAGTGGACCGCCTCGTCGTAGCTGAAGCTGGAGATGACCACAATCACCGACATGAAGGTGACCACAGCGGTGATGACGCCAGAATCCTGGTAGAGGGTGGCCATAAGGAGAAAAAACACAGCCAGGCCGGCGAAGATTTTGGCATATTGTCTTAAGGAAAGCAGTTCTTTGATCAGTAAGCCCTTCATGAGCGGTCTCCTTTCGTGTAAAACAGCATGATATCCTCCAGGGTGGGCACGTCGACGATGGTGTCGGGAAAGTGGCGCTTAAAAGGCCCTGGGTCTTTGATCAGGGCCTCCACCCCGAAGCTAAAGCGGCGCAGGCCCACCAGATCATCTCCCAAATCCAGGGCTGAAAATTGCTGGGCGGAGCATTTTAAGAGGCCGTGGCCTTCAATGAGGTCGTCCTTGGTTTCGCTGCACAAAATTTTCCCCTGGTGGATAAAGGTGATGTAGTCGGCGATTTTTTCCAAATCGCTGGTGATATGGCTGGAAATCAAAATAGAATGGCCTTCGTCGGCGATGAAGGCCTGAAAGAGATCCAGGATTTCACTGCGGACAATGGGGTCCAGGCCGGTGGTGGCCTCGTCTAGAATCAAGAGCTCCGGCCGGTGGGCCAGGGCGGTGATGATAAACAGCTTCATTTTCATGCCCTTGGAAAAGACCTTGATTTTTTTGTCTTTGGGAAGGCCGAAGCGGGCGCAGTGGTCAAAGAAAAGGGCAGAATCCCAGCTGGGGTAAATGTTTTTCATGATGGCGTTGAGATCCTTGGGGGAGAAATCCGGCGGGAAGCTCTGGTCTGCCAGGACGACGCCGGTTCTGGCCTTGAAGTGGCCCTCGCCGGCGACATTGTCCTGCCCCAGAACGCAGATGCTGCCGCCGTCTCGGTGAATCAAATTTAAGATGGCCTTGATGACGGTGGTTTTGCCAGCCCCGTTTTCCCCGATGAAGCCCATGATGCTTCCCGCCGGAAGGCTGAAGCTGACGTCCTTCAGGGAAAAATCCTTGTAGTGCTTTGTCAGATTTTTGATTTCAATGGCATAATTCATTAGCTTTCTCCTTTGTAGATCAGAGTGAGGGTCTCGACGAGCTCCTGGAGATCCAGGCCTGCAGCCCGGGACAGCTCGACGGCCGCCTCCAGGTGAGCCTCCAGGCGGCGCAGATTTTCCTCCAGGAGAAAATCTGTGTTTTGACTTGCCACAAAGCTGCCCTTGCCGGGGATGGTTTCGATGAAGCCCGCCTGCTCTAGGTCGCTGTAGGCCCGCTTGGTGGTGATGACGCTGATGCGCAGCTCCCGGGCCAGAAGCCTGATGGAGGGCAGGGCGTCGCCGGGGGCCAGCTCGCCGCCGATGATCTTGTTTTTAATTTGGGTTGCGATTTGCTCGTAAATGGGCTTCCCGCTATTGTTGCTGATGAGAATATCCATGGATGCTCCTTTGATTATACTGTATATATACGATATGAACAGTATATACGCAATAGACACAGCTGTCAAGGGAGAAAGGAAAAATAGTGAAAATAAAAAAAGCCCGGCAGCAGCCGGGGCCAGAGGAAGGATATCCCCTGGCTGGGTATAAGCTGTGGATAAAAAACCACTTTTTATTTTGCCTCCGTCTGGCGGTGATGCCTGCCCAGGGCGTCGGCGGCCAGGATGGCGTCGTAGAGAATGTCCTCGGTGATGGTGACGGGCTCCGCCACGATGTGCTTGGCCGCAGAGGCCCGCCGGGCCACCAGCCGCAGGTCTGCCTCTGTGGGATCGGTCAGGCCGATGTCCGCCAGGGTGGTGGGCAGGCCGACGCTTTCAGAGAAGTTCAGGACGGTTTCGATTTCTTCGGAGGGTCTGTTTTCCAAAACCAGCTGGCAGAGGGTGCCAAAGGCCACGATTTCGCCGTGGGTGTATCTGCGGCAGGCCTCGAGGGCCGAGAAGCCGCTGTTGTAGGAGTGGGCGGCGGCGCAGCCCACGCATTCCACCCCCAGACCGCTGAGGAGGGTGTTGGCCTCGATGATGTTTTCCAGGGCCTCGGTGACGACGCCCCGCTCTGCGGCCAGCTTGGCCTTGAGGCCGTCCTCCAGGAGCACCTGGTAGCACAGCTCGGAGACCGCCATCCCCGCCAGGGTGGTTTTGTAGCCCTTGCCGATGCGGTTGGCGGTGTTGGATTCCAGGTGGGCCCGGGCTTCAAAGTAGGTGGACAGGGCGTCGCCCATGCCGGAGACCAGCAGGCGGATGGGGGCGGTGACGATGACCTTGGAGTCCACCAGAATCAGGTCCGGGTTTTTCTTAAAGTAGATGGTTTCATCGTGGACGCCCTCGGGGGTGTAGGTGACCGAGAGGGCCGAGGTGGGGGCGTCGGTGGCAGCGGAGGTGGGGGCGATGATGATGGCCGACTGGGTCTGGATGCCGGTGTACTTGGCGGCGTCGATGGTTTTGCCGCCGCCGACGCCAACGACGACGTCGCAGCCGGCCTCCTTGGCCAGGGCGCTGAGGCGGCTTAACTCCGCCTTGGTGGTCTGGCCCCCGAAGACGGCGCAGACGATCTCCAGGTCGCCGCCTGCAAAGGCGGCCTCAAATTTTTCCGAGAGGCTTTTGAAAAAATAGGGATCGATGATGGCAAAAACCCGGCTGCCGAAATCGGCGGCGTAGTCCTTTAAATGATCCAGTACGCCGCAGCCCTGGATGTAGCGGCTGGGGCTGCCGAAGGCGCGGGTGGTTGTGGTTAGCATGGTGTATTTAGTCCTCCTGCATTCTAAGTTTATTGTGATAATTTATTATACCACAGGGGTCAACGAGATTTTAAACAATCAGCGTTTGCAGAAACCTTTTTTCTCTGGTATACTAAAAAACTATATGTTAAGAAATCTTTAAGGAGGACGTTTATCGATGAAACGTGAGAAATTTTCATCCCGGCTGGGATTTATTTTGATCTCTGCGGGATGCTCCATTGGCCTGGGGAATGTCTGGCGCTTTCCCTATATCACAGGCCAGTACGGCGGCGCGGCCTTCGTGCTGATTTACCTGTTCTTTTTGCTGGTTTTGGGCCTGCCGATTATGGTCATGGAATTTTCGGTGGGGCGGGCCAGCCAGAAAAGTGCCGCCCTGTCCTTTGACGTCTTGGAACCCAAAGGCACCAAGTGGCACTGGTACAAATACGGCGCCATGGCCGGCAACTACCTGCTGATGATGTTCTACACCACCATCGGCGGCTGGATGGTACTGTATTTTCTAAAAATGGCCCGCGGCGAGTTTACGGGTCTGGATCAGGCCGGGGTTCAGGGGGTCTTTGGTGATATGCTGGCCGATCCTCTGGTGATGTTCATCGCCATGGTCTTTGTGGTGTTTGTCTGCTTTGGCATCTGCATCAAGGGCCTCCAGGACGGCGTTGAAAAGATCACCAAGGTCATGATGGTCAGCCTGCTGATTTTAATGCTGGCCCTGGCCATCCGCTCTGTCACCCTGGCCGGCGGCCAGGAGGGCCTGAAATTTTACCTTTACCCCGATTTCGGCAAGATGGTTGAAAACGGCCTCTCCGAGGCGATCTTTGCCGCCATGGGCCAGTCCTTCTTTACCCTGAGCCTGGGCATCGGCGCCATCGCCATCTTCGGCAGCTACATCGACAAACAGCGCAGCCTCACCGGGGAGGCGGTCTGCATCACCCTTCTGGACACCTTTGTGGCGCTGATGGCGGGCTTTATCATCTTCCCGGCCTGCTTTGCCTACAACGTCAATCCCGACAGCGGCCCGAATCTGATCTTCATCACCCTGCCCAACGTCTTCAACGCCATGGGCGGCGGCAGGCTCTGGGGGGCCCTGTTCTTCGTGTTCATGGCCTTTGCGGCCCTGTCCACCATCATCGCGGTTTTTGAGAACATCATCTCCTTTGCCATCGACCTGACGGGCTGCAGCCGAAAAAAGGCGGTTTTGGTCAACTTCTTTGTGATTGTGATTCTGTCTCTGCCCTGTGTCTTTGGCTACAATCTTTTAAGCGGCATCCAGCCCTTGGGCTCTGGCAGCACGATTTTAGATTTGGAGGACTTCATCGTCAGCAACAACCTGCTGCCCTTGGGCAGTCTGGTTTACCTGCTGTTTTGTACCAGCCGCTATGGCTGGGGCTGGGATAATTTCACCCTGGAGGCCAACGCCGGGGAGGGGCTGAAATTCCCCAAAGCCGTGCGTTTCTACGTCTCCTATATTCTGCCCCTGATCGTTTTGTTTATCTTCGTCCAGGGCTATGTCAGCAAATTCTTTGGCTAGGCATAAAAAAAAACTCGTCGGCAAGGCTGCCGGCGAGTTTTTTTACTGGCCGATGAAAAATAAAGCATCCTAAAACTCCCGAAAGGCCTCGGAGCCCCGTTCACACACAGGACAGCTGTAATCCTGGGGCAGGGTTTTGCCTTCGCCGTCGTACTCGTAGCCGCAGTACTGACAGCGCAGGCCGTGGTCGTCGGCGTCGTCTGCTTCGGCAAGGGCGCGCAGCTTTTCGGCGACGATGGCGTCGATTTCCTCCGGGGTCGGGGCGCTGGTTTTGGGTGTGGACTGATCCATGGTCGTCTCCTTAAAATTTATTTTAGCAGATTATAGCAATTCTAAATTAAAAAATCAAGGTGTTTTGAGGCCAGAAAAAAACCGGCGGCTATCCGGGCTGTTTTTTAGCTGAAATCTGGTTTTGACGGTGACGGGGCCGGGGGAATATGGTATAATGCCTTGAAATATAAAGGGCTTTGGATAACGAGGCGACAACATGTGGAAGTTTAAGGAGAATATTGTGAAGGATCAATACTTGAAGGAAGCCTTTGGCATATCAAAGGCGGTGATTGACTGTGTCAATACCGTGGAAAGGGAAATCAAGGACCGGTTAAAATCTGTGGAGCAGATGGCGGAGTACCACCAGTACAAGGTCATTAAGGCCATGCAGAGCGCCGGCCTCTCGGACAGGCATTTCCACCCGGCCACGGGCTACGGCTACGACGATGTGGGCCGGGAGGTGGTGGAGAGGATCTACGCCGACATTTTCGGCTGCGAGGACGCCCTGGTGCGCCCCCACATTTCCTCGGGGACCCACGCCATCTCCCTGTGCCTTTTCGGGGTGCTGCGCCCTGGGGACGAGCTCTTGTCCATCACCGGCAGCCCCTACGACACCATCCGCACCGTCATCGGCATCGAGGACGAGGACGCGGGTTGTGGTACCCTTAAGGATTTTGGTGTAAACTACAGCCAGATCGATTTGCTGCCCAACGGCAGCATCGACGAGGACAGGGTGCTGGCCAGCCTCACCCCCAAAACGAAGATGGTCTACCTCCAGCGCTCCACGGGCTACGGCTGGCGCAAGGCCCTAAAGATCTCTGAAATCGAGGGGATCATCGCCAAAATTCGCCGGGTCAAAGAGGACGTGGTGGTCTTTGTGGACAATTGCTACGGAGAGTTTTTAGACTACAAGGAGCCCGTGGCCGTGGGGGCAGACCTGATGGCGGGATCACTGATCAAAAATCCCGGCGGCGGCCTGGCCCCCACCGGGGGCTACGTGGCCGGCAAAGAAAAATACGTCTATATGGCGGCCTGCCGCCTGGCGGCGCCGGGGGTGGCCAAGGAAACCGGCGCCACCCTGGATATCAACAGAACCCTGCTCCAGGGGCTGTTTTTGGCCCCCACGGTGGTGGCCCAGGCCATCAAGACGGCCATCCTCATGGCCGGGGTGTACAAAAAGCTGGGCTTTGAGGTCTGCCCCGGGGTGGAGGACTACCGCAGCGACATCATCCAGAGCATCAAGCTGGGGAGCCCCGAGGCCGTCAAGGTCTTCTGCCGGGCGGTCCAGGAGGCGGCGCCGGTGGATGCCTTCGTGACGCCGGAGCCCTGGGACATGCCGGGCTACAATTGCCCGGTGATCATGGCCGCCGGGGCCTTTATCCAGGGCTCCTCCATCGAGCTCAGCGCCGACGCCCCCATGCGCGAGCCCTACATCGCCTATTTCCAGGGCGGCTTAACCCACTACCACGGCAGACTGGGTCTGCTTTTGACCCTCCAGCGCCTTGCGGAGGCAAAAATAATTACAGAATTAGGAGAATAACAATGATTACCAAGGAAAAAATAGACCGCATCAACTTTTTAGCCAAGAAGAAAAAGGCCGAGGGCTTAACCGGCGCCGAGGCCGAGGAACAGCAGGCCCTAAGGGCCGAATATCTGGAAGGTGTTCGGGCCAGCTTAAAGCGTCAGTTAGACGCCATCGAGATCGTCGACCCCAACTATGAGGACAGCTACACCGAGGAGGACAAGGCCCACATCGCCGAGCTCACAGAAAAGCTGGGCAAGGAGTACGCCGAAAAGCAGAAGGAGGTGTCCATCACCGAGCTGGGCAACCCCAGAAAGCCCCAGGGCGAGGCCGGCAAGCAGATGATCGCCAGAATGAACGAGAGCCACGCCGAGATGACGGGCTGGGCCCTGGATAAGCTCGAGCTCGCCCCGACGGACGTGGTGCTGGATATCGGCTGCGGCGGCGGTGCGGCTTTAAAACGTTTGTCCAAGCGCATCGACGGCGGCAAGCTCTACGGCATCGACTACTCCGAGGTCTCGGTGGAGGCCTCCACCAATGAAAACCGCGCCGACATCGACAGCGGAAAGATGGAAATCCACCAGGGCAGCGTCTCGGACATGCCCTTCGAGGACGCCATGTTCGACGCCATCATCACCGTGGAAAGCTACTATTTCTGGCCGGATTTAGAGCAGGACATGAAAGAGGTCTTTAGGGTGTTAAAGCCCGGCGGCACCTTTATGCTCATCGCCGAAATGTACATGAGCGACGATCTGGACGAGCACCACATCGAGATGGCCAAGAAGTTTGAATTAAGAAATCTGACCACCGACGAATTCGAGGCCCTCTTTGAAAAAACCGGCTTCGCCCAGACCAAGATCCACTTAAGGGACGGCAAGTACTGGATCTGTGTGGAAGGCAAGAAGGCAGAGTAGTCAAGACAGCCAAAAACGCCGGGGCAGGCGCTGCCCTGGCAGCTTTAAAAAGGACGGGGCCAGAAAATGATAGGAGAAAATCTAAAGTACAGCCTTGAGGAGCAGGAGGAGGACGTGCTGGAGCTGCTTTACAGCCGCTGGAAGAACAGACAGCCCCTGAACATGTCGGAGGTTGCCCAGCTCAAGGGCCTTGAGAAAAACGAGCTCTACGCCATCATACGGCGGATGATCAAAAACGGCTACCTTAGGGACAGCAAGGATCGAAAACAGGTGATCCTCACCGATTTTGGCAAGGCCCAGGGGGAGGAATGCCTGGAAAGACACTTTAGGCTGACGGAATTCATCGAGATGATCAGCGGGGTGGATCGGGCCGAGGCGGAGGAAAACGCCTGCCGCTTAGAGCACATCATCAGCGAGGGGGTGCTCCAGGGCTTTTTGGAATTTATGAAGGACGGGATGCCCTACGACAGGGAACTCCACGACACCGACCTGGGCTTTTTGTACGCCCCGGGGACCTACCCCTTTACCATGGGCCTTTACCATGCCGACAAACGCTACCCCCGGGTGCTGGCGCCGGAGGCCGAGGTCTTTGGCGATGCGGTGACCCTGGAAATCGGCGAGGCAGGCAGCTTTTTTCTCTTAAAGCCCCAAGAGCCCCAGGCAGACAAGACCTTGTGGTACAGCACCGGGGGCCGCTGGGTTAAGGCAGCGTGGTCAGAGGAGGGCTACAGGCTTCCGGCCAAGGCGCTGGTTTTGACCATCAATTCTGTCTTTCCCGTAAAGGAGTGCGAGGGGATTGTCGCCTATCTGGGGGCAGACCAGATGCCCGGCGAGGATAATTGCTGCGACTTAAATATTCACATCTGGTAGAAAAGGAGGCCTGACATGGGACAGGGAGACAATTTCAGAAAGCAGGAGGAGCTGCCGGCCTTCCAGCAGCTCAGGTACCTCATGGTGCTGGAGCGGCTGGACGGCAAAAGGGGCAGCATCGCCAAGATCTGCAAAATCTGCGGCGTCCACCAGGGCTCCGTGAGCCGTTACTTAAAAATTTGCGCGGAAAAGGGCTACCTCACCCAGGACTACCAGTTCACCGAAAAGGGAAGGCGGTGGCTGGGGGCCTATAAGAAGCTGATGATAGACACCGAGGCCTACCTTAAGCGCATCGGCGCCGAGGAAAAAAGGATCCCGGAGCTCGTCAAAAATATGATTGAAACCATAGACCTCTACACCCTGTCCCGCATGGTCAAGGGGCCCGGGGACAGCCAGCCCCAAAGGCCCCGGGAGCAGGCCAAAACCGGCGGCCCCCTGAAGCGGGTGCTGGACTACGGCACCTACGCGGTGCAGTTTCAGATTTTCAGAATCCAGGCCGACAAGGAAAACCGGGTGCAGGTGTCCATGGCCAACCGAGGCTTTGTTCACCCGGCGACCCTGAAGTACAGCAAGCGGGGCGGCTACCTGCTGCTGACCACCAGGGAAATGCAGGCCACCTCCCAGCTCGGCGGCCCGCCCATGACGAGGCGGCTGGAAACCCTGAAATACGAAAAGGACGGCATTATCCACGGGGCGGAAATCAAGGACGGCAGGGTTAAAATTCCCCTGGAGGTGCTGCGCTTCTACCAAAAAAGAAACGGCGGCCTCCAAGGAATTTTAAAGATCACGGTGACCAGCACCGCGGGCAGGGTACACATGCCCGAGAGCACGGCCTACCTGGTGTTCTGGATGTAGCGCCTAAATAAAAGATCAAGACAATCGTCACTGCGGTGGCGATTTTTTTATTTTTTGTCAAAAAGTGTACAATTTAAAATACAAGAAAGTCATCCCCAAAAACCCCCGGGGATACAGGCGGTGTTAAAAAGGCAAAAGCCCGCCTTAAAAATACACGAATAAAATAAAAATAAAAAAATAGAATTTTTGACAGCTTAAAATACGGCTATTTATAAGGGGTATAGCGGTCGATTAAAAATAAAACAGTTTGATAAACAAAAACTTTTTGATTGACATAAAAAGAAAAAATATGGTAAAAATGCCATGAGAAAATCATATCCTCACGCTTTAAAATAGAACAAAGACAGGGCGTGGCGGTTCTCAAAAATAATCGCTTTAGAGCCCGGAAGGGCAGAAGGGAGAAGCTATGAAAAGATTCATGAAAAAATTTGCAGTCTTTCGTCTAAAGACAAAAGACAGGACAGCGGACAACACAGCCCCGGCGACGGGGCCAGCAGGACAACAGGATAGAAAAGGAAGAAGATTATGAAAAAGATATTAGCCTTTGTGCTCTCTCTGGCCATTCTGCTTTCCTCGGGAATGACCAATCTGCTGGTGGCCTTTGCGGCAGACAATGAGACGCAGCTGGATGACGGCGTGTACAGCGTGCCGGTTGCCGTTAGAATAGGAACCAGTACCACCAGCACCTATGAACAATTTAGTAATAATATATACCGCAACGCCAGAATTGAGGCGGCAGGCGGCAAATATAAAATCACCCTGCGCTTGATGGGGATGGATGACGCACTCATAGCAGAGACTAAAGTGGCCAAAGAGGGGCTGACCATTTACAATTTGGCCAGTGGGAGCAATCAGAGAAGCGGAACGATAGCAAGTAAATATTTAGAGGATGATTCTTATTGGCGGACAGACTTTGAATGGGGAAGCTATAACGAAACCTTAGGATACAGAGATCTTATTCTTACGGTGAAAGATCTTAGCAATTCCATCATGGTTGTTTATCCGCAGGTAACGGGAAGTACAACATATCCGGCGAGACAGATAGATCTGGCGTATGCCCAGGGAGTGAAGCTGCCGGAGAAGATAGAAGACAATAGCTATACCTGGAGCTATGTGCTTGGAAATACCTATAATGCTACACGCCAGGGGGTATATCAGCAGAAAATAAACAGCACAGTGGCTGAAGGGATTACGGCGCTGGTTGATCCGCAGGTCTCGGTGGACGTAAAGGGCAATGCGGCGACGGCTACCTTTGCGTTGACCGAGGAGGGAAAGGCGAAGATCACAGCTGTACGACAAGCGAGTGTCTGGAAACGGTACAGGACAAGCCATACCTTTTATCCCTATGGCGCAGATAATTATACAGCTGTGGATATTCAGGACGGCAGGTTCAGCCTGTCCTTCGACCTGACGGATTACAACGACATGGTCTTTGGGCCGATTGTTGAGTTTACGGTGGTCGACGGCGACACCACGGCCTATTGGTATGGCGCCCTGCGCCTGGCCGAAAAGGCCGTAAAGGGGATCACCTTGAGGGACGAGGCCACCGGCATCGAGTTTGTGACCACGACGGCCAACGTGGCCGAGACGGCAAGGCTGCGGGTCACCCAGGGAGCGGGGACGGAGGAAGCCTTCTCTGACCTCTTTGCGACCATCGACGGCCAGGTGAAAGACTATCGCCTGTACGACATCCAGGTGGTGGACGAACAGGGCAATGCCAGCGCCGTGTCCAGCAAGGGCACCCTTCGGATCCCCCTGCCCGAGGGCTGGACCGAGGCGAACAGCGCCCTGAGAATCCAGAAAGAAGGAACCAACGTAGTGGTGGGCAGCCTGAAGGACGGCTACGCGGTTTACGACACCAACCGGATGGGTCAGTATGCCCTGACCCGGGCCTTTGACATCACCACCTCGGCGGAAAACCAGAGCCTGGAGGACGGGGTGTACACCGTACAGTGGTTCCTGCGCCACAAGAGCTCCGACGGCGGCTCCATGGCCGACAACGTCTTTAGCAAGCCGGCGACACTGACCGTCGACGGCGACACGGTGCGTCTGGCCCTGGACATCCAGGGGGTGGACATGGGCACCGTCACCGGCTACCTGACCCGGATGAACCTGCAGTACTTCAAGGAAGGGGCCGACGAGAAGGGCAATATCTTCAGCGACACCGACGAGAGCAGAGGCTATATCTATCCCGTCATGGAGCACTACAAAAGGGCCGAGGACGGCAGCCTGTACACCGAGCAGCTGGGGGCCGGACGGCAGATCTACTATCCCTACTATGCGGATAAGATTTACCTCGAGATGCCCAAGAGCGAGGCGGGCTTCTACCGCGCCAACTTCAGAATTCCTTTGATGGACGGCCTGACAGACGTGGACAACGGCTGCGTGGGCCATGCCGATGAGTGCGCCTACTTCATTGTGGACTACTCCACCGCCGTGAAGCAGGAGGGCGCCGTGACGGAGGCCCCCATCGCCGAGGCCCTGTCCGAAGCCATCCAGGTGGCAGAACAGATGCACTGGCAGGAATTCACCCCCGGCGCCTGGGAGGAAAGCGGCATTGACGCGGCGGTGACGGCGGCCAGGGCGGCCCAGAATGGCGACAGCGCAGCTAAAGCGGGCGCCTACAGAACCCTCCAGACCGCTATCGATTATATGACGGATCACTACCTCGCCGGGACGGCGGCGGCGGACGGCCTTTACACGGCGGCGGCAGCCCTGGCAGATGACGGCGCGGCCATCGATCAGGTGCGCCTGCTGGTCAACGCCGACGACACCACCACGGTGCAGGTGGACACCACCGGCCTCACCGAGCTTTCCTACTACGATATTGACACGAGGGCCTACGCGCCGGCGGAAAAAATTATCTCCGGAGACAGCGTTGTCGGCTTCACCTTTACAATGCGGAAATCCTTTGAAGTCACCGGCGGCGCGGCGGAGAGCCTCTATCCCGCCATCGCCGTGGCCTACAACGCCGGAGATGGCGAAAAGGAAACCTGGCTGAACATCGCCCTGGATGAAAAGGTGAAGGCTGAGCTGAACACCGAGGCCCTGACAGCGGCGGCGGACAAGGCCAAGGCGCTGCTGGCCGACGACAATTGGACAGAGTTTACCGGCGGCGAAGCCCTGGCAGCCCTGCAGAATGCGGTGGCCGAGGCCGCCCAGGTTCAGGCGGAGGTCATGACGACCCAGGCGGATATCGACGCGGCGGCAGAAAAGATCAATGCGGCGTCGGAAGCCGTGCTCAAGGGCGCCAAGGCCTACCTTGAAAAGGCCCTGACCGAGGCCAAGGACCTGGCGGCCAAGACGGATACCTACACCACCAAGAGCATCGAGGCCTTAAATGCGGCCATTAACGAGGCGGAGCAGGCCCTGAAGGGTGCAGCCTCCAACGATACCCTCTACGCCCAGGCCAAGCTGGTCACGGCCAAAACCGCAGGCCTTGTGAAAAAGGCCGACACCCAGGAGCTGGCCAAGCTTGTGGCCACGGCCAAGGCCATTGAAAATGACAACTACTCCGGCTGGCAGAATTTACAGGAGGTGCTGCGGCAGGCAGAAGCGCTGCTGGCCGACGACAGTGCCGCCCAGAGTGCCGTGGACGATATGGTCAACGCCTTAACCTCGGCCATCACCATGCTGGATGACACCGTGGACAAGAGCGCTCTCAGAGAGGCGGTCAGCACAGCCAAGGCACTGCGGGACAGCACAGAGGATCTGAGCTACCAGAATGCCTCCGACGCCGATAAGGCCTACGCCGACAGCGCCATCGCCCTGGCGGAGGATGTCCTGGCCGACGGCGCAGCCTCCTACACCGAGGTGACCAAGGCGACGGACGCCCTGAAGGACATCTGGGCAGCTGTGGCCGAGGCCGCCGAGGAGGAAAGTGCCTCGGGCCTCAGAGACGGCTTCTACAGTATAGACGTGACGGCGACCAGACCCAACGGCGTCACCTCCATGGCGGACGCCGCCATCAAGGAGGCCCGGGTGCTGGTGGAAAACGGCGAGCCGACCCAGCTCTGGGTGAACTTCCAGGCCCTGACCACCGCCGGACTGACGGGTCACCTGGGACGCCTGTGGTACTACCCGACCAACAGCACAACAGAGCCCACCAGCGGTGAGCTTGCGGCGACGGTGCAGTCCGTCACCGACGAGACCGATGACTTCATCGATCTGATGAAGGGCGACAAATATCCCGAATGGCTGTCCATCCCGATCCTTAAAGATGGGGATGCCTACCAGACTTCCTACTGGATCAAGGTCTTCGTTCCGGTTATGGAAAGCGCAGCTGCCGGCACCGGCACCCAGAATGCAAGGCTGACCATCAACCTGGATCCCGAAGCGGGCTGGTCTGGCATGACCCAGCTCACCGGGGCAGAGACGGACAAGACGGCCTTAAACGCGGCCATCGAAGCCCTGAAGACCCTGGCTGAGGACAAGGGCATCGACCTGAAGGATACCGAGGCCCAGGATCCCGAAAAACGGGTGCTGGCCTGCGCCGCTGCGGCGGGACAGGCCGTGGCGGACAACATCAACGCCCGCCAGGCAAAAATCGACAAGCTGACCACCGCCCTGAACACCACGGCGAAGCTCTTTGAAGCGGAAAGCACCGAGGCTGTGGACAAGACGGCCCTGAAGGACTTGATTGAGGCCGCCAGAGAACAGCTGAGCCAGGGAGACATCAGCTACTCCGAGGCGTCGGTGAAGACCTTGGAAACCATGCTGGAGGCCGCCGAGGCGGTGTACAACAACCCCTCTGCCGGGAAGGAACAGGTGGAAGCCTGGATGTCCAGGGTAGAGACGGCAAAGAACAACCTGACCAGAGCCGGCGCCGACAGAACAGAGCTGAGAAAGACCATCGCCCAGGCGAAGACAGTGCTGGCCGACAAGGCGGATTACACCGCAGCGGACTTAGAGGTGCTTGAACGTCTGTGCAATGACGCCGAAGCCCTCTATGAACAGGCCAAGGGCGACTTAAGTGTCACCCAGGAGACCGTGGACGCCGAGGTGAATATCCTCAAGGCCTACATGGATGCCATGAAGAAGGTCACCGACATTGAGCCGGAGCGCAGCGGACTTCACACCATGCTGCTGACGGCTTCCAACATGGCCGGCAGAGAAAACCTCTATACCGCCGAGAGCATTGAAGCCTTAAAGGCAGCCATCAAGACGGCTGAGGCGGTATACCAGGACAAGAAGGCTTCCCAGACCGAAATCAACGCCCAGGTGACCGCCCTCTACGAGGCCATTCTGGACCTTGAGGCCCGGGAGGATATCGGAGACAACAACAACCCCGATGACAACAATCCTGGCGGCAGCGAAAACCCCGACGACAACAAGCCCGGGGACAACGACAACCCCGGCGGCGATACCCAGGAAACCCTGGATATCCACAACCTCAAGGACGGGGTCTACACCCTAAGCGGCAATATGGTCAAAGTCGACGGCGTCTCCCAGTCCATGGCGGACAATGCCATCAGCCACACCGTCAAGCTGACGGTGAAGGACGGCCAGTACTACCTGACCCTGGATTTCAGCGGACTGAAGATCGGCGCCTCCTACGGCTACCTGGGCACCCTGCAGTACTTCCTGACGGGCTACACCAAGGACAGCTACGGCACCCCCCAGGGCAGCGTTGAGGAAGTGACCGTCGAGGCCTTCCAGACGGATGAAAACGGCGATGCCATCAGCGACAGCTTTGGCACCGACTACCCCAAGACGGTGACCTTCGAGCTGATCCCCGAGGCCCTGGACGACGGCTTCGTTCCCCTCCAGGTATTCGTTCCGATTATGGAGTCCATCTCAACTGGCAGCGGCACCCAGCCGGTTTACCTGAAGCTCGACTGGACGACCCTGCAGGCAGCCTCCGGAGATGACAGCGAAGATCCCGACGACAACAAGCCCGGGGACAACGACAACGAAAATCCCGACGGCAACAAGCCTGGGGACAACGACAACGAAAACCCCGACGGCAATAACCCCGGAGATAACGACAACGAAAACCCCGGCGACAACGACAATACTGACGACAATAAACCCGGCGACAATGGCAATACCGGAAACGGCAACGCCAATACCGGCAATGGCTCCGGCTTAAACGGCAGCACCAGCCTGGGCGGCAACAGCTTAGGCGGCAGCACCAACGGCAGCAGCTTGGCCAATGGCCTTGGCGGCAGCAATGCCCAGGGCACGACCAGCATCCAGGACGCCGCAGCCAATGTCAAAACAGGCAACACAGGCACCGGTGCCGGCGCAGCTATGGCTCTGCTGGCCGTAGGCGGCGCTGCACTTCTGACGGGAACCCTGGAAAAAAGAACCCGGAAAAATAAATAAGTCAGCAAAGGCAATTTGACCTTTGAATTGTCAAGTCAAGTGCAACACTTTAGAATAATAGACCTCATAAGGA
>JAUNGS010000088.1 GCA_030524435.1 Eubacterium sp.
TGTGATGAACGCCAGGCTCCAAGTCGCAGGTAAAATGGAGGGGCGTGCGGCGCTATTGGGCCGCGGGTGAGTTTTAGTAGGGTTTAGACTGCGATTAAGCAGCTAAAGCCATACCGTAACTTCTGTTTTCTTTTGCGTTTATATTTAGGTGCCGCTTTTAACGATGATCGGACGACATCGGCTCGCTTCTCAAGCTTCAACATCCCCGTCGAAACCTTTACACCCCCAGGGGTATTACACGCTGTGGCGCAGATTTTTTTGAATTCTGCGGTTGGCGTCGCGCTCGGCAATGGTATGTCTCTTGTCGTAGAGCTTTTTACCCTTGGCCAGCGCCAGCTCGAGCTTCACCCGGCCGTTTTTAAAATAGAGGGACAAGGGAACCAGGGTGTAGCCCTGACGCTGCTTCAGGCCGATGAGCTTTCTGATCTGCTGCTTGTGAAGGAGCAGCTTTCTCGGCCTTAGAGGATCCTTATTGTAAATATTGCCGTGCTCGTAGGGGGTAATATTCATCTGATAGACAAAGGCCTCGCCGTCCTTGATGTCGGCGTAGCTCTCTTTCAGGCTGGCCTTGCCCTGGCGCAGCGATTTGACCTCGGTTCCCACAAGGGCGATGCCGCATTCGTAGGTTTCCTCGATGAAATAGTCGTGCCGGGCTTTTTTGTTTTTCGCAATGATCTTGACTGCGTCCGCCATGATGAACAGAACTCCCTTCCTTAGCTGGTTTTTCATTATACCACAGCCGGTTTGGATACACAAGAAAATTATTTTACGCCACAGATATTCCGTGGTATAATTGCCGCAGAAAATTCAATAAACAGTGAAGTGAGGTGTCAACGTGAGTGATTTCGTGAATAATCTTGCGGGGAGCGCCTGGGCCATTGTCCCGGTGCTGCTGATATTTTTCCTGATGGCGGGCATCATGTTTGTGTTCTACTACAAGAAAAAGATGGAGGAGATGACCCAGTACGTTAAGCGGATCACCCAGGCCCTGGAGCGCATGTCCGGGGCCTCCGGCGGCGAGGATTTTTTTGGGGATCAGCGCAAATAGCAAGCCCATAAAGGGTGTCAGAGGCAATGAAAAACGCATTGAAGCGGGCAGGCTGTGTCCCCTTCAATGCGTTTTTCATAGGGGAAATCAGAGAAAATCGACAATTTTACGCCGTCATGTACCCCATCAGGTGCTTTTTTTTAATCGAGCCTTGGGGTATAATGGTCTTACTTTTAACGATAAGGAGCAGGCCATGGATAAGATCAGGGAAAAGCTGGATGCGCTGTACAAAAAATATGATTTTGTGAGCAATAAGCAGGAGATGACGGTTTTTGTCATCAAGGTGATGGTTTTAAAGTTTTTGGAAAACCGCGGGCTTTTGTCCCTGGATAAAAAGACGGAGAGACACCTTCGAGAGCGTTTTACCGTGGAAACTCTGATGGCCTGCTGGCAGGGCTCTGACATCGGCGATGACTTTTGGTTTTCGGAGGACGGCGTTGCTTTAAGCGAGACGATCTGGGCCGACGTTATGGATATGGTTCGGGAGGGAGAAAGCTTTGCTGCGGTTTCGCCGGAGGTGATCGGCGAGATCTACGAGGCCTGTCTCCAGAGAAATCACAAGAAGCATCAAGGGATTTTTTACACCCCCAGGGTGTTGGCCGATTATATGGCAGGGCTCTGTATCGACGCCACAAGGGCACAGCGGGTGCTGGATCCGGCCTGCGGCGGCGCCTCCCTTTTGGGGGCCGTCTACGATAAAATTATGGCAGCGGCGCCCGAGGATAAGCGCGCCCAAAAGCACCAATGGCTGATGCAGGAAGGCCTCTGGGGCATAGACATGGACCCTGTGGCGGCGCTGGTGGCCCGGCTGATTCTCGTCTTAAAGTGGGACACCTACGTGTATCCAAAAAATATTTTTGTGGGGGATGCCCTGGTGGCGGGGCGTGAAAGGCTCGGCAGCGAAAAATTTGACGTGATCATTGCCAATCCGCCCTATATCGGCCACAAGGAGGTCGATGCCGATTACATGCAGGGGCTGAAGCAGCGTTATGGCGCGGTTTATAAAAATAAGGGGGACCTGTCCTATTGCTTTTTCGCCATGGGGCTTGAATGTATCAAGGCGGAGGGAAGGATGGTTTATCTGACCTCCCGCTATTTCATGGAGGCCTACAACGCCCGGTCCCTGAGGGAAACTCTGGCTCACCGTATAAAAATTGAACGGATTGTGGATTTCAACGGCCTGCGGGTGATTCCAGGGGTAGGGGTTGACCCGGCCATCACCCTTCTGGTTAAAGGGGAAGATAATGACAATGGGCAAATCCGCGTCACGCGGTTTTATCCGACCTCCGGCGCCCCTCTGCCCACGGAGTTCTATCTGAAGGATATGGCCCAGGCGCAGCCGGTTTATTGTGAAAGCTTTGAGACAGATCAGGCTGAACTTAAGCCGGAGGGCTGGGAGCTCTACAGTCCTGTACGCCGGGGGATCATTTCAAAGATTGAAGCCAGATCACCCTTTGTCCTGAAGGATCTCGTCGACAGCTTCCAGGGGATGATCACAGGCAACGACAAGGTTTTTATCTTTGAGACGGAGGACGCCCAGAGCCGGGGCTTTTCCCCTGAGCTGTGTCACCCCTGGATTAAAAATAAGGATGTCAGAGCCTTTGTCGTCGCCGAGCCCCAAAAGGAGATTCTCTACACCAACGGCATCAGAGAGCTCGCAGACTATCCCCGGGAAAAAGCGTATTTAGAGCCCTTTAAGGCAAAGCTCATGGAGCGGCGGGAATGTAAAAAGGGCAAGCTGCCCTGGTACGGCATTCAATGGGGCAGAGACCCCAGGGCCTTCAGGGGTACAAAGATTGTCTTTCCCTACAAGGCCAAGAGCAATCGCTTTGCCATCGACAGGGAAGGCTGTTTTTTCAGCGCTGATATCTACGGGCTGACCTTAAAGGAGGTGCTCTACAGTCAAATCGGCGAGGAAACCCTGGTTCTGCTTTTAAACAGCAGCCTGTATACCTATTATTTTCAGTCCTTTGCCAAAAAGCTGGGGGCAGATCTCTACGAATATTACCCCAACACCCTGCTAAAATTAAGAATCCCTGAAATTGACAGGAAAACCACTGGTCAATTTAAGGATATTTATGATAAAATTATACTCTTGATAAAATCCCAGGATACGGCTGGCTGCCGCGCCCTTTTAGAGGAGACAGACCGTTGGCTTTACGACTATTTTAAGCTGACGGCGGCGGAGATCCAGGCGATTGAGGGGAGTTTATCAGAGCATTAAGTCATTTTAAGGAGAAGGCCCGGTAAAAAACGGGTCAGAAGTGTGAAATGCAGACATCCTTTTTTGATATGAATTACGACAATGCCATCGAGCAAAACGCTCCCCTGGCCGTGCGGATGCGTCCGCGGACCCTGGAGGAGTTTGTGGGTCAGAGTCACATCATCGCCCCGGGAAAGCTTTTGTACAGACTCATCGCGGCGGACAAGCTGTCTTCGGTGATCTTCTACGGCCCTCCGGGCACGGGGAAAACCTCTCTGGCCAAGGTCATAGCCCACAGAACCAAGGCGGCCTTTTACGAGCTCAATGCGGTAACCTCAGGGAAAAAAGAGATTACCGATATTTTGGAGAAGGCCAAACAGAATCTGGGGGTCTATAACCGAAAATCTATTTTATTCATCGATGAAATCCACCGCTTTAACAAGGCTCAGCAGGACGCCCTGCTGCCCAGTGTCGAGGGCGGTCTTGTGATTCTCATCGGCGCCACCACGGAAAATCCCTATTTTGAAATCAATTCACCCCTGCTGTCCAGGTCCACAATTTTTGAATTCAAGCGCCTGACCGACGCCGAGGTGAAAAAGCTGCTTTTGCAGGCCGTTACGGATAAGGAGCGGGGCTACGGATCCATGAAGGTGACGGTGGATGAGGATGCCCTGGCGCATTTAACC
>JAUNGS010000023.1 GCA_030524435.1 Eubacterium sp.
CCCTCCAGGCTGCCATCAGCACCGCCCAGGCGGAATATGCAAAATCCAACACCACTGTGGATGCTTTGAAGGCTGCGGCAGAAACCTTAAAAGCTGCTGTTACCACCTTCAACAACAGCGATGCAGCTTCAGATCTGGATAAAGATAACCTGAAACCCGGGGACTACACCGTCCACATCGATATGTTCAACGCCTCAACTCCGGATAAGCCTTCTATGTCCAACGATGCAGTGGATCACACCGCCAAGCTGACGGTAGAGGAAAACGGCAAATATTACATCACCATCAACTTCAAAGGCATGACCATCAAGTTAGGAAGCGTAGAATTCTTTGGCTACCTGAAGGATTTATACTATTATGCCGATGGCTACCAGATTGGCGGCAGCGCTGGTTTGGGTATCCAGGGGGATCTGCTGCCTGCTGAAATTTTATCAACCTTAAAGGATAAAGATGGCAATCCCGCAACTGACGATTTTAATGTGGATGCCGACGGCAAGGTGCTCTATAAATACCCCGAAGCCCTGCGCTTCGGGCTGGTACCCACAGCCCTGAAGAATGAACAGGGTTATGCTGCCCTGCAGGTCTTTGTACCGATTATGGATTCCATTACCCCAGGCACAGGTACCCAGAACGTACTGATGCGCGTTGACTGGAGCACCTTGGCGGCAGACACCACCGCTGCAGATAAGGCAGCTGCCCAGACCGTCACCGACCAGATCGGCGCTTTGGGAGAAATTACCAGCTTAGACCAGAAGGAAGCGGTAGAAGCGGCCAGAGCTGCTTACAACAATTTAACCGATGCCCAGAAGGCCTACGTCTCCGCCGACACCTTAAAGGTTCTGGCGGCAGCCGAAGACAGCATTGCTAAACTGGAAGCCGAAGCCGAAGCAGAACAGACCGACAGAGACGCCGCAGCTAAGGTGGATGCGCAGATTGCCGCCCTGCCGGCGGTGGACGCCTTAACCCTGGACGACCAGGCTGCCGTCACCGAAGCTAGAGCCGCCTACACAAATTTAAGTGAACGGGCTCAGGGCTATGTCACCAGTCTTTCTGCCCTGGAAGCCGCAGAAGCCCAGATTGAGGTCTTAAAGGCCGAAGCCGCCGACGAAGCGGTGGCCCAGACCGTTGTGGCTCAGATCAACGCCTTAGGCGACATCACCGACTTAAGCCAGGCCGACAAGGTCGCCGCCGCCAGAGCCGCCTACAACGGACTGACGGAAGCTCAAAAGGCCTATGTTTCCGCCGATACCCTGAAGGTATTGGAGGCTGCCGAAGCCAAAATCGATGCACTCCAGGCCGCCAAGGAGGAAGCCGACAAGGCTGCCGCCCAGGTGGTTGTGGATCAGATCAATGCCTTAGGCAGCATCGAAAGCTTAGATCAGGAAGCTGCGGTTTCCGAAGCCAGAGCGGCCTACAATGCCTTAACAGCAGACCAGAAGGCCCTGGTTTCTGAAGAAGCCTTAAACGCCCTGATTCAGGCAGAAAACACTATTCTCGACCTGAAGCAGCAGGTCGTCGACCAGGAAAAGGCCGACGCTGTCACCGAGGCCATTGAAGCCCTGAAGGCAGCCGATGAATTGACCCTGGACGACAAGGCAGCCGTGGAAGCGGCCAGAGCCGCCTACAGCGCCCTGAGCGCCGATCAGAAGGCTTTAATCTCTGACGACATCCTCAAGGTATTGACGGATGCCGAAGAGAGAATTGCTGAGCTGGTGGCTGCAGCCAATCCTCAGACCGAGGATCAGGACAACAACCAGAACCAGCAGCAGAATGTCGGCGGCAACAAGCTGCCCCAGAACAGCCTGACTGGCAACAAGCAGACCGCTGGCACCGGCAACGTCGGCACCGGCGTCACCGGCACCGACACTGCGGCGGTATCCGCCCTGGGTCTTGTGGCTTTAGCTGGCGCTTTGGCCTTTGCCAGAAAAGCAAGAAAAGACAACTAACTCACATTTGGATAAATTAACTTAGTTAGGTGCAGACCGTTTTTCCACTTTGCCTGTCTGCGCCCAAGGGGAAGCACTTGGATTTTTCTGGGTGCTTCTTTTTGTGTGGGCCTTTGGCAGCGTGGGTTGTCAATGGGTGGAGGTCTCGGATCCGGAGGTATCCGCCGTGAGGGGGCATAGCTCAGATTACGGTAATCAACAGGGTACAAAAAAGACGGATTCCCCCTGGCTTTTGGATTTAGCCAGGGGGGATCCGTCTTGCTGAAATCGCTATTCAGAGCAAGGGCGGCACTATTCGCTTTGGGGATTTGAATTGGCCATGAGTCCCGGCAGCAGATTGCACAGAGAGCCTGCAAGGATCAAAAGGATCCCCGCCATCATGTTCATGGGAATGGCCTCGCCCAGGATAAGCAGGGCTAAAATAGGGGAGAGCACAGGCTTGAAGAAAAAGACCAGGGAGGCCGTGGCCGGGGTGGTGGCTTCAATGGCCATGAAGTAGAAGGCGTAGCCGCCGCCGGTGACGCCGATACAGATGTAGAGCATGACCAGAATGTTCTGGGCGGTGTAGCCGGAAATCAGCGGAATATCGGCAAACAGGGAGAGACCGTGGGCCGTCAAAAATTCACTGACAAAGCCTAAATGGCTCAGGCCGATGAGGATAAGCATTTCCAGGCTGGCCATGAGGAAGCTGCCGCAGGTGATGGTGACACCGCCGTATCGGCCGCAGTCCTCCTTGCCCAGAACGCTGTACAGGGCAAAGGCGGCGGCGGCAAGGATGGCCATGACGGCGCCGGGGACGCTGATCTGGGTGTGGAAGGGATTGACGATGGCCAGAATCCCCACAATTTCAAAGACAATGGCGGCCACGTGGTTCTTCTTGATGACCTCGCCCAGGATGATGCCTGAGAGCATCAGGATAAAGACGGGGTTGCTGGAGAACAGCACGGCGACCTCCGAGGCCTTGGCGCTTTCCACCGCCAGCTGGTAGAAGGTCATGCTGACGACGACGCCCAAGAAGCCCAGCACAGCAAAACGGATTAAAATCCTGGTGTCGAGGCGGGTCTGCTTTTCCTGCAGGGTGCGCCAGGCAAAGGGGATGAGGACGATGCCGCCGACTAAAAATCGGGTAAAATTCATTTGAACAGCGTTGAATTGCCCGGTGACAGATTTCAGGGCAATTTCCATGGAGCTGAACAAAAGCGTTGCGAAGAGAATATAAAGGTAGCCTTTTTTCAAAGTGGATTACTTCCTTTCCTTTAATATGCCCTTGAATTTTACCTTGGAAGGGCGGGGAAGTAAAATGAAAAAATCTTATGCAGACATAACCTGAGGTTATGGGGCGAGCAGGATATCCTGGTTTTGAAGCATGGCGAGGAAGGACTGCTCTGCTTGGGAGAGATGGCCGTCCCCCCGGGTGACGATGCAGACCTTGCGCTGGGGGATGGCGATGTCCGTTGGGATTTCTGTCAGGACGCCGCTTTTCAGCTGGTCGGCGACGCCTTGGCGGGTGGCCAGGCCGATGCCCAGATTTTTGGCGGTGTAGAGAGGCACCAAATCGATGGAGCCCAGCTCGAAGGAGGGCTCCAGCGTCAGCTGCTGCTCCCTGAAAAAGCGGTCGAGGTATTGCCTGGTGGCGGTGCTTTTTTCGGTGCAGATGATGGGCAGGGTCAGAAGATCCTTCAGGGCCTGCTTTTTTTCGGCCAGAAACCGATATTTATCTCCGGCTACAAAGATATCCTGGATGGGGGAGATGGCCTCGACCATAAAGCTCTCCCGGGGCTCCACCGGCGAGGCGACGATGGCGATGGCGATCTGCTCGTCCTCCAGAGCCTGCTCGATGACGGGGGTGGGGCCGTTTTGAACCGCAATGTGAATGTCCGGATATTTTTCGTGGAAGGCCTCCAGAAAGGGCAGGGTGAAGCATCGGGAGAGCATATCGCTGCTGCCGAGGCGCACGGCGCCGGTCTGCATGTCAACCATCTCCGCCACCTGCTTTTCTCCCAGGGAGAGCTGCTTAAAGGCCCGGGCAACGTATTGGTAGAGGACCTTGCCCTCGGGGGTCAGGGTCATGCCCCGGGGTCCCCGGAAAAACAGACTGCACTCCAAAGAATCCTCCAGATGCTTGATGGCCTTGCTCACGGCGGGCTGGGACACAAAAAGAACGGCTGCTGCAGCCGTGATGCCGCCCTCCGAGGCGACGTGGTAAAAAACCTTGTAGTGTTCGAGATTTGCCTTCATCGTTTCGTTTAGTTCCTCCTAATATCACGATTATAGCATTTTTTCTCGCTAAAATAAAAAAAGATATCCTGTTTTTTTTAAGGAATATCGCATTTTTTTAATAGACAGGTTTCCTTTCCTTGCTATTTATACGGAAAGAGTTTATAATTAAGCTAATCGCATCTATCGGACAGGGCAAGTATTATATAAACAGGAGGAGATAAATGACACCTTTAGACCACAAGGCCATCGGCCTTCGGATCCGTCAACAACGTACCTTTTTAAATATGTCCCGCGAAGAGCTTGCCAAAAAAATCAGCATTACGCCGACTTTTTTGGCTGATATTGAACTGGGAACCAAGGGCTTTTCCCTAAAAAGCCTGAATCGTTTCTGTGAGGTGCTGAAAATGTCCTCCGATGCGATTCTCTACGGTCCCCGGGAGCATTCAAAGTATGCGTCGCTGCTGGAGCTGCTGGAGCGCAGTCCGCAGGACAAAATTGAATACGCAGAAAAAATGCTGACGCTTTTTCTGCTGAGCCATGATCCGGTAGAAGGTTAAAGAGTGCGGACGTCCTGATTTGATAGGGATGTCCGTTTTTTATTGCCGCGATTATTTTTTAGTATTCCTGCAGCCATCATCAGCGCAGTCACAGCCAGGGCTTCGGCGAAGATCAGGCCGAGACCGGAGGCTTTGAGGGCAAGGCAGAGCAAGGCTGTGGCGAGGATGACGCCGAGGGCCTGGCGGGCGCGCCTTTGGTAATGGCGGCACTCCAGGGCGTCCAGGGGCTTTTGGGGATTGTCCACCGGCGCCCTAAAATAGATGAGCGGCGCCGAGATGAGGATAAGGCCCAGGGCCATCGGAGCCATAAGCGTCCCGGGACAATGCTTGAAGCCCATAAGCACACCGAGAATCGTCAGCCAGGAGAAGAGATAGCAGACCCGCCGGCTGTCGGCGTGGTAGCCGCCGGCGTAAACCCGCAGACTGCCGTAGGCCCCGAGGAAAATCAGGGTCTGGGGCAAAAGGCCTAGGAGCAGGCCGCAGAGGGCCATGGAGAGATAGTGGAGGCCCTTGAGCAGCCAGGACTCCAGGCCAAAGCGGTAGATCTCCTGGGCCTCGGGGGCAACGATCCCCCGGGCCGTCAGCTGTCTGACCCCCAGCTCGGAGATTTTAGCCAGCATTAGAATTTGCGCAGGCTTTTAACCTTTTCTGGCAGCGCGGGCTGGTGATTGTAGATCCAGCAGGCGGTGTTGGCGTTCTTTTCAGCCTCTTTGTACAGGACCTTTGCAGCACCCTTTAAAAGGATTGTCGATAATTTTTTCTTTTCCATAGTTCTCACCTCTGTGTTTAATTTAGCCGTTGACGGCTAAATAGAGTATAATAAAAATTTTTGAGGCCTGCCACGGCAAATGTCTGATCGACAAAAAAGCGTGTCTCTTTGCCTAGGATTCCTCTGCCAGGGGAAAATACAGGTGGACGTTGAAGGTGGTGTCGACAGTGATGTGCAGGGCCCCGCCGTATTTCCCCACGGCCTCTGCAACGTTTTTCAGACCGAGGCCCGAGGGGGCGGCGGATTTTGTGGATTGCAGCCGGCCGTCGGGAGACCAATTGATTTTTGAGGGATCGCAGGTGTTGGAGATGTCGATAAAAAGCATGCCCCTGCGGCGGTGGCCGGTGATCTCTATCAAACCTCTGTCCTTCAGGGCCGCGGCGGCCTCGATGGCGTTGTCCAGCAAATTGGAGAAAATGGTCGTCATGTCAAAGGGGGAGAGAAAATCGAGGAGGCCGCCGTCAAGGCTGATTTCAAAGCGGATGCCCCTTTTTTCACATTTTAGAATTTTGTCGTTGATGATCATCGAAAAAATTTTGTTGGCGCAGTGGTATTTAAAATCGGCCTCGGCCAGGCGTTTCAAGAGCGCTTCGGTGTAGGCCTGGGCCTCGTCGGCGGCGCCGGTGTTGTACAGTGCCTCCAGGGTCAGCAGGTGATTTTTTGTGTCGTGGAGAAGCCGCTGGGATTTTTCGTGCTGCAGCTCCAGGGAGCGGTAATAGCTGTCCTGCATGTGAAGCTGCTGATCCTTCAGGGCGATGGCCGTCTCCAGCTGATATTTTAGGGAGATGGCGTCGAACACGCGGATGAGACAGAGATCGAGGACCAGAAAGCCGAGGCTGAGCAGCGCTAAAATCACCCGGTTGAGGGTTCCCTCGACAATGTGGATGCTGAAGTGCAGCTCCAGAATTTCAAAGTCGGCCAAAAACAGCAGAAAAAGGCTCTGATGACGGGCGATACCGTCGCAGGGGCGCCTTTTGATCAAAAGGATCACGCCTCTGTAGGAGCACAGCAGGGCGATTTGATTGCCGACACCCGAAACAAAAAGCAGCAGGGCGTTGTCCTGGATTTCGGCGATGGCCTGGGCAGTGCAGAGGGAAAGAAGCTGTACGGACAGGGCGTCGAGGATGAGAAGATAGAGAAAAAAGAAGATGGCTGCCGCTATTTTCTTCCGAGGATTGGGGCAGTCGAAGAGCAGCTGAGCGATGAGGCAGCTTGAGAAAAGTCCGAAGCCGCTTTTCACAAGGGGAAGCTGGGTCAGATTCAGGAGAATGGCGCCGGCGACGAAGCCGCCCCAGGCGGCTATCCGTGTCCAGCGCGGAAAACGGGGCTTAAACAGGGCGAGGAAAAATTGCATCAGCACATAGCCGGAGACGGCGTAGGAGAGGATCAGGTTCAGCCAATGGCATAGTAGATTCAGGTTCAATGCGGCCTCCAGTCACAGGATGCAGGCAGTGCTGCCGGCAATGTAGGCGTGGAGCTGCTTTTTAAAGCTCGCCGAACGCTTTTGAGCCAGGGGCAGGATTTCACCGTTGTCCAGAAGAATATCTGCGCCCCGGAGCTGCTTGATGTGGAAGAGGCTGACGATGATGCTCTTGTGGCAGTAGACAAAGTCGAAGGGCTGAAGCTTTTCCATGGCCTGGCTCAGGGTGCCGGAAAAGCTCAGCTCCTCCTGGCGGGTCACCAGACGGAGCTTCCGGCGGGTGCGCTCAAGGTAGTAGATATCCTCGACGTCAAAGGTTTTGAGGGTTTTGTGAACCAGGAGGCTGACGGTGCGCCGCTGGCCCTCCCGGGTGGTGTAGTCGGCGAGCTCCAAAAGCAAAGCCTCGATTTTGGAGGGCTTTACGGGCTTGAGAATATAGTCGAAGATGTGGAGGGAGACGGAGCGGTAGATATACTCTGGGTAGGCCGTTAAAAATACAATTTTCACCCGGGAATCCCGTCGGCGGATGATTTCAGCAGCCTTCAGGCCGTCGATGCCGGGCATTGAGATATCCATAAAAAGGACATCGAAGGGCTTCTGGCTGGCCAGCAGGGCGTCGCCGGTGGTAAATATTTGAAGGCGGACCGCCAGGTTGTGCTTGGCCGCCGCTGCGGTGATGGCGGCGGACAGTCTTTTGGCCAGAGGGGCGTTGTCATCACAGATTCCAATAGTGAGCATAGGTTCTCCTTTCCGGGCAGATTTTTGCCCTGCAATGCGTAAATTTACAGGGCCTATTATAGCACATTCGCAGAAGGAATAAAAAGTTTATATTTATAATAGTGAAAAATGGGCTAAAAAACAGGCACAGCCCTTGAAGTGGCTGCACCTGGGCGAGGCCCTTGGCCTTAGCCTTGGCGAAGGCCTGCGATATCCAAAAGCTCATCGAGGTCGGTGATGACAAAATCCGGGGCCAGGGCCTCGAGGTCTGGCTGCTTTTCACCGTGAATCCAGGCGGCGGGACCGGTGATGAGACAGCTGTCCATGCCGACTTTTTTGGCGTCGATGATGTCGGTGGAGCCGTCGCCGACGTAGAGGGTATCCCCGGGGGAAACCTTCAGGGCCTTAAGCAGGGCGACCATGCGCTCCTCCTTGGTGTAGGCGTCGCCGGAGGCGGCCTGAATGTCGTCGAAGAGACCTTCAAAGCCAAAGTGCGCCAGGCTTGCATCCACCAGCTTTTTCATGGAATTGGTCACCAGGCCGGTTTTCATGCCGGCGGCCCGGAGGGCCCGCAGGGTCTCCTGGGCGTGGTTGACGACGGTGACAGGGGCCCAGAAGGCATCGTTAGGATTGTCGTAAAGGGCTGTCAGGGCCTTGAAGCCTTCATCTGCCCGTTCTGGAGACAGAGTCGTATCAAAAATACCCCGCAGACTCAGTCTTACAATTTTTTCCATGGCTTCCGGGGTAATGTCGGTGCCGCAGTTTCTTACGGCCTGGCCGATGACGGCCACGTGAAAATCGTAGGTGTCCACCAGGGTGCCGTCGTAGTCGAAGGCGATTGCTTTGTACTTCATTGTTCCTCCTTTGAAATTTAAACAGTGATCCGGGATTTGCCCGGAGATAAAAAAGGGCGTCCGGAAAAGCTGACCGGACGCCGCAATGTGCACTATGGATGTTTGCCGAAGATAACGGCGGCAAACTAAGACTCTTTAATTTCCAGGATACCCAGGGGGCAGGCCTTGGCACAGATACCGCAGGCGATACATTTGGTGGGATTTTCCTTGGATTCGTCTTTGACAATCAGACCAAAGGGGCAAACCTCTGCACATTTACCACAGTTGGTGCAGAGCTTTTTGTTGATCATGTAGACGCCCTTGGCGTTCTGAGTAATGGCGCCGGCTTCACAGTTTCTGGCGCACTTACCGCACTGAACACAGGTTAAGGTCTTGATGCTTCCGTCGGGCTTTTTAGTGATTCTGATGCAGGATAAGTCTGATGATTCTTCCTTGTAGAAAGCGTTTGCACAGGCTAGTTCGCAGCTTAAACAGGCCATGCACATGGCCTGGTCAGTCATGACGACTTTTTTCATTTTGATACTCCTCCTCAATGCGGCCTTGCACACATACCGCATCCCAATAGATTTTACAACAACTCTATTTTAATGATTTCGCCTGAGATTGTCAATTGAATAACAAATTTTTTCCATGATCTTGCCACCCCGTTCCCAGGGGCCAAAAGGCTGATATTTTATTGCATCTTTGTCGGTGCGGACCAGGGGTCTGTGGTATAATGGGACAAAATATTACGGATGCACAGGGAGGATTTATTTTGAGCTACGGACTCTATCTTTTTGATTTTGACTACACCCTGGCCAACTCCGAGGCCGGGATTGTGATGTGTTTTCAGCACGTTCTGAAAAACAACGGTTTTGGGGCCATCGATGACCTCACCATCAAGAGGACCATCGGTCTGACCCTGGAGGAGGCCTTCATGGCGCTGACCGGAGAAAAAGATAAGGCGGTGCTGGCGGAATACCGGCGGCAGTACGTCAAAAAATCCGACGAGGTGATGACCAAAAATACTTTTTTGTATCCAGAGACAGCGTCTCTGCTTGAAAAGCTCAAGGCGGCAGGGGCAGCGGTGGGCATTATCTCCACGAAGTACGCCTATAGAATCGAGGTAACCCTCAGGGAGTATGGCATTGACAGCCTGGTGGACCTGGTGATCGGCGGGGAGATGGTCTCCAGGGCCAAGCCGGATCCCGAGGGGGTACTCAAGGCCATGGATTATTTCAAGGCGGACAGTGCACAGGTGCTCTACACCGGAGACAGCCTGGTGGATGCCAAAACCGCAGCGGCAGCCGGCGTCGATTTCGCTGCGGTGACGACGGGAACCACCACGGCGGCGGATTTTTCGGCCTATCCCTGTGTCTGTGTGGCAGAAGCCCTGGATGCCATAGGATTACTGTAGCTCTATTGAAGATATCTGTCCACAATTTATGGACAGATTGTGGATAAACAGGCGGTGCAGACCGTTTTTCCACACAAATTGGGAGTTCTGTCCACAATCCATCCCCATTTTGTGGACAAACAGGGGTTATTTTGTAGTGGCAGAGAAAAAATGCCCCATATATTGATTTTGTCTGTGGATAAGTTTGTCGATGAGCTGTGATTTAGGCTTATCCACATGTGTTTATAAATGAGAAAAACCAGGGTGGTGGCGAAATCTTTCTGAGCTGTGGTGAAAATTTTTCCGATTTTTACGGGTAACGGCCTTTACTCTGGTGAAAACGAATGTTATAGTTAAGGCAAATAATAAAGTGAGGATAAAACTATGACTGGAGATCTGCTCAAAGCCAATGTACTTTCAAGCAAGTTGATGACAGACATTGAAGATATAATGATTGAAGAATTCAAGCTGCCCGAGGGTCACATCGACATCGGCCTGTTTACCACAGACAACGAGGATATCGGCTATGTGGCCGCCGACGAGGCCACCAAAAAGGCCAATGTCCACGTCTGCTACGCCAAGTCTACCTACGGCGGACTGGGCTGCGCCTACGGCGGTGAAATGATCGGGATTATCTCAGGTCCCACCGTCAGCGACGTGGAAAGCGGCTTAAAAACCATCAGCTACTTCACCGAACACAACGCCTGCCTGTTCAGCGCCAGAGAGGATGACGGCGTGCAGTTTTACGCCCAGGTCATCGCCAAGGTGGGAACCTTCCTGGCGGAGCTGTGCGACATCCCTGTGGGCTCCTCGGTGGCCTATCTGGTTGGACCGCCCTTGGAATCCATGATGGGCGTCGATGAAGCCCTGACTGCTGCCGACGTCGAGGTCGTTAAATTTTGGGGACCGCCGACGGTATCTAACCGCGGGGGCGCCATTGTCGCCGGCAGTCAGTCTGCCTGTAAAACCGCCTGCCAGGCCTTTGCCAAGGCAGTGTTAGACTGCGTTGAGGAACCGGTGGACTATTGATTGTCATTGTGTTTGTCTGAGGACTTCGCTTCGGCGAGGTCCTTTTTTTTGCGCACCGCTGCCGATGGGTCTAAAGCCCCCCAGGGACAGAGCTTAAGCAAACCTCAAGCTCCTGCGTTCTGGATTTGAATCTTAGGTGGAAATGTGGTAAACTATAAAAAATTCTAAGGAAATTTAAAGGTAAAAAAGGAAATCAGAACGCTGCGGTGTTCTGGTTTTTATACGAGGAGGTAATTTATGGAGAGCAAAGGAAACTCCGGCAAGGTACTGGCCATTGCCGCTGCCATCGCTGTGCTGCTCATCGTATTGGTCAGCGTTGCCCTGGCCTATTCTGGGAGGGATGTGACTATTCTGAAGGACCGCACCCTGCACCTGAATTTCAACGGCTACGCTGTGGAGGTGCCCCTGGCCGAGGACGGCGCTGTTTTTGACGCACCCTGCCTGATGACCGAGCGGGACAACGAGGTAACCCTGCTCAACGATGCCGGCGCTTCGGTCAAGATCAACAAGAAAAATCTGGCCACAGGAAAGACCCAGAAGGTCACCGTGGAAAAGATTGCCTACAACGAGCTGCTTCGGGTGGAGGTCACCAGCAGTAAGGATTCCAGAACGATCTTCTTCAGAACCCAGTCCTCGCGTCTGCCCCAGCTGACGGTTGAGGGAGAGAGCGCCTACAACGGTGAATACTATATGACTGCCGCCGACGCCCCGACCATGTACAAGCTCAATGAAAAGGGCGAGTACACCTACTACGTGGCCCTGGATCCTGAAACCAACGGCGATGTGCGCTTCTCGGATTTCAGAAAGCACGTCCTGGACAACGGTGATGTCCGCTACAGCTACCATCAGAATGCGCCGGAGTACACTGGCTTTGCCTCCGAGGGCTATACCCTGGGCAGCAGGGTTATTCTGGACGAAAAGTATAAAAAAATCGGCAAGGATGACGAGGAAGCCATCTATCTGCTGGAAAGCGACAATGCCTCCGGCGGCGAGCCGGTGGACAATCAGTCCTTTGTGCTCCTGGGAGATAAGCATTATATCGTCTCGGGCCAGATTCAAGAGACGGCGGAGGGCACCGACAACAAGGTGGCGGCCCAGCTCATCCAAGAGGTCGACAACGGCAAGGTGGTCTTCGAGTGGAAGAGCACCGATTACCCCGAGCTCTATGAATTAAGTGAAGGCGGCGCCTCCGGAGATTATTTCCATATGACGGATATGCTGGTGGATCCCAGCGACGACAATCTCATCATTGCGTCTAAAAACACCAATACCATCCTGAAGATTTCCCGGGAAAACGGGGAGATCCTCTGGAAGCTCTCGGGCAAGGCCGACGACTTTGGCCTCAGTGAAGCGCAGAAAATCACAGCGCCCCAGGGGCTGCAGCTCACTGAGGACGGCGAGCTGGTGGTGTTTTCTGCCGGAAATCCGGATAAAATCACCCGTCTGACGCTGGACGAGGAGGCCAAGGCTGTGACCAAGCGCAGTGATTTTACAGCGCCAGCGGGCAGCAAGGCCGACGGCTCCGCTCAGCTTTTGGACGCAGAGGCCAATGCCTTTGGCATCGGCTGGGGGCAGAATGACGACGGCGCCTTGGTGACAGAGTACAATTTTTCGACGAATAAAACGGTATTCTCGGTAAAGACAGCAGATGCCAAGGCCTGGTCCGCCAGAGCTCTGAAGTATGCGGCCGAGGAAAAATAAATAGCGTGTCGGTATGATAAAGCGCCTTTCTTGCGAGGGGCGCTTTTTTTCTGGTTACTGCAGCCTCCCCTCGATGACAAACCGATGACAAATTAATGAGGTAGACGACGGCGGCTTTTGCCGTTAGAATAGAGTTTAAGGAGAGAGAATTTCGCTAAAGCATTAATGAATTTGGTGTAATACGTTTAAAAATTTGTTATAATAAAAAACAAACTGCGGTGGATAAAGCCAACAATGACACTGCGTGGAGGGAAAATATGGGAACCTTTGAGATGCGATTGAGGGATTATGAGAGACTTGGAAGAAGTTTAGGAAGAAAAGAAGGCATAAAAATTGGCGAGGAACAGGGGATGAAGGCTGGCATGAAGCTTGGCGAAAACTCCGGACGGGCGGCAGAGAAGCTGCAGACGGTCCAAAAGCTTCTTGCGGCGGACCAGAGCGCCGATTTTATCGCTCAGATTACGGGTATGCCGAAAGAGGAAATTTTAGAGATTCAGCGTAGCCAGAAAAATAAAAGTTGAGTGTAAAAAATAATCCCCGAAGGTGCGGCGTTTTACTTCGCACCCTCGGGGATTGTGTTTTTTTGAATGAGATTTTAGGCTTCGGAGCCTTCCTGGACAGCCTTTCTGCGGTTAGCAATTTCGCCGTCCATAGCCATGACGTCCTCGTCCTTGAGACGGTAGAACAGCAGCGGGATGATGCCCACAGCGATGAAGATGGCCGGAACGATGAAGCACATCACGGAGATGCCCTGGGTCAGCTCTGGTGTGGCGGCGCCGCCGGCGACGTAGCCGATAATGCCCAGGCCGGAGGTGATGACGATCCCTCGGATAACGATGGACATTTTAATGGAGAAGGAGCACAGGCCCATGATGAAGCCCTTGGTATTCTTGCCGGTTTTATACTCGCTGTAGGTGGCACAGCTGGTGTAGAGGCTGGTGGTTAAGCCGTAGGCGATGCCGAAGAATACCTGGCTGATAAAGATCAGCACGATGATGGCGATCTGGTTTGAGGCAAAGAAGTAGGCCGGTACGGTAAAGATGACACAGCCCGCCATGCCGATGAGGGTGGCTGTTTTGGTGCCGAATTTTGCCACAGCGTGCTTGGAGAGCAGGGAGCCCGCCAGGGTGCCGAGGTTGAAGGCCAAAAGGATATTGCCTGTGGCGGCGTTGGGGTTATCCGGGAAGATAACCTTGGAGAAATAAGCCACAAAGGCCATCAGGGCGTAGTAACCGATCAGTCTGATGAAGTCGCAGAAAACCGTGGCCACCAGCGGCGGATTGGCAAAGACGCCCTTGAGCATGTCCATGACAGAAACCTTGTCGGCGCTCTGCTGGGTGCTGCCGGCTTCAGCCTTGGGCTGGGGCAGGTCGTAGCCTGCGGTGATGCCGTAGTGGGTGTAATAGCCAATGAGCATCAGCACGGCGCCCAACAGGGCGACACAGGTGTAGCCGCCGACCTCTCCGCCGGAGGAGAGCATGGCTGCAAAGGCTGCAATCAGCAGGGGAACCAGCTTGGAGGCAAAGAGCTTACCGATGCTGGAGCCAGCGGAGATGCGGCCGGATAAATGGGCACGCTCCGTGGGTTCGTCGGTCAGGGCTCCCACCAGGGAGCGGTTGGCGGTCCAGGCGATGTTCCAGATAAAGTGGCTGATGATGAAGCCGATGCAGATGATGACGGCGGCGCTCATGTCTGCGCCGATTTTTGTGAACTGGAGCACGAAGAACACGATGACAAAGGGCGGTCCGTAGAGCAGCCAGGAACGGTATTTTCCGTGTTTGAGATTACATTTGTCGACGATGACCCCCGCAACGATGGCGGATACGGTATCGAAGATGCCGGTGACGGTGGAGATAATGGCGGCCCAGGCAATGGGAAGCTGGGCGACGTCGGTCAGAAAGACGAGAAAGAAGGAGGTCTCGATGGTCGTCATGAAGGAAAAGCCTGCGTCTCCAAGACCGAAGAAATTTTTAATTTTACTATTGATACGTTTCATGATACAGGGCCTCTTTTTTATAAAATTTACATCGGGGTCTCAAAGGACCCCGATGCGGCTGCAGGATAATGCTTATAAGAATAACTGGAAAACAAAGCGGTAGATGGCTTCCTCGTAGGCCTGAATGGATTCAGCCTCGGGAATATCCTCCAGCTGCGGATGCTCCTGTACGTAGTTTTCCCAGGTGGTGTAGTATTCGCTGTTCATGGTATTTCCTCCTAATTTTAGTATACGCCGTAGGTTTTGACGGTTTCGATGACGGCCTTGAGGTTGTCCGCAATGGGGCCGGCCAGGGAGTAGAGGCTCTTGTCGGTGTTGAAGATATAGCCGCCGCCCGGAGCCAGGGTGTCGATGAGCTCCTTGGCCTTGTCGACGCATTCCTTTTCGGTGCCGGTCTGAAGCATAGTGATGGGGAAGAAGCCAGAGATAATGTGGTCCTTGCCCACCTTTTCCTTGGCCAGCTTGGGATCGCCAAATTCAAACTGCATTTCTACGCGGTCCTTTAAGGAGGCGAGGTAGTCAATTTTCTTCATCCAGTCCTGTTCGACGAAAAGCTTGACGCCGGCGCCGTGATCGGCCAGATACTGCATCAGCTTTTCAAAGGTGGGCCACCAGAACTTGGCAAAGTCCTTTTCCTTCATGAAGGGGGCCATGTGCAGCGGGATGAAGGTGCGGGCGTAGCGGGAGGAGGCGGGCACGATGCCGATTTTTTCCATGTGGGGCAGAATCGCCTCGACGGCGGCCAGAACCTGTTCCTTGTTTCTGCGCATATCCTTGATGATACCGGTGAAGGAGCGGATAAAGTCGGCCATGAAGTCCAGAGGCGCCTCGGTCATACCGCCCTTGGGCAGTGCGGCAAAGCCGTACTTGTTGGTCATTTTTACAGCGACGGCGCCCATGGCGGCGTCCACGTCGTTTTTGGCCTTATAGCCCTTGGCAAAGTTCAGTGCAGCCCGCATAGGATCGGTATCCAGGGCGGCAAAGAGACGGGGCATCAGCTTTTCAACCATGCATTTGTAGGGATCGGCGATGAATTCATCGTACTCCTCAACCTCGAGGCAGTGGACCTCGGGGTGCTGCATGGTGCCGGTTTTGCTCATGACGATACCCTTGGCACCTAAAATTTCGTAAAATCCCGGCGGTCTCAGGGTCGGTGCGATGGGCGCCTTGTCGGTTGGGAAATCGGCGCAGACCTTGTCGAAGAAGGCTTCAAATTTTTCAAAATTCCATTGATCTGTCCGCATATCCATACCCGCATAGGGCAGGGCGGCGTCCCAGGTAATGGAGATTTCCATGGGCACGCGCTTGGGCTGCTTGCCGTCGTACACATCTTTAAACAATTGGGTGCGTTCTTCCTGCAATAACTTTACATCATTCATTTTTAAATCCCCTCTTAGTGTTTACAATGCTCCGGATCATTGTGTTTTTCAGAATATTGCGATTAATTTACGGATATTCCAGTAAATTAATCATATCTTACTGAAATATTAAACCTTTTCAAACAAAAAGTCAAGAAAAATTTTAGTATAAAAAATAATTTTTACTGTTTTTTTAAAGAAAGAGCCTCTGAAAAGGCAGCGGCCGTGCAGATAAAACCTTAATTCAAGGGGAAAATTGAGATCGCTGTGCTTGTTCAAATGGGGGTTTCATGCTAAAATTTTAGGTAATGCTATGAGATCAGGAGTAGACTATGGGAAAAATGACCAAGGGAGAAATGACTAAAGAGAAGATTCTAACCAGTGCCAAGGCGTTGTTTTACGATCGGGGCTATGAGGCGACGACCATTCAGCAAATTGCCAGTCACTCGGGAACCACCCTGGGCTCCATGACCTATCATTTTGCCACGAAGGCAACCTTTATCGAGCGGATTTTTGGGGATTTTTTTAAAAATATCTCGGCTGCCCTCAGGGAGGAGCAGTTTGAGCGCTGGAACAGCTTTGAGCAGCATTTCAGGCTGACGCTGGTCTACTATCAGAATTTGCTGTCGGATCCCAAGACCAAGAGATTTTATTACGAGGTCTTTAAAAACGACGTTCTGGCCCTGACCCTGCACCACAATATCTCCCAGCTCTATTTGAACTTTATAGAGGAGTACGGTCTGAGAATCCGCCCTGTGGAATTTGAAGCCCTGATCACTGCGGATTTCGGCGCCAGACGAGAGTGTATCCTGTCCTATTGCGAGAATCGCATGACGATGCCCGTCGAGGACTTTGCCATCTTCCTGTTGACCAATACGGCCAGGATGCTGGGGATTCCCGAGCGGGAGATCTACAAGGTCAGTTACCAGTCCATTTTGTTTTTCAGAGCCAACGACTTTTCAGGGGTTCAGCTTTTAAAATAGCCCCATCACAAAAACAGCCCTCCGACGCCGAGTACATCAAAGCATGTACCCCAGCGCAGAGGGCTGTCTTTAATTTTTTTAATTCAGGCTAATGGACGGAGGCCTCGCCCTTCCGTGTCCTCCTAAACAGCAGAATGGCGAAAATAAGGGCGAGCAGCAGGCCTGCAGCCTCGACGGTCACCAGGGAGATGGCGGTGAAGGAGAAAAAGCCTGCGGCGAAGGCGATGAGGTTTCCCGCCAGAAGAATGAGAGCGTCCGGCAGGGTAAGGCTCTTTTCAGCGGTGCCCAGGGGTTTCTTGAGGGCCCTAAGGCTGATCGTAAGGGTAAAAAGCCCGCAGAGGATCATGGGGATGCCGAGGAAGGCCGGCAGATGACCGGCGGCCTCGCTGACGCCTAAAAGGTGGAGCAGATCGGTGTAGCTGCTGATATCCGGCGTGCCCTCGGCGAAGAAGAGCAGGCTTCCCGCCGTCATGGCAAAGCCGGCAACGAGATCAAAGGCGCCCTTGAGCAGAAAAAGGGCTGTAAAAAGAAGTATTGTATTTTTTGCTTTCGTCATGGCACCCTCCTATTTTTTCTGAAGATAGGCAACCTTGTCCGCTGTGAAATTCACCCGGGTGTTGCTGCGCCAGAAGGAGGCCCAGACCTCCAGGAATTGTTTATCCGCAAAGGCAGAGCTGCCGTCCAGGGGCAGGTAGGTCAAATTTAAGGCGTAGTGGCTGCCGCCGGCCAGGCCGTAGCTGCCCCAGCTGCTTTCCGAAACGCCGTCTTTAATCCCCAGACCCCAGACAGTGTCGGTGGGCAGGGTAAAGCCCGCAGCCTTGAGCTCCTTGTTTAAGGCGGTGCCCCGATTTTTGGCGGCGCTAATTAAAGTCTGCATCTCATTTTTGGTCAAGGCGTTTTTGGAGACGCTGCCGTCGCTCTTGCCGAAGTAGTCGTTAAATTTTGTGACATAAATAAAGATATCTCTGCTGTAGGAATAATCATTCCTCTGGGTGCCGTTGGCGTTCCAATAGTGGTGCTGGGAACCGAAATTGTAGCTGTTATTGCCGTAGCTCAGCTTTTTCATGACCTTTACAGGGTCATCCTCTTTCTTTTCAAACACCTTGACAGCGGTGATGGTTTTATCAAAATTTTGTTTCAGGCGATAGCTGTAGATAGTGCCGCCGCTGACAGAGGCTTTTTCATCCTCGATGGTTTTATTGGAGGCCGACAGGGCGTTGTTGATTTTCGTCTTGCCCTCGCTTAAAGTCTTAAGCTGTTCGGTGTCCTGGGCCATGTTGTCCTCGCAGACGGTGATCTTTTTCTGATAGTCGGCAATGGCTTTTTCCATGGCGCTGACGTCGGCAGGGTTCAGGCCGCCGGCGTCGATTTTGGCCTGCATGGTGTTAATCCATTTTTCCATGGCGGCCTTTTCGGCGCTGTTGGTGTCGTAGTCGTACTGGATGGCGGTGACAAGCACTGTGTAGCCCCTGAGGTAGAAGGTACTGATGTTGTCGTTGAAGCGCTGTCTGTTGTCCAGGGTTTGGCTGTTCCAGTCACAGAGGTAGGTCTCCATGCCGTGGTAGACCTCGAAGATATCCTTTTTCTGGAAAACCGGGCTGCTGCCGCTGATGAGGCTGGCAAAGGTCTTAAACTCCGAGAGGTAGCTGTAGTTTTTGTTCTCGGCGTTGTAGACTGCCTCCAGGTAGCGCTTGATTTCCTCCTGGTGGGCATCGGCTTGGCCGGCGTTCATCCAGTCGATGGCCTTATAGGCGTTGGTGTTGTAGTAGCTGTACTGGTAGTCGTACAGGTGCTCCGCCGCTTCGGCCAGCTTGGTCACCTGGTTTGACATGTCGTTTTTGTCCACGGCGCCCAGGATCTCCTGGGTGCTGTCGTCGATTTGGGACTCGATGCTGTTCAGCTGCTTCTGGATATCTCCCAGGGCCTTTTCCACCTCGCTTTCACCGCCCTCGCCGGAGCTCAGAAGATCGCTTAAGAAATTGATGTAGACATCGGCGAAGCCTAAGAAGGAGAACAGGCCGGTGCCTTTGATATTGTTTAATACGGAGGTGGCGGTGGACAGGGACTGACTGGCGATGTCTTTGGCCAGGGAGGAACCGTCGATGGTAAGGCCGTCGCTGTCCTTGCTGTCCTCGCCGGAGGTGATTCTGGGGACGTAGCTGTCGGTGAGGGACAGGCTAAGGTCGTAATCGTAGGTTTTGCCGGAGTCTGTGTAGGTGACCTGTCCGGCGTCGATGATCAGATGGCCCTGGGTCAGGCGGTTGGCGTCGTAATCGGCGTTTTTAGACAGGGTGACGGTGAAGGACTTTCCGTCCCGGGCGACCTTTAAATCCGAGGCCACAGCGTCCTCGAAGGCGCCGTCAAAGAAAAGACTGCTTGTGGTGAAGTCCTTGCTCAGCTTGCCGCCGTGGAGGCAGACCTTGACGGTGTAGGTGGGGTTTTGGGCCTCGGGATCCACCAGGGTGATGCCGTCGTCCTTGAGATCCAAATCGATGCAGCTGACATTGATCTCCGCCGTGAGGTCTGTGGCAAAGCGGTTGTTTTTCGCGGCAACGGTCAGGGTGCCGGTGTCACTGGTCATGGGTGCAGGCAGATTTTCCAGGGTGAAATACAGCTTCGCGGGATTGCTGCTGTCGACCTTAACCGTGGCTGTGGCCCCCTCGAAGGCGCCGCCCAGGGATAGATTGTTCAGGGCGTTTTTCTCCCCGGCACTGCTCTGGTAAAACCAGTCGTAGACGGCGCCGTCGGTGATGGTGATGGCGCCTTCTATTTTTTTAGCCTGGGAGTCCACCGAGGAGACGCTGTCGCCGTCGGCGGTGAGGTCTGAAATTAAAATATCCGGCGTTGCTGCCTCTGTGCCGACAAGGGTCTCGGCCTGGGTCGGCTCCAAGGCAGTGTCGCTGGCGCTCGTCTCTGCCAGAACTGGCAGGCTCAGATTAAGGGTTAGAATCAGGGCTATTCCGAAGGCGGACAGCCGTTGGGTCATTGATGTTTTCATTGCTTGCTTTCCTTTCTGATGCTGTCAATTGAGGTATGGTCTATATTAACACGATTTTTAGGGAACGGCAACGCTTAAAGGATGGCATTTAAGAAACCAGGGACAAAATGTCGAAAAGGGGGATAAAGCGGAGGCATTAGTTTCCCGAGGGGCTCCAAGATAGTTTTTGTGCCGGGAATATGCTATAATTGACACATTCTACAGCGACAGGAGGCCCTATGGAGCGATTATCTAAAAAGCATACCCTTCTCATCGGCATCACCCTTTTTTCCATGTTTTTCGGGGCAGGGAATCTGATTTTTCCACCCTTTTTAGGGGAGCAGGCCGGCGGCTCGGCCTGGGTGGCCTTTGCCGGCTTTGCGGCCAGCGCCATCGGCCTGCCCATTTTGGGGGTGGCGGCGGTGGCCAAGGCCGGGGGACTGAAAATTCTGGCGGGCCGTGTCCATCCCAAATTTGCGGCGGTGTTCACCTTTTTGATCTATCTGTCCATCGGGCCCTGCCTGGCCATTCCAAGAACGGCCAGCACCTCCTTTGAGATGGCTCTTTTGCCCTTTGTGCCCCAGCTGGCCGAGAGCCCGCTGCCCCTGCTGATCTATTCCGTCGTCTTCTTTGCCGCAGCCCTGCTTCTGGCCCTGAAGCCCGACAAGCTGACGGACCGGCTGGGTAAGCGGCTGACGCCCTGTCTTCTGGCGCTGATCTTCGTGATTTTCGCCGCCTGCGTGATCTTTTTGCCGGGGGGCTATGGCGAGGTCTCGGGGGCCTACGCCAGCAACGGTCTGATCCAGGGCTTTTTAGATGGCTACCAGACCATGGACACCATTGCGGCCCTGAACTTCGGCATCATCATCGCCTTGAATATCAGAGCCCTGGGGATTTCAGACGACCGCCAGGTGGTCAGGGAGACCATCCGGGCGGGCTGGGTCGCCGGGGGACTTTTGCTTCTGGTCTATGCGGCCTTAACCCATGTGGGAGCCCTCACCGGCGGCAGCTTTGGCCCCCATGCCAACGGCGCCCAGACCCTGACGGCAGTTGTGGTCAGCCTTTTCGGTCAGGCGGGGCTGGTGATTTTAGCGCTGATCTTCCTCATCGCCTGTCTCAACACCTGCGTCGGCCTCATCAGCTGCTGCAGCGAGTATTTCAGCGAGATTTTCCCGAAGCTCTCCTACAGGCAGTGGGCGGTGATCTTCGCCGTGGTGAGCATGGTCATCTCCAACGCCGGGCTCAACGCCATCCTGGCGGTTTCTGTGCCGGTGCTCAACGTGCTCTATCCCATCTCGATCCTTTTGATCGCCCTGGCCTTTCTGCAGCGGTGGCTTGGGAGCTTCAAGCTTGTCTACCCCTTGAGCGCCGCCCTTACCGGAGCGGTGAGCCTTGTGTCGGCCTTGGATCAGAAGGGGCTGCCGCTGCTGTCTGAGCTGACGGCCAAGATCCCGCTGTATTCGCTGGGGCTGGGCTGGGTGCTTCCGGCGGTGCTGGGCATTTTTTTGGGAGTGCTGCTCTCGCTGGCGTTTAAGGAAAAATGGGTGAAGGCTAGCCCGGGCAAAAAATAAAAATAAGAGGTGATCCCGGAAGATCGGAAGGTATCTGAGAGCACCTCTTATTTTTATATTAGCAGTGATTATTCGCAGCCCGCCAGTAACTTTTTAACACAGCTGCAGGTGAGTTCGTACAGGGAAAAAAATACGTAATTGGCATCAGCTGCATCCATGGCCTCCTGCTGTTTGTCGGTGACAAAGGTATAGGGATAGAGGCCAAACATAAAAGGAAAGAAGGCGTAGATGAAAGTCTGGACGTCATGATCGGTCATTTTCGGAAAAAACTTTTTCACGCATCGGGTAACAGCCTGCATCGAGGCGCCGTAGGAGCGCTTAAACTCGACAAGATTTTCCATGCGGCTGTTCTCCTCCATATCGTAGTGATTCATGGACATCAGCTTTAAAAGCTGATCTCGTTTCTCCAGGGTGTGGGCCAGAGCATTGGCAAATTGGTCGACGGTCATGCGGTCGTGGTTTGCTAGCATTTGGCTGAGATCCGCACACCACAGGTCGTATTCCCGCTGGAGCAGTGCAAGGAAGATTTCTTCCTTGGTCTGAAAATAATTGTAGATAGAGGTGCGGGTAAAGGAGGTGGCCCGTCCAATTTCCTTGATGGTAATCGCCTTAAAGCTCAGGGTTTTGTACAATTTTTCGCAGGCATCCACAATCTCTTTTTTTCTCGCATCGGTCAGGGCTTTTGATCCTCTTGGCATAGCGTTTCTCCTTCAATCTGATAATTTGCGTATTTAAAGCCTGGATTCATTATAGCCTCGGTCTGTCCCAGAGTCAAATATTGGACGGGCGGCTTTTTGTGACAAAGGGAGCTTTTAACAGGGTATTTTATCTTAAACCATGGGGTGCTCCCAAGCACCGCGGGTGTCAACCCTGGTGTTGGCGGCGACTTTCTCGAGTCTGTCCAGATCCTCGGAGGTCAGCTTGAGATCTGTGGCTTTGACGGCGTCCTCAACCTGTGCGGCTTTGGTGACGCCGATGATGGGGGTGGTGCCTTGGGCGATGGCCCAGGCAATGGCAATCTGTGCGGCAGTGGATCCATATTGATCTGCGATGGCCGTCATTTCGTTGGTGAGCGCTTCGATCTGGGGAAGGAGAGGGTTGTAGGTTTCCCCGCGCTGGCTGCCCGCCGGCAGAGGATTTTGTGTGTTGTATTTTCCGCTTAAAGCGCCCTGTTCCAGAACCATATAGGCAAAGAAGGTGATGTTGTTTTCTTTGCAGTAGTCGAGGATGCCTCCCTCCTCGGAGGAGCGGTACAGAAGGCTGTAGTGGTTCTGTACGGCGCTGATGTGAACGCCCTCGGCTGAGAGAATTTCTTCAGCGCGTTTGATTTCAGCGAGGTTATGGTTGGACACACCGACTCGTTTGACCTTGCCGCTTTTGACCAGGGGAATGAGATAGGGTGTCCACCGCTCGACATCGAAGGGATTGTGAATCCAGTAGATATCCAGATAGTCTGTATCAAAACGCTTGAGACTGCCGGCGCACATATCTGCCATGGGATTAGCGCCGGCGCCGGCAATTTGGGGCGTAAATTTGGTGGAGATGATGATATCCTCCCGGGGGTATTCTCTGGTGAAGGTGCCCAGAAGGGTTTCAGAATCTCCCATGCCGTAGACAACGGCGCTGTCCCAGAGGTTTAAACCGTGCTTCATGGCCATTTCAAAAACGGGGCGCAGCTCCTTTTCACCCAGGTGATTGCCGAAAACTTGATCTCCGCCGGCGGCGCCGACGCCCCAGGACCAGGTACCAAGGGCAATGGCGGGTAGTTTTTTTTGTTCCATAATTGTTTGCTCCTTAATCTGTTGTATTTATTTTTTGAAGGATAGGCATTTGCCGGTGACTTCGCCGGTTTTCAGATATTCGTAGGTGGGCATCTCAAAGAGCACTGGTTTGAGGCTGTGATAATTGATTTTACCCGCTGCGTTCAGGTGAGCTTCATCCACGTAGGTGGCATCGATGGTACAGATAAAGCTCTCAAAACCCTTGGTGTTGTAGATGTCAGATACCGTACATTCCATAGTTAAAGGTGCACTGGTAATGATCGGTGCTCCGTTTTCTCCCAGGGTGTAGTCGAAGAGATCAGATTTGTCTTCCTTGGCACCGCTGACGGAACCGGCGACATCCACCTGGGGCAGCATGGCTTCGTCGGTGATGTTGATGGAAAGCTTCCGATTTTTCTTGATGCAGCCATTGATGAAATGGGCGGAGGCCAGGCTGACCAGTACGTGGTCGTGGCCGATGATGCCTACGTGGGCAACCAGGGTCCAGGTGGGTTTGTCGCCATTCATGGCACCGATGACGGTGGCCGGCATGGGGTAGAGGGCTAATTGTGAGCCGATATTTTTTTTCATTGTGGTTTTCTCCTTAGCATTAATCCTGACATTGTGTCAGTAATCGCATTATAGCTTTGTGGTGACACTATGTCAATATATAGAATTAATTTCTTAAAAATTTTTAAGCGGAGTGTTTGATGGAGATAAAAAAGTGTACAGATCGCGCATTCTTTGTTCCGGAGCGCTATGCTGATCCGGTCATTTACCTGGAGGTCGGCGGCAATACAACAAACTTCTAGTTATATCTAATAAACATCTGTATTTCTTAATTTTATCAGATATAACTTACAAAATGATTTTCTATAGCTTGTTTTTCAGATATATATGTGATACATTGTATTCAACTATGGGAAAGGGAGGCTATGAGATTCATGATTAAGCGAGAGCAATACATGAGCCGCATTCGTCCATTTATCGGTACGGAACTGATAAAAGTTATGACCGGTATTCGCCGCTGTGGAAAATCGGTCATGTTAGAACTGATCAAGCAGGAGCTTACCGAGTCCGGCGTCAATCCAGCTCAGTTTATTTCTATTAATTTTGAGGATATGGGATATACCCATCTGCAAACCGCAAAGGCCCTCCACGACGAAATCGTCCAAAGTGCTTCAGAGATTGCTGGAAAGGTCTATCTATTTTTTGATGAGATTCAAGAGGTAAAGGAATGGGAGAGATGCGTCAATTCTCTGCGCATTAAGCTGGACTGCGACATCTACATCACCGGATCAAATGCAAAGCTGTTATCTGGCGAACTGGCAACCTATTTGGGAGGCCGTTATGTAGAGTTTGTCATCTACCCCTTCTCTTTCAGAGAGTTTATGGCATTGTATCAGCCTACGGAGCCAGAGGCAACGACGCAGAAGTGTTTTCAGAAATACCTTCTGTCCGGCGGGATGCCGTACCTTGCCAATATCGGCTATGCAGATGCGCCCTCCAAACAATACCTTCACGATCTTTTTAACTCTGTTCAGCTCAAGGATATTGTGAAGCGAAATAAAATCCGAGATGTAGATTTGCTGGAACGCATCATCGCCTATGTAATGGCGAATGTCGGCAATACCTTCTCAGCCACCTCGCTTGCCAGGTTTCTCAAGAATGAACGGCGCACCGCAGCATCGGAGACTATTCTGAACTACATCAAATATTGCTGCGATGCTTATCTGTTCTATCAGGTAAAGCGACAGGATTTGCAGGGAAAGCAGATCTTGGCCTCCAATGAAAAATACTACATTGCTGACCACGGCATCCGCGAGGCGGTCTTTGGCGGAAACACAAGAGATATCAATCTGATCCTTGAGAATATTGTGTATCTGGAGCTGCTGCGCCGGGGGTATGTGGTCACGGTTGGCCGAACCGGCAATAAGGAGATCGACTTTGTATGCGATCGGCAGGGAGAAAGGCTGTATGTTCAGGTAGCCTATCTGCTGGCTTCAGATGAAACTGTTGCCCGGGAGTTCGGCGTCTATGATAATATTCGTGATAACTTTCCCAAATATGTTGTCTCAATGGATGAGTTTGATATGAGTAGGAACGGGATCAAGCACCGCAATATCCGGGATTTCCTTCTGATGGAGGAATGGCACTAGCAGAAAGGGGCTGTCGGAAAATAGATAGTCCTAAACAGGGATAGGCGTAACGCATATGCGTTACGCCTATCCCTGAATTTTTTGGTATAAAGAAAAAAAGATGGCTGTCAATAACTATATTGGATATGACGGCATCACAATTCAGCCAGCGCCTTCAGCTTAAAATGATTTTTGTGATAACTTAGAAGTCCTTCTTTTTGCAGCTTGGAAAGCTCGACGGACATGGCGGACCGTTCCACACAGAGATAATCTGCCAGCTGCTGTCTGTTGAAGGCAATATCGAAGGAGCGGCTGCCCTGGCGAAGCGCCTCTGCCGAGAGGTAGGACAAAAGCTTTTCCCGGGTGGTGCGCTTGCTGAGATGGGTGATCTTATCGTTGAAGGCCAGGGCTTTTTCTGCCAAAAGTGTGACAAGATTGCGGATAAGCTTACTGTGAAAATCGCAGGATAAGGAACAGCCCGACAATAGTCGGTGAACATTGAGCAGCAGAATTTCGCAGTCCTCCATGGCCACAACACTGACGTTGAGTACGGCGCCAGGGACTGCGGCAAAGGGCTCAGAAAAGATGCCGCCGGGAGTAAGCTGTGACATGATATTTCTGCGACCCCACAGATCCTCCTGGATGACCATGACGGTGCCGGACAGGACAAAGCCCATGTTTTCGGTGGATTCACCGGCCTGAAGGATGTATTCACCGGATTTTTTCGCTGCGAGCACGGGAGCCGCACATTTAAGGATGGCGTCGATTTCTGACGGGGTCAGATCCTGAAAAAGGGGATGGCACTTTAAAAGGTCAATAAAGTTATTCAAAAAATTTCACCTCGTTGGATTTCAAACATACATTTTGGTATCAGCATACTATAATGGATTTAGAAAATCAAGGTGAGCACCGAAGGTGCTGTCACCATCAAGGAGGTATATTGTGATAGATACGTCTAAAAAGCTCAGAAGCTTAATTAAAGAACAGCCAAGCTTTGGCGAATTTCTGATCGAAAAGGGTTTTCCCATAAATCTTAATAATCCTGTCATGCGGGTTGTATCTTTTGACGATGTTGCCCGTCGAAAAAATCTGGATAAGGAGGCATTCATAAAAGAATACGAGGTCTGGGTGAAAAAGCGATGACTGGACAGGTGTTTTCCATAGCCCAAGCCCATCCGCCGAGGGCAGGTCTGACGATCTCATCTCCGGAAAAAATGGCGGGAGAAACGGCGGTGACCTATTTTTCTCTGGGAGAGGATACGGACATCCTTCCGGAACGCTATGCTAATCCGGTTATTTACCTGGGGGTCGGCGGCAGCGGCACCTTTTTAGTGGGCCCTGAGGGATGTGCAAAGCCCCTTAGAGCAGGTGAGTGTTTAAGTATTGATGTGAATACGCTATGCGGCGTGTCTTCGGCAGACGGCTTTGTCTGCGTGGAAATCATGCCCAGAAAGGAGATTTTTATGAATAAAGCGGTAAAGGCGGGAGAAGTGTTTAGCTTAGCGGCGCTTGTCCCTTACGAAAAGGACAGTATTGTCAATATGGATGTGGCCTCCAACGATGCCATGAAGCTTGTGGTTATGGCCTTTGATGCGGGTACGGGTCTTTCTGAGCATCGGGCGCCGGGAGATGCGCTGGTGCTTGCCCTGGAGGGGGAGGCCACCATCGGCTACGAGGGCGAGAGCCACAGAATCCACGCAGGTGAAAGCTTTCGCTTTGAAAAAAATGGTCTGCACAGCGTCAAGGCAGAAAAGTCTTTTAAAATGGCGCTGCTGATGACTTTGAAATAGGAGGGCAAGGATGAATACACCACATTGGAAAGAAAAAATTGGTGAGTTTTACAGTATGGATGTCCGCCACCTGCGGGGGAATTTTTTCCCGGCACTGCAGAAAAAAGCGGCGGCGCTGGCGGTGGGCGAGGGACTGGAAATTATCCAGACCTTTGAACCCTATCCCCTGTACGGCGCCCTGGAGGCCATGGGCTTTGAACATTATACCGAAAAAACTGAGGACGGCGCCTATCATGCCTACTTTTTCCGTGCAGAAAAGAAAGGGGGTACAGACGGCGCACCCTTTCGCCCCCTGGCACTTTTGAACTATCCGATGATCGATGAAGCGCTGGGGAGTATTGCGGCGGATTTTTGGAATCTGACCTGGCAGAGCGAAAACAGAAGTCTTCCCTATGAGATGCGGCTGCTTTTGTCCCTGGCCAACGCCGTCGGCGCAGGACGCATGCGTCAGGCCAGCCGGGAGCTGGTCAAGGCCTATGTCCACGGCGTCGATTCCAGGGCTTTGGACGATGTCTTTGAGCTTTTGGCCTGGAACCAAGGCATTGGCTATTTTAGCTCTGAAATCGGTCCATCGGCATTGTTTCAGGCCTATAAGCTGATCAAGACCCTGGAAAAGCAGGGAAAGCCGCGCCAGGAAATTTGTGCTGCGCTGACGGAAAAATTTGGCGAAAAAAATCCTGAAATCCAGGTGTAATACGCCTTTAAGCATTGGAAGGGCTGATGCTCAGGGGAGCAGGTTTGAAGGCTAGGCCGTTTTTGTCTGTGTGAGATGCGCCTCTAAAATGGAGATCAGCAGAGCATAATCTTCCTTTGATAAATCACTTATTTTAACCAAAAGGATTTGATTATCAAGTCGTCTCAAATAGATATAGTTCTTAAAAATTCCCCAGTATTTAAAGGCATCCCATTTGTTTGTGCTTTGACCAATCTCTGACGATACGCCTACGCCGTCATCGTCAAAATGATATTCTCGAAAACCGGAGATCAATCTATTATCGCTCTTATTTTGATGTTTTTTCAAAATAAAATTCTGAAAAGCAATGCCTTTATCAAAGGCCAGCCATCCAAAAATAATTGCAAGTATTAAGCCTAACAGTGCATAACCAAGGGAATGATTTAAAAAATTAATTACAGCAGCGAAGCCCATAAGAACAACAGCAATCACGCTGAGAACTCTTATGGGTTTCCTTTTTTTTGCAATTTCAGGGCTTAACAGGGCAAGCTCTCTTACTGCAGCTGCTTCCTCTTGGCCGATTTCTATTTTTACTTTAAGCATGCTTTTATTGCCTCCATAAATTTGAGTTTAAGCGCTTTAAGCGTTTCATGGCTTAACCTTCGACATCAACACGACACTTTCCACATGGCCGCCGTGGGGAAAAAGATCCACACAGCACAGCCGCTCGATCTTGTAGCCGGCCTCCTTAAAGAAGGGCAGATCTCTGGCCAGCGAGGTGGCCTTGCAGGAGACGTAGACAAAGGTGTCGGGCTTAAAGTCGATGATCTTGAAGATGGCCTTGGGGTGGATGCCGTCCCTGGGCGGGTCCAGGATAATGATGTCCGGGTGATCCGGCAGGGCGGCCACCTTCTCCATGACGTCCCCGGCGATGAACTGACAATTGGTCAGGCCGTTGGCGGCGGCGTTGGCCCTGGCGGCCTCCACGGCCTCGGCCACCAGCTCGATGCCAAAGACCTGGCGGGCCACCGGGGAGAGGACCTGGGCGATGGTGCCGGTGCCGCAGTAGAGGTCGAAGATATTTTTATCCTTGGTGTCCCCCACGTAGTCCCTGACGACGTTGTAGAGCTTCTCAGCCCCCAGGGTGTTGGTCTGGAAGAAGGAGAAGGCGGAGATCTCGAAGGTCAGGCCTAAAATGACGTCGTGGATGCGGTCGGTGCCGTAGAGGATATCCGTTTTGTCGCTTTTGACCACGTCGGCCACGCCGTCGTTGGTGGTGTGGAGAATCCCTGTGATTGTCCCCGAAAGCTTTAGATCCAGCAGAGCTTTGGTAAAGGCAGCCGTGTCCAGGGTTCCCTGGGAGGTGGTGACGAGGTTGATTAAAATCTCCCCGGTCTGCTTGCCCTTTCTGAGAACCAGATGTCTTAAAAAGCCCTGGTGGCTGCGCTTGTGGAAATAGGTGTCGCCAGTTTTTTCAAAGTAGGCCAGCACCGCCTGCTGGATGGCGCCGAAGTCGGCGTCGGTGAGGCGGCAGTCGTCGGTTTTGACGATGTTGTAAAAGCTGCCCCGTTCATGAAGACCCAAAAGCAGGGGGCCGTCCTTTTCGGCGTCGCCGAAGGAGTATTCCATCTTGTTGCGGTACTCAAAGACCTCGGGGCTGGGGATAATGCCGTCGCAGGCAAAGCCTGTGATCCCGGCCTTGTCCATGAGCCCTAAAACGTAGTCGAGCTTGAGAGACAGCTGCTTTTCGTAGGGCAGATTCTGATAGGTACAGCCGCCGCAGCGCCCGAAGGCAGGACACTCTGCGGGAATCTCCTCGGGGGAAGGGGAGAGGATTTCCAAAACCTGGCCCTCGATTTTAGAGCTCCGCTTCTTGGTGATGCGCACCTGAACCACCTGGCCGGGGACACAGTTTTTGACGGTGACCTTCTTGGGACCGCTTTCCTCCTCGATGATGCCCCAGGCCTTGCCCGGGAAGTCGATGCCCTGGATCGTCAGGGGATAGATATCGCCTTTTTTCATGATTCACTCCATAATTTCATTGATTTCGTTGACGCTTGCCGATCCTCTGAGGTTTACGGCAATCTTGAGCTATTGTATCATTTTTCCACGGCGATTGCCAGAGATTCAGGTACACAGAAAACAGCCGATCCTTAAGCGGCATTTTGATCGCTTTTGATTTGTGATATAATGGGGGCGTTTAATACGGACATCAGGCCTTAAAGCAAAGCTTGGGGCCAGGATATTTTGGAGGCAGCCATGAAATTCATCAAAACCTCGCCGGTCAACGTGCCGAAGACTTTGGGAGCGGCCCTGATTGCAGCGATCCTCGCCCTTCCCCAGATCCTGCTTTTCGAGGCGGGCTACAATCTTTTTGGCCACTTTATTTTCCGGCCGGTTTTTAGCTTGATTACCCAGAGCCTTTTGACCATCAGCGGCTTCAATCTGGCCTTTAATGAAAATATCGGGGCGGCCTTTTTAAATCTGCCGGGGGTCTTGGGCGCCTTGCTGCTGCTTCTTGCGGCGGGGCTTTTGATCTACTACGAGTTCGCCGTCGTCACGCTGCTGATCTGCAGAAGGCTGCAGAAAAGGCCCGTTTCCCTGGTGGTGGCTATGAAGCTGGCGATCCCCACCATGAAGGCTTTGGCCTCCCCGGGAATTTTGGGCTTTTCTGTCTACGCGGCGCTGCTTCTGCCGGTGACCAACCTGGTGCTTTTGCCCTCCTTAACCGGGGTGCTCAAGATTCCCAATTTTGTGACCGGCGAGCTCTATAAAACCCTGCCGGGAATGCTTCAGGTGACGCTGTTGTGGCTGATTCTGGTCCTTTTGTACCACCTAACCCTCTACGTGCTGCCGTCGATGGTTCTGGGGCATTTTCGCTTTGGCGCCAGCCTGAGAAAAAGCTTTTCCCTGCTCAAGGGCGGCGGCCTTGTGCCCTTGATCCCGCTGTGGCTTCTGATGCTTCTCTGGCGAATACTCTTTGTCACCCCGGGGCTTATTCCCACCGAATATCTGGGCGTCAGCGACGTGGGCACCTTGGCCGTCATCAGAGAGCTGTTTTCCAGTGAGACCTTTGTGCCCCTGGTGCTGTTGCTGGCCGCCAGGATCCTCCAGCTGTGGATGACCGCTGTATTTTTGGCCTATCTGATCGGCTTTTACGCCGGTGCCGCCGGGCAAATCGCCTTCGAGGAGGACGCCCTGCCCGCCATCGACCGCTACCTCAGGCGCACCAAAAGCCAGGCGGGGAGCCTTTTGGCCCGGGGGGCATTGTATAGCTCGCTGCTGTGGCGGCGCTTCAGAGCCCATCCTTTCTACAAAAGGCATAAGAAAAAGCTGGCTTTGGCGGCGGGGATTTTGGTGGTCATCGCCCTGGTGGGCTTTTTCAGGACGCCGCCCCAGCTTCATGCACCCATCGCCATCGGCCATCGGGGCAGCACCGCCGGGGTGGAAAACACCTTGGCTGCCATCCAGGGGGCCATCGATTCCGGCGCCGACTATGCGGAAATCGACATCCAGCTCTCCAAGGACGGCGTGCCGGTGGTCTGCCACGACGTCAATCTCAAGCGCCTTTCTGGGGAAAATATCAATATTTACGATCTCACCGCCCAGGAGCTGTCGGCGCTGACCCTCTCCCAGAATGGCTACACCGGGGAAATATCCACCCTGAAGGAGGTGCTGGACTATTGCGACGGCAAGATCAAGCTGGCCATCGAGTTCAAGCCCCACGGCCACGAGCAGGCGGATCTGGTGGAGGCCACCATGGCGCTGCTTGAGGAAAAGCACTATGAGAAAAAATGCATGCTTTTGTCCCTGGACTACGACCTCATCAGCCAGGCGAAACAAAGCTATTCCCAATACACCGTGGGCTATTGTGTTTACGGCAACCTGGGGAGCATCGATACCAGAAAGCTGAATCAGCTGGGGGTAGACTTCCTCTTTGTGGAGGAGGGCATGGTTTCCTCGAAATTTGTGGAGGAATGCCGCCGGGCCTGGCTGCCGGTCTACGTGTGGACCGTCAACGACACCAAGGCCATGGACAGCGATTTAAAGGCCGGGGTTCTGGGAATTGTGTCGGATCATCCCTGGGATGCGGTGGCTTCTGTCAAAGCATACGGCGGTGGAGACGCCTCTAAACAGGATTTCACCGAAGAAAATCAGTACAGCTTCCCCGAGGAACAGGGGGAGGCCAACTAAATATTGAATCCAAGGGCTATCGCCAGCAATGAAGCTGGGGATAGCTCTTTTTTTATGGAAGCGGCGCTATTTCGATCCAGGGAAAGAGATCGCGGCTTAATTTTTTGCAGGGAATATAAACGTTTTACAGCATTATTTTATTTTTGAATTGTCAAGTCAAGTGCAACACTTTAGAATAATAGACCTCATAAGGAGTC
>JAUNGS010000024.1 GCA_030524435.1 Eubacterium sp.
TTCAGAAACAAAAAACGCCGTATTTATGCGGTTTGTGGCGTTTCACAAACGCCTATATAATATAATTGTAAAAGGAGGGAGTTTTCAGCTTTTCAGTCTTTAATGAACGGAGTTATAAAATAATTTGGACAGGTGCAGACTGGATAAATGTGGATTGTCACAAATAATATAAAAAAGATCATAATACGAATAACTTGATACAATTCGTAACTATAGGAAACCAGGTAATAAAATAAAAAATGGGGTAATTATGATGAAGAAACGATTGATCTGCTGTGTAGTTCTGATAGGTTGTCTGATTATGGGTCTATCTACAGGGTGCAGCAAAGAAAAAAAGGTTGACGCTGCGGGGAATCCCGTCACAGTTATCAGATTAGCACACGATAATAATGTTAATACACCTGTTCATAAAGCGTTTTTGAAATTCAAAGAAGATGTTGAAAAAGCATCAGACGGAAGCATTGAAGTTATTATTTTCCCGAGTGCCCAAATGGGCAGCGTGTCGGATACTTTTGAACAGACACGACGGGGAGATATCGAAATGAGTGCCAGTACAACGTCAAATTTTACCAGCACTATTCCAGAATTTTCAGTTTGGGAAAGTTACTATCTTTTCGATGATTCCGAACATGCAGCCCGGGTATTGGATGGGAAAGCGGGAGATAGATTAATGAAGCCGCTCGAAAATCAGAATCTGGAAGGCATTGGTTATATGGAAATTGGTTTTAGAAATTTCTCGAATAGCAAGAAACCAATAGAAAAGGTGGAAGATCTGTTTAATTTAAAAATCAGAGGGTACAATCCACTTCAAATTAAAGCCTGGGAAGCTTTAGATGTTACGATGAGTGCAGTTAGCTTTAATGAGCTTTATACGTCATTGCAGCAAAACCTAATTGATGGACAGGAATGTGCAACCTCCAGTTTCTATACCGAAAAGTTTTATGAAACTCAGAAGTACTGGTCTCTCACGAAACATGTTTATACAAACTTCTTGTGGTATGCCAATAAAGATTTTATGAACAGTCTTTCCAATGAAGAACGTGAAATTATCATGCAGGCGGCTCAGGACAGCATCGTATATGAACGGCAGTTAGTTGCAGAAACAGAAGAGGATGCGTTGCAGAAAATAGAAAGTGCCGGTGTTCAAGTCAACGAAGTATCTAGAGAAACAAAACGTGAGATGTCAGAAAAGATGAATGAAAGCATTAAAAGTGACATTATTCAAAAATGTGGACAGGAAATTTACGACTATGTCATGGAGCAGGTTGAGTTAGAACGGAATAATTTTGATCAAGTGTCAGGGGAATCAAAATGAAAAAAATATTGAAATGGTTAGATGTAAACTTTGAGCCTTTGCTGATTGCTGTTTTGTTTGCTGCTTTAATTCTTTTAATTACAGTACAGGTTATTTTAAGATTTTCACCATTGGCAGCTTTTTCGTGGGGTGAGGAAATCTCTCGGTTTATGTTTGTGTGGCTGATGTACTTTAGCTTTAGCTATGCAACACGGAACAATCGTCACATTCGAGTATCTTTCTTTGTAAAAAAGACGCCAGAAAACATTCAAAAGATAATTCTTTTTATTTGTGATATCCTGTTTTTAATTTTTGCAGGTTTTGTCCTGGTAGCATGCTTTAATATTTGCCGGACAGCAAGTCGTTTCAATGATATGGCAACAACGATCGAAATATCGATGAATATTTTATATGCAGCTGGTGTTTTTGGCTATATTTTGATGGTAATCCGTATTGCCCAGGGAATTATCTGGAAAATCAAACATTGGAAAGATGATGTAGAGATTTTTGAAAACTTTGGTGGTGAATTCACACCAGATAATAAGGTGTTCTTTGATACTGTGCCGGAAAATGAGTTCGCTGAGATCATCGATCGTGATTTAGAGGAAGTTTATGAAAAAGAAGAGGGAAAATAAATGGTTACAGCTATATTATTTATATCGTTTATTATACTGTTGCTGATTTCTGTACCCATTGGGATTGCACTTGGTTTAGCATCATTGATAACAATTTTGCTGGTAGATCCCATTAGCATGGAAACGTTCTCGCAGTCCATGGTACAGGGGCTTAATTCTTTTCCGCTGATTGCCGTACCACTTTTTGCTTTTGCAGGTGATATTATGGGCAAAGGCGGGGTTTCCAAACGGCTTTTAGACTTGATTGGTATAGTTTTTGGACGTTTTACCGGTGGACTTGGCATTGTTTCGATTATTACCTGCTTATTTTTTGCCGCTATTTCAGGAACAGGTTCGGCTACAGTTGCAGCAGTTGGTTGTATTATGCTTCCGTCTATGTTTGAAAAAAAGTACGATAAAGTATTTTCATCTTCGATGATTGCAACAGCAGGTACGGTTGGGGTTATTATTCCGCCGAGTATCTGTATGGTGGTATATGCCGTGGCGGCTGGTGTTTCGGTTACCGGGCTGTTTACTGCCGGTATTATTCCTGGTTTAGTTATTGGTTTAGCGCTGGTTATATACACAGTTTTTCGTTCTAAAAAAGAAAATTATGTGGGTGAAAAAAGGACCTATACGGCAAAGGAAGTAAGGCGTATTGTTTTTGAAGCGATACCGGCGCTGTTAGTACCGGTCATTATTCTTGGCGGTATTTATGGTGGTTTGTTTACACCGACTGAAGCTGCGGCGGCTGCGGTCGTTTATGGCATTTTTGTCAGTGTTTTCGTGTATAAAGAAGTTAGAATTAAAGAACTGCCACATATCATGTTTAGTTCTGTTTATATGTGTGCGACAGTTTTGATTATTATCGGTATATCTGCTGGTTTTGGTCGTATTTTGACGATTACACAGGCACCTGTTCAGATTGCAAATGCAATTTTAAGTATCACTTCGAGCAAAGTGTTGATACTGATTTTAATTAATGTATTGCTGATGATTGTTGGGACCTTTATGGAAACAAATTCAGCGATCATTATTTTAACACCTATATTATTGCCGATTATTACACAGATAGGAGTTAATCCTATCCATTTCGGTGTTATTATGGTACTGAACTTAGCTATAGGATTTATTACGCCGCCGCTTGGTGCAAATCTTTTTATGGCATGTCAGGTGGGGAATATCAAATTTGATGATATATGCAAAGGTATTGTTCCCTGGATTATTGTTATGATTATTGTATTAATGATTATTACATTTATTCCGGAAATTTCCTTAGCCTTGCCTCGGATGATGAATATCCCAATCAATTAAAAAGAGGGTGCCCATAATCATCTATTTTGATGATTGTGTGGCACCCCTTTTTAATAGGTTTTAAGATTACGGTATTCTTTTGGAGTAAAACCTGTATGTTTTTTAAATTGTCGTGAAAAATAATTGGCATCTTCAAAACCTGTTTTAGAGGAGATCTCTCTGATAGAAAGTTCTGTTGTTTTTAACAAATAGCAGGATTCTTTTAAACGCAGATTCAAACAGTACTGTTTGGGAGATAATCCATATTGTTCAGTAAAAAGCCGTCGAAACTGTCTCTCAGAAAGACAGGCCATTGCAGCTAAATCTTCAATAATTAATGGTTCAGTATAATGATTTTCAAGATAGCTAACCACTTGATGGGTGAGGTGCTTTTGAGATTTGTGTTTTTGCAGGTCACTGACGCCATTCTTTTTATAAACTCTTGAAAGGTAAGTTATGAGAACCATAAAGTAGGACTGTACCATAATTTCATAACCACTTTCCGATTTTTCTGTTTCTTCCAACAGGTGATTACAAATTTCTGATAAATAAAAGAGTTCATCATAGCCTAAGTGAAGGACATTTGTTAAATCCATACGCTCATTCAGAGCAGCCTGCAATACAAAAAGTGATTGGAAACCTTCATTTTCTTTTAAAGTTCCAGCATATGCCATTAAATCGTTGGCATGAAAGAGTACATTTATGATCTCTAATCGATCGATCTCTTTAAGGTGATGAGGTGTAAAACTATTAATCACATAAACACAGCCCTCCATGATGTTTTTTTCGTAATTATTGACGATGATTTTTCCATGTCCTCCTGTAACGATTGTTAATTGAGAAAATTCATGGATGTGAATGTGATCAGAGTTGGATAATTGTAATTTTTCTATACAAAAAGGAATACAATTAAAAAAAATATTCCGTTTTTCATTTTTACTGATGATATCATATTGCTTCATACCTATATTATAAACGATTTCCTAAAATACGCAAACCAAAATGAATAGTAAAATAAAGAGAAAATATGAATAAATGACCTAAATATGCTATTTTAAGGCCGGTTAATACTAAAAAAATATTATTTTATGCTAATACTTGGCCGTTTGATGAGTGGGCATCCGGAGAGGGAGCTGTTATAATTAGTTCATCAAGTTATTCGTTTTCAATAAAAGCGATTCATGCAGATAAGAGTTTTTAGTTGATCAAGGAGAAGTAGAATGGCAGAAATGAAATCAAGAGAACGCGTAGTTCGTGCGATTGAACATCAGGAAACAGACAGGATACCCATTGATATTGGAGGGTTATCTAATATTACCACAATGCATAAAGATGCATATAAAAAAATGCAGAAATATCTTGGACATGAGGGGGAACCGTTTAGAATCTCTTCGATGCTTTCACAGTCGGCAGAGCCTGATGAATATGTGCGTAAGCGATTTAAAGCAGATTGCTTTCCGATTTATTCGAGTGGCCCCGAAGGGTATATGAAGATTTTACAGACAGATCCCATTGATGGTTCAACCTTCTATTATGACGATTTTAAGGTAAAGTGGGCTTGTCCCAAAAATGGATTTTATTACGATCCGGTTGAGCATCCTTTGGCCAAGATGAAGACGATCGATGAGATGGAAGCCTTTGAATGGCCTGATCCTTATGACAAAACAAATATTAATGGTCAGGAGATTGTTGGATTAGGCGATAAAGCAAAAGATTTATATGAAAATACGGATTATGCTTTGGTTGTTGGTGGTATTTTTAATGGAGGAACCTTTGTTCCCCTGGAACAGCTTTTGGGGTATGAAAAATTCTTTAAAATGCTGATGAAAAAACCTGATATTGTGCGCTATTTGCTTGATAAAATTTTGGCTTATGAAAAAGCACATTGGGATATGCTGCTGGATGAAGTTGGCAAATATGCCAGTGTGGCAGTTTTATCGGATGATCTGGGATCCCAGGTTGCTCCAATCATGCGCCCGGCAATTTACAGAGATATCATCAAACCCTATCATAAAGAGATTGTTAATTTTATCAAGTCTAAATGTGAACATATTAAAATTGTATATCATTGCGATGGTGCTATTTCAGAATTCTTACCGGATATGATTGACATCGGTTATGACGCTTGGAATCCAGTTCAGTTTTCGGCCAATGGCATGGATGACACCGCAGCGATTAATCGTGAATTTGGTGATAAAATTGCCTTCTGGGGAGGAACCTGTGACGCACAGGGGGTTCTTTCCCGAGGTACACCGGAAGAGGTCAGAGAAGACGTTAAAAGAAGAATTAAAGATCTCGCACCAGGCAGTGGATTGGTGCTGGCATCTGTACATAATATTCAAAGAGAGGTACCTATTGAAAATATGGTTGCACTCTATGATTCGTTTTACGAATTTGGTTCCGCTTTTGTACAGGGAAAATTATAATAGGAGGGAATAAACAATGGAAGCGATTTTAAAAGAAATTACAGATTTTGTAATTGAAGGGGAAGATGAAGAAGTTCCGGAACTGGTGCAGCAAGCTTTAGATGAGGGCATTGATGCGGATATTATTTTAAAGGAAGGACTTGTTGCGGCCATGGATGTTGTTGGTCCAAGAATGGCCGCTGGAGATATGTATGTGCCGGAAGTGCTGATGTGCGCTGATGCTATGCGCGCAGGATTGGAAATACTGAGCCCTATTCTTGCAGAGGAAGGCAGTGAATCTTTAGGAAAAATTATTATTGGCTCTGTAGAAGGCGATTTACATGATATAGGTAAAAATCTTGTGGCCATGATGCTCGAGAGCTCTGGATTTGAGGTCATTGACCTGGGAATTAATCAGTCTATCCCTAAATTTGAAATGGCTATTCAGGAACATGATCCGGATATTGTGGCGCTGTCAGCATTATTAACTACAACGATGCCTGCCCTCAAGGAAACGACAAAAGTACTAAAAGAAAAGGGATACCGCTCAAAAATTATTGTAGGCGGGGCTCCTGTTGACCAATGTTATGCCGATGAAATTGGCGCTGATGGTTATGCCGAAGATGGCGCCGGTGCGGTAATATGTTCAAAACGGCTTTTAAATATTGCCTAGCAACAAAGGTAAGATATAGGAAAGGGATTAAATTAAATATTAATTGAAGTAAATTGATATAGTCATGAATAGAACATTACCTATGGTAATATCTATTATAAAACACTCTCCTCAGAGCCCCTTTAAAACGATGATAAAATTCTATTGTTTTAAAGGGGATTTTTTTAACAAGACGAAAAAACACCTTTATATCCCCAATTTTAGGTTTATTTGCAGATCAATAAAGCCCAGCAAAACATCAACATTTTGCCGGGCTGATTTTTTAATACTCCCTCTTCCTTTCATTCCCATGCCGTTTCGTCAGCTCCTCAAACAATGCGTCGAAGGTGACGCCCTGGTTGTTTAAGAGCACGGCCAGGTGGTACAGAAGGTCCGAGGCCTCGTAGATGAGCTCTTCTTTGGAGTCGTTTTTGGCGGCGATGATGGTTTCGGCGGATTCCTCGCCGATTTTCTTGCAGATCTTGTCGACGCCTTCTCTAAAGAGATAGTTGGTGTAGGAGCCCTCCACGGGGTTATCCTTGCGCTCCTGGATGCGGTCGGCCAGACTGTGGAGGATATCCACGTTGCCCAGGGCCTTGGCATCGTCGGTGTAGAGATTTCTGTAGAAGCAGGAGGTTTCTCCGGTGTGGCAGGCTGGGCCCTGGGGATTGACCTGTACCAGCAGGGCGTCGGCGTCGCAGTCGTAGTCAATGGCCACCACCTCCTGGTAATTGCCGGAGGTTTCGCCCTTGGTCCAGAGCTCCTGGCGGCTGCGGCTGAAGAAGGTGGCCTTGCCGGTGTCCAGGGTCTTTTTTAAAGATTCCTCGTTCATGTAGGCTACCATCAGCACCTGGCGGGTGTGGTAGTCCTGGAGAACGGCGGGGATGAGTCCGTGGTGATTGTATTTAAGTTCGTTGATGTTCATGGGTACTCCTTTAGGGCCGGATGGGCAGTCCCTCGCCGGCCAGATATTTTTTTAATTCGGGGATGGGGATTTCCTTGTAGTGGAAAACCGAGGCGGCCAGGGCGGCGTCGGCGCCGGCCTTTAACACCTCGGCAAAGTGCTCGGCCTTGCCCGCGCCGCCGGAGGCGATGACGGGGATGGTGAGCAGCTCTGACAGTTTGTGGTTGAGCTCTAAATCGTAGCCGTTTTTAACACCGTCGGTGTCGATGGAGTTGATGCAGATCTCTCCGGCGCCCAGGTCCTGGCCGCGTTTGGCCCATTCGATGGCGTCAATGCCGGTGTTTTCCCGGCCGCCTTTAACGTAGACGTCCCAGGAGCCCTTGCCGTTGCGCTTGGCGTCGATGGACAGCACCACGCACTGGTTGCCGAATTTCAGAGCGGCGTCGCGGATGAGCTCGGGGTTTTTGACGGCGGAGGAATTGACGGAGACCTTGTCGGCTCCGGCCATGAGGACCTTGCGGAAGTCCTCCACCTTGCTGATGCCGCCGCCGATGGTGAAGGGAATACGGATGGCTTCGGCCACCTTTTCAACGATGTTTAAAAAGATGTCCCGTTCCTCGTAGGTGGCGGTGATATCGTAAAAGACCAGCTCGTCGGCTCCCATGTCGGAATAGTAGCGGCCCAGTTCCACCGGATCGGCCACGTCCTGGATATTCTGAAATTTCTTCCCCTTGACAACCCGGCCGTGGTCCACGTCCAGGCAGGGGATAATGCGTTTCGTCAGCATTTAAATCGCTCCTTTCAGGTAGGCACCCAGGTCGATGGCCCCCTCGTAGATGGCCTTGCCGGTGATGGCGCCGTAGAGATTCATCTCCTCCAGACGTTTCAGGTGATCGACGCTTGCGATGCCGCCGGAGGCGATGATATCCATGTTCAGGTGCATGTTTAATACGTTGAGCATATCGAAGTTGGGGCCGGACATCATGCCGTCCTTGGAGATATCGGTGTAGACCAGGGTGGAGAGCCCCAGCTTTTCCAGGCGGGCGGCCAGTTCCAGGGCTTCGATGTTGCTGCTTTCCACCCAGCCCTCGGTGCAGACGATGCCGTCCTTGGCGTCGATGGAGACGCAGACCTTTTCGTCGTAAAGGCTTAAGAGCCTTTCGATGAACTGGGGATCCTTGACGGCCTGGGTGCCGATGATGATGCGGCTGATGCCGATGTCAATGTACATTTTGGCAATGTCCAAATCTCTGATGCCGCCGCCTAGCTCCACGGGGATATTGACGGCGTTGACGATATTTCTGATGACTCCCAGGTTCTGGGGCTTGCCGTCGAAGGCGCCGTCGAGATCCACCAGGTGCAGGTACTGGGCGCCCTGGCTTTCAAAGTTTTTGGCCACCTCCACGGGGTTTTCAAAGTAGACGGTGGAGTCGTCCTTGACCCCTTGCTTCAGGCGGACGCACTTTCCTTCTTTTATGTCAATGGCGGGTAAAACGATCATTTTAACATCTCCTTAAAATTCATCAGTAATCGGGTGCCAACGGCGCCGCTTTTTTCCGGATGGAACTGCATGCCGATGACGTTGTCTCGGGTCACGATACCGGGAACCTTAACGCTGTAATCGGCGTAGGCGACGACGGTTTTGTCAAAGTCTTTGGGGATGGCGTAGTAGGAATGGACGAAGTAGACATAATCCTGGCTGCCAATGCCCACAAGCAGCGGATGCTCGGGCTGATTGAGCACTAGATTGTTCCAGCCCATGTGGGGAATTTTGAGGTTCGGATTGGAAAAGCGAACCACTTCGCCGGGAATATAGCCCAGTCCCTGCCACAGGCCATCCTCGTGGCTTTGATCGAAGAGGACCTGCATCCCCAGACAGATGCCCAAAAGGGGCTTGCCGGCCTTGACGTTTTTGTCGAGGCAGGTGATGAGGTCGTATTTTTCCAGATGATCCATGGCGTCCTTGAAGGCGCCGACGCCGGGGAGAATGATGGCTTCGGCGGAATCCACCGTCTTGGGATCCCGGGTGATGACACTGTCCAAGCCGATGTCCTTCAGGGCGGTGTGGACGTTTTTCAGGTTGCCCACGTCGTAATCGATGATGGCGATCATAAAAGTGCTCCTTTCTGCTACAGCACGCCCTTGGTGCTGGGAATGCCCTTCACCGTCGGGTCTAGGGCCACGGCCTGTTTCAGGGTGCGGCCGAAGCTCTTGAAAATGCCCTCCACGATGTGATGGTTGTTGCGGCCGTAGAGGGAGGTCACGTGAATGGTCATTTTGCTGTTGTTTGCAAAGGCGATGAAGAATTCCTCCAGCATTTCCGTTTCAAATTCGCCGATGTACTCTCTGGTTAAGGGCACGTCAAAGACGAGGTAGGAGCGGCCGCTGATGTCCACACAGACCCGGCACAAAGCTTCGTCCATGGGGGTGAACTGAAAGGCGTAGCGGGTGATGCCTGCCTTGTCGCCCAGGGCCTCTAGAAAGGCCTGGCCCATTAAAATGCCGATGTCCTCGATGATGTGGTGGTTGTCAACCCCGTCGCCCTTGGCCTTGAGGGTTAAGTCAAATTGTCCGTGTTTGGTAAAAAGAGTGAGCATGTGGTCAAAAAATCCGATGCCAGTGTTGACCTCGCAGATCCCTGTGCCGTCGAGGTTCAGGATCAGGGCGATGTCGGTCTCCAGGGTGGTGCGGATTTTTTCGACAATGCGTGGCTTAGTCATAGTGAATCCTTTCTTGTATCTGTATCTGGTCTGTTTTAGGCAATGAAGTCGGTTCCAGCTGTCAAACCTATTTTACAGCACTTCCCTTAAAACTTCCAGAACTTTGGCGTTTTCTTCGGGGGTGCCGACGGATAGGCGGATGCAGTCCGGGGCCTGGCCCTTGCCGGACATGAGCTTGATCAGAATGTCTGCGGCCTTCATGGCCTCGTAGATGGCCGCGCTTTTGCCGCTTTCAAAGTAGATGAAGTTGGAGGCCGTGGGATAGAGGCGGTCGATGGGCAGGGCCTTCAGAGCTTCGATCATCTTGGCCCGCTCGGCGTTGAGCACTGCCAGGCGCTCTAAAAGCTCGTCCCGGTGACGAAGGGCGATGACGGCGGCGGCCTGGGTCAGGCTGTTTAGGTTGTAGGGTGACTTGACCTTGTACATGACGTCGATGAGGGCCTTGCTGCCCAGGCAATAGCCGCAGCGGATCCCCGCCAGGCCAAAGGCCTTGGACAGGGTTCTCAGAACCAAAAGGTTGGGGTACTCGGCGATTAAGCGGGCATAGCTGTGGCCATCGAATTCCATGTAGGCTTCATCTAAAATCACCAGGGCCTCGGTTTGATCTAAAACCTGGCGGATCTGGGCTTCCGAGAACAGATAGCCCGTGGGGTTGTTGGGATTGCACAGGTAGATCAGCTTGGCACCCTCCGCCTGGGCGACGGCGATGAGCTTGTCTAGATCGGGGATGTGGCCCTCTAAATCCGGGACGCCGATGAAGCGGCCGTCTGCGATGTCTGTCCAGATCTGGTACATGGCAAAGGAGGGCAGGTGAGTGACGACGACGTCGCCGGGGTTCACAAAGGACTGGTTGATCATGGCGATGAGCTCGTCGGAGCCGCAGCCGCAGATGATCTGATCCCCGGGGAGGCCGGTGTAATCCGAAAGCTCAGAGAGCAGCTCGGGGAAGCAGGCCTCGGGGTAGCGGTTTAAATCCAGGGTCATGATTTTATCGCAGAGCTCTTTTTTGAGGTGTTCTGGAAAATCCCAGGGATTTTCGTTGGCGTTGAGGATGATGTCGTAGTGGGGCGTCTCCACCCGGTAGGCTTCCAGGTTTTCGACGCAGGGACGTGTGTATTTTTTCATGGCCGCCTCCTATTTCTCAAAACGGCGTTCCACGGAACGGGCGTGGGCGTCCAGCCCTTCGCTGCGGGCAAAGGTGGCAATCTTGGCGTGCACCGCCTCTAAGGCATCTTTGGAGTAGGAGATGATGCTGGACTTTTTGATGAAGTCGTAGGTGCCCAGGGGTGAGGAGAACTTGGCGGTGCCGGAGGTGGGCAGGGTGTGGTTGGGACCGGCAAAGTAGTCGCCCAGGGGTTCCGGGGTGTATTCGCCCAGGAAGATGGCCCCGGCGTTTTTAACCCGGTCGAGGTACTGCATGGGCTCGGGCAGCAGAATTTCCATGTGCTCCGGCGCGATGGCGTTGGCCAGCTCGAAGGCCTCATCCAGGTTGTCCGCCGTGAAGACGAAGCCGTAATTGTCCACGGATTTTCTGGCGATGGCCTTGCGGCTTAAATCGGCCTCGATCTGGCGGTAGATCTCGGAGACCACCGCCTCGCCGAAGGCGGCGTCGGTGGTGACGAGGATGGGCATGGCCATTTCGTCGTGCTCGGCCTGGGACAGAAGGTCGGCGGCGGTGCAGGCGGGGTCGGCGGAGCCGTCGGTGAGGATTAAAACCTCGCTGGGGCCGGCGATCATGTCGATGGCCACCTTGCCGAAGACCTCTTTTTTAGCCGTGGCCACGAAGATGTTGCCGGGACCCACGATCTTGTACACCGGGGCGATGGTCTCGGTGCCGTAGGCCAGGGCGGCGATGGCCTGGGCCCCGCCTACCTTGTAGATTTCGTGGACACCGGCGATTTTGGCCGCCGCCAGGATGTTGGGATTGATCTTGCCATCCTTGCCCGGCGGGGTGACCATGACCAGGGAGTTGACCCCAGCCACCAGGGCTGGAATGCTGTCCATGAGCACCGTGGAGGGGTAGGCGGCCTTGCCGCCGGGGACGTAGAGGCCCACCCGCTCGATGGGGGTGATGTGCTGGCCCAGGGTGATGTCTGGGGCGGGGTTGTACATCCAGGTGGACTCGGCCTGTTTTTTGTGGAAGGCCCGGATATTTTCGGCGGCCTCCTCGATGACGGCGGTCATCTCCGGACCCACGGCCGCAAAGGCTTCTTCGATTTCGGCGGAGCTGACCCTTAAGTCACTCAGGCGGCAGCCGTCGAATTTTTCGGTGTAGTCGAAAAGGGCGGCGTCCCCGTCCTTTCTGACCCGGGCGATGATCTCAAGCACGCTGTCCCGGACGGCGGCGCCGGAATCCTCGTCCCGTTTTAACAGGGTATCTAATTGGTTGATGCTTTCCTGATAGCTATAGGTTTTCATGGGATTTCCTCGTTAGTTCTAAAGATTTTCTTCAAATTGCTCGATGATGGGGTTGATGGACGCACTCTTGGTTTTCAGGCTGACGCGGTTGACGATGAGCCTTGAGCTGATGTCACAGATTTCTCCCAGCACCGAGAGGCCGTTTTCTCTGAGGGTGGAGCCGCTTTCGACGATGTCCACGATACAGTCGGACAGGCCTAAAATCGGCGCCAGCTCCACGGAGCCGTTGATCTTGATGAGATCTACGGGCTGGTCGATGCCGTTGAAATAGTTTTTGGCGATGACGGGGTACTTGGTGCCCACCACCAGCTTTTTCTCGGAGCGCAGGGGCGTGCCGGCGAAGCCGGCGATGCACATCTTACACTGGCCGATGTTCAGATTTAAAAGCTCGTAGACGTCGGCGGGATGCTCCAAGAGCACGTCCTTGCCGACGATGCCGATGTCCGCAGCCCCCTTTTCCACGTAGGTGGGGACGTCGGGGGATTTCACCAGGAAGAAGGCGATGCTGCCGGTGGTGTCCTCGAAGATCAGCTTCCTGCTGTCGGGATCGTAGTCGGGGAAAACGTAGCCCAGCGCTTTAAGCAGGGCGATGGCTTTTTTGGCGACGCGGCCTTTGGCCAGGGCGAATCGAATCTGCATGTCAGTGAACCTCCTTGGTGAAAATGCTGTCTGTGGGGATTTTATCCCCTGCTGTCAGACAAAATTGGCCGCTGTCATCCACAAGGTAGAAGCGGGCGTTTTTATAGAGGGCATTCTTTTTCAGTCGGGTGGCCTGGGTGTGGGCATCCTCCCGGAGGACAAAGAGCTCCGTGGGAATCCCGGCGCCCCGCAGGCGCTTGCCCAGGGCGTAGGCCTCGGCCTTGACGGACGCGGCGTAGAGCAGGACGGCCCGGGCGTTGTCTGCTTCGGGCAAAAGTCTTCGCTGCTCCAGGTAGTCCATCATGGTCAGAAGGTCTAAGCCGAAGCCGCAGGCCGGCCGGTCGATGCCGAATTTGGCCGAGAGATGGTCGTAGCGGCCGCCGCTTAAAACCGACTGGCCCCAGCCGCCGATGTAGCCCTTGAAGATAATGCCAGAGTAGTAATTCATCTGGTTGGTGAAGCCCAAATCGAAGCTGATGCGGCTGCCGCAGCCGATGGCCTTCAGGTGATCGTAGATGGCCTTAAGCTCTGTGACCACCGCCTCCATTTTCGGGTTGACACAGAGGGTTTCCATCCGGGCAAAGACGTCGGCGGGGTCGCCGTAGAGCTTGGGCAGACGCCTTAAAATCTTTGCGATCCGCGGCTCGATGTCGTTTCGGGCGATGAAATCGTCGATGTCGCCGATGTTCTTGTGCTCGATGAAGCGGAAGAGCTGATTTTTCTGGAGCTCGGAGAGGCTCAGCTCCTCCAGCAGGTGGTTGATGAAGCCTACGTGGCCCAGGTCGATCTGGACGTCGTCGATGCCGCTTGTGATCAGGGATTCGATGGCCAGGGCGATGATTTCACCGTCACACTCCGGCGAACGGCTGCCGAAATACTCGATGCCCATCTGGGTCAGCTCCTTCTTCACCATCTCCGAGGCGCCGAAATTTCTGTAAATATTGGTGCGGTAAAAAAGCTTGACCGTGGTTTCGGGATCCTGGTGATTGATGGCGGCCATCCGGGTGACGGGCAGGGTGGCGTCGGGCTTTAGGGCCAGCACCCGTCCTCGGTGATCCACCAGCTTAAATAAATCGTCGCTGGGAATGGAATTCTCGGCGGCGTAGAGATCATAGCTCTCAAAGGTGGGGGTGGAGATGGGCTGGTAGCCGTAGAGGGTGAACAGCCGGCTCAGGCTGTCCTCGATTTTTCTCAGGGCGTGGTAGCCCTGGTATTGGATATTTTCAAAACCGTCAATGGTGTAATTTTCCAGCATGGGAACCTCCGTGGAATAAAATTCACTGCATTACTGCGATAAAGTAACGTATGGGTCTTATGATAACACTTTAGCCCAGAATGGTCAATCCCTTAGATAGATTTAATGTTTTCAAGTTACAATACAAAAGGATTGGCGAAGGAGCCAGGGGATACGCGCCTGGCCCAGGGGCCTGGGGCCTTAAAGCCTGGCCGCTGCCAGGGGTTGTATACAATTTACATTTTATCATAAAAAGGGACGGCGTTAAATTTTTTCTTCAAAAAATAAGGCCTGGAGGATGCCCTGAAAAAATCCCTGGAAAAATTCTAAAAAAAGTAAAATTCTTCGCTGTTTTTATTGAAAAAATTGAGGGCTTATAGGACAATAGAGGGTAATGAAAATTTTGAACCTGGAAATTGTGGCTGATGGATCTGTGGCCCTGTGATACCAAAGAGAATAGATCAGGCCGGCGGGAAGGCCCGCAGGCAAAGGAGGTTTTATATGGCGTACAGATGCATTGTCTTTGATTTTGACGGCACCCTGGCGGATACCGAGGAGCTGGCCTTTGAGATCTACAATGAGCTGGCCAAAAAATACAAATATCACCCCGTGACCCGGGAGGAGCTGATGCACATCAAAAATCTTCACATCAAGGAGATCATGGAGATTGTGGACATCCCCTTTTACAAGCTGCCCAGGGTCATCAGCCAGGGGCAGAAACGCATGCGGGTCCGGGAGGCGGAAATTCGATCCTTTACACCCAATATTAAGACGGTTGTTGACGGTCTCCGTGAGCAAACCGAGGTCATGGGGATTCTGACCTCCAACGTCAAGCGGACGGTGGCCAGCTTTCTTAAGCACTACGCCATCGACGGGGATTTTGATTTCTTGGTGTCCTCGGCGCTTTTGTCGAAGCAAAAGAAGATTCGCAAGGTTTTAAAGCGCTACAACCTCAAAAAAGAGGAGCTGCTTTACATCGGCGACGAGACCAGGGATATCGAGGCCTGCCACAGGGCGGGGGTCGACGTGGCGGCGGTGAGCTGGGGCTACAACTCGGTGCTGGCCTTAAAGCGCTGCCAGCCGACCTACATGGTTGAGCGCATTGAAGATATTTTAGAAATTGTAAAGGAAAAGAGATAGCTGTGATGATGGATGCGGCACTTGAAAAACTATTTGATATATTTGAGTCCCGGGGGAAAAGCCTGTACATCGTGGGGGGCGCCGTGCGGGACATGCTCTTGGGGGAGCATCCCAAGGACTACGATTTAACCACTGACGCCACCCCCCAGGAGATGGAGGGCTGGTTTGACGAGGTCATCACCCTGGGAAAAAGCTACGGTACCATCGGGGTCTTAATGGAAGGCAGGGTCTATGAGATCACCACCTTCAGAAGGGAAACCCTGTACACCGACGGCAGGCATCCCGACGGGGTGGCCTTCACCGACGATCCCAGGGAGGACGTGAGCCGCCGGGATTTCACGGTCAACGGCCTTTTGATGGACCGCCGGGGCGTGATCTTCGACTACGTGGGCGGCCTGAGGGACATAAAGGACGGCGTGGTACGCTGCATCGGCAGCCCCGAGGAGCGCTTCGACGAGGATCGCCTGAGAAAATGGCGGGGAATCCGTCTGGCGGCGGAGAAGGGCCTGGAGGTGGACGACGCCCTGCGCAAGGCCATCGAGGAAAACCCCACCACCGAGGGGGTCAGCGTGGAGCGGATTGCCCAGGAGCTCAACCGAATTCTCATGAGCCCCAAGGTGGCCTGGGGGGGCTACCTGCTGGTGCGCACCGGGCTTTTGGCGGAGCTCTTCAACAGAAGCGTGCCGGCCTTTGTAAGCCGCTGTGAGGATTATCTCATCGACAGCTTTGAGATCATGGTCGGTCAGCCTGCGGCCCTGGAGCTGCGGCTTGCGGCCCTGGTTTTAAATATGCTCCCCGAGGAGAGAAAAACCTTCCTCAGGGCCATGCACTACAGCAGCAGGCTCACCGACCAGGTGTTAAAGCTCTGCGACTACGTTTTGGTGGACTGCACCGATGTGGTGAAATTTAAGGGCTGCCTGGCAGAGCTCGGCCGCCAAGAGGCCATAAGGCTTCTGGAATTCAGAAAAAGCATTGCCGAGTGGAACAGGGATGCGGCCTGTGCAAAGAAGGTCGAGGCCAATATCCAGGCCTGGCAGCGCATTGAGGCGGCCGGGGAGCCCCTGCTTTTATCGGAGCTGGCGGTGAGCGGCCGGGAGGTGGCAGCCCTGGGGTATTCTGGACCGGAGATTGCCGCGGCCTTAAACAGACTTTTGGAATACGTCTACCTGCACCCCGAGGAAAATCAAAGGGACCGGCTTTTGGCCCGTCTGGAAAGGGAAGACCATGGAAAAACTGACCTCGCCTAAGACCATCGAGGCGATTTTAAATCGATACGGCCTGCACTTCAACAAGCGCTTTGGCCAGAACTTTTTAATCGACGACAATATTGTGAATAAGATCGTCGAGGCCGGCCAGGTGACCAAGGACGATGTGGTCTTGGAGATCGGCCCGGGCATCGGCACCATGACCAGAGTGCTCTCGGAGCACGCCGGGAAGGTCTACACCGTGGAAATCGACAAGAAGCTGATTCCGGTGCTTAGAGAAACCCTGGCGGACTGCGATAACGTCACCGTCGTCGAGGGGGATATCCTAAAGACCGACGTGGCGGCGCTTTTGGCCAAGGACCTCGAGACGGCCTCCCTCAAAATTGTGGCCAACCTGCCTTATTATGTCACCACCCCCATCATCATGGGCTTTCTGGAGTCGGCACTGCCGGTGGAGCGGATGACCTTTCTCATCCAGAAGGAGGTTGGGGAGCGGCTCTGCGCCGAGCCGGGCACCAAGGCCTACGGTTCTCTGACCATCGCGGCGGCTTTTTATGCGGAGATGGAAATCAGCTTCTACGTGCCGGCCACGGTGTTCATGCCCAGGCCCCGGGTGGACTCCATTGTGGTCACCCTGACCAAGCGGGACGAGCCCCCGGCTGCCCTCGTGGACAAGGCCCTGTTTTTCAAGGTGGTTCGGGCGGCCTTCCAGAGCCGCAGAAAGACTCTGATCAACAGCATGTCCTCGGCCATGGACTGCCCCAAGGAGGTCCTGCTTTCGGCCATGGCCCAGGCGGACATCGACCCGGCCATCCGCGGCGAAAAGCTCACCGGCGAGGACTTCGCCCGGCTGGCCAACGCCCTGGCAGAAGGCCTTGGCCGCTGAGTCAAGGTCAGCGCAACCCAAAGTGCACCCGAGAAAAAACAATCGCAAAAATCAGGCGTCTCTGCCAGGAAAAGCCCTGGGGAGGCGCCTTTTTTAGCTTAAATTTAACATGACCTTAGGATAATTGTGGTATACTGAAAAATAAAAAATTGGAGGCAGGACTGTGATAAAACGATATGCGGCGATTTTCATAGGCTCGGACAAATGTGAGATCATCGTCGGACAGCGGGGCAAGGGCACCGTCAACATCTTGGACCGGGCCAATTATCCCATCGATTTTGGTTACCAGAGCTTTAATCAGAGGCGCATCGACATCACCTCGGTTTACAGCCTGTGCCGGATTTTAAATACCTATATAGAGATTGCCCGGGGATACGACGTGGAGTCGGTGGACATTCTGTTCACCTCGACTTTGCGGGAGGCCAAAAACCGCCGGTACGTGCTGGAGCAGATCAAGAGCAGCACCGGCTGCGAGGTGCGCCTTCTGGAGCAGGAGGAGGAGATCGGCATGATCTACAAGTACGCCATGCTCAAATGTGCGCCGCTGTTCACCGAGGACTTTCTGGCCGAGGGCATCCTTTTGGCCAGCATCGCCAACGGCCACACCTCCTCCGCCATCTTAAAGGAGGGCATCATCGATTTTTACCAGGTCCAGAAGCTCGGCTACCTCAGGCTCCGGGAGATGTTCAGCTTCATGGAGGCCCGGGCGGAGAACTCCGAGGGGCTGATGGAGGCCTACTTCGGCGTGAGCCTTAAGGAGACGGTGGCAGAGCTCAAGGACAGAAAAATCCCCCATATGATCGTCGTGGCCCGGGAGGCCGAGGGGATGGCGAAGCTCTGCGGTCTGGAGGACAAGAAGCCCTACCATAAAATCAGCCGGGGAGCCTTCGATGCGCTGTACCAGGAGATCAGGGGCCTGAGCCCCAATCAGCTGGCCAGGAAGTATCCCTTTTTGGATAAGAACAGCGCCGAGATCATCAAGCACAGCCTGATTTTTTATTTAAAGCTTTTGGACGACACCAAAATCGAGGGGCTGATTCTGGTGCACCTCAACGTCTGCGACGCCATGGTCCAGGCCAAGCTGGGCATCACCCGGGAGCAGGGCCTCAAGGAATGGCTTGACGATTGTACCCTGGCCCTGGTGCGGCGCATGGGCCAGCGCTACGGGGTGGATCAGGCCCACAGCGCCGCCGTGGAAAAGCTGGCGGGGAAGATATTCGACAGCCTGAAGAAGCGCTTTAACCTGGGGCGGCGGGAGCGCACCCTGATGACCCTGGCGGTTTGGCTCATGGACATGGGCCGTTTTGTGAGTCAGGGCCGGGGGGACGCCATCAACCACGTGCTGGTGGCCCACTCGGATATCATCGGCCTCTCGGAGGCGGACAAGCGCATTGTCGGTGCGATTCTGGACGGTCTGCGGGTGGAGCCCTTTGACGAGACCAGGCTGGAGAAGGATCTGAGCGCCAAGCAGCAGATCATGGCGGCGAAGCTCATCGTCATCCTGAAGCTGGCGGTGGCCCTGGACAAGAGCCATCAGCAGAAAATCAGCCGGATTCAATGCCGGGTGGAGGGCACCACATTCATCGTTACGGCCAGGTCTACAGAGAATATTCAGCTGGAGGCCTATTTCTTTGACGCCTGTCTGGGAAGCATTGCGGAGGTCTTTGGCCTCCAGGCGAGACTGATCATAAAGAGGGAAAAAATATGAGAGAAGATTTATACATCAATAGAGAAAAGAGCTGGCTGGATTTCAACGACAGGGTTTTGGAGGAGGCCTACGACAAGACCAATCTCATTATGGACAGGCTGAAGTTTCTGGCCATCACCGCCTCCAACTTGGATGAATTCTTTATGGTTCGGGTGGCGGGCCTGATGGATCAGATTAACGTGGGCTACACCAAAAAGGGCATCGACGGCAAGACGCCGGCGGAAACCCTGAAGGAGGTCACGGCCATAACCCAGGAGATGATGAAGCGCCAGTACAGCTGCTTAAGCAAGTCTTTAATTCCTGAGCTGGCCCAGCAGGGCATTTATTTTGTGGAATATGAGGATCTTACCGGCGAGGAGCGGGCCTACGCCGACGACTATTTCAGGGAGTTCTGCTATCCGGTGCTGACCCCCCAGGCCCTGGACAACAGCCGCCCCTTTCCCCTGGTAAAGAACAACCAGGTGTACCTCTGTGTGCAGCTGACGGATCCCGAGGCGGGAAAGAAAAAGGAAGACGAGGAGTACATGGCCATCCTGGAGATCCCCAGGGTTCTGGACCGCATCGTCATGCTGCCCCACCGGTCTAAAAAGGAAGACAGGCGCTATATCTTCATCGAGGACATCATCGCTCCCCACGCCAAGGCGCTGTTCCCGGGCTATGAGGTCGCCCACGTCAGCGAGTTCAGGATCACCCGAAACGGCGACCTGGACATCGACGAGGACGAGGCCGAGGATCTTTTGATTGAAATCGAGAAGTCCATCAAGCAGCGGAAATGGGGGGCCTGCATCAAGCTGGAGGTCACCCGGGATATCAGCAAGCGGGCCAAACGCAGGCTCATGGAAAATCTGGAGATCTCAGAGCAGGATGTCTACAGCCTCAAGGGCAAGCTGGACCTCACCTGCCTGATGAAATTTCAGGGACGGCCCGAGTTCGACGGTCTCCGGGAGGCGGTGTACACCCCGGTGCCCTCGGCGGATTTCTACGGCCAGGAGGACATCTTTGCCGTCATCAGAGAAAGGGACAGACTTCTCCACCATCCCTACCAGTCCTTTGAGACGGTCATCGACTTTATCCGCCGGGCGGCGGAGGATCCCGAGGTGCTGGCCATCAAGCAGACCCTGTACCGGGTCAGCGGCGATTCCCCCATCATCGCGGCGCTGATCCGGGCCGCCGAGAACGGCAAGCAGGTCACGGTGCTGGTGGAACTGAAGGCTCGCTTCGACGAGGCCAACAACATCGTCTGGGCCAAGAAGCTGGAGCGGGCGGGCTGCCATGTGATCTACGGCCTGGTGGGGCTGAAGATCCACTGCAAGATGGTGCTGGTGGTCCGGAAGGAGGAGGATACCATCCGCCGCTACGTCCACCTGGGCACCGGCAATTACAACGATGTGACGGCCAAGCTCTACACCGATATCGGCATGTTCACCGCCAAGGAGACCTATTGCTCCGACGTCTCCACCCTGTTCAACCTGCTGTCGGGCTACAGCCGCTATACCCTCTGGGAAAAGCTGGAGGTGGCCCCCACAACCCTGCGGTCGGCTTTTGACGCCATGATTGTCCGGGAAATAAAGAACGTTGAGGCCGGGGGCAAGGGGAAGATCGTGGCGAAGATGAATTCCCTCATCGACGAGAAGATCATCGACAGGCTCTACGAGGCCTCCCAGGCCGGGGTGGAAATCCGGCTGATCGTAAGAGGCATGTGCTCGCTGCTGCCGGGGGTTCCGGGGATCAGCGACAATATCCACGTCACCAGCATCGTGGGCACCTTCCTGGAGCACAGCAGGATCTACTATTTTTACAATCAGGGCGCCGAGGAGTACTATCTGTCCAGCGCCGACTGGATGCAGAGAAATCTGAACCGCCGTATTGAAACCCTGTTTCCGGTGGAGGAGGCAGCCTTGAAGCGGGAGCTGGCCCACATCCTCGAGACGACCTTGGCGGACACCGTCAAGGCCCGGGTCATGAATCCCGACGGCAGCTACGGCCGCATCGATAAGCGGGGCAAGGCCCAGCTGAGCTGCCAGGTGCAGTTCTGCGAGGAGGCAGAGCGGGCCTTCGAGGAGGCCAGAGAACGGGAGAGATTGAAAAAGGGAGAGTAAGCTATGGTGAATATAGGAAACAATAAGAGCATTGGGGTCATCGACATCGGCTCCAACAGCGTGCATCTGGTCATCGGGGAGTACCGCAACAACGAGTACTTCCGCATTGTGGACGACGTCAAGGTCAACGTGCGCCTGAGCCAGGGGATGGCCGAGACGGGCAGTCTCAGCCAGGAGCGCATGGATTACGGCGAGGAAACCCTGAGAATGTACAAGAATATGCTGGACACCTACCAGGTGGACAAGGTCATGGCGGTGGCCACGGCGGCGGTGAGAAAGGCGGACAATGGTCAGGCCTTTGTGGACCGCATCCGGGAGACCACGGGCATCGACATCGACATCATCCCCGGCACCACCGAGGCGGCCATGGATTATCTGGGGGTGGTCAACACCATTGATATCGCCGACGGGGTGATGATGGACATCGGCGGCGGCAGCGTGGAGTTTGTGCTCATCAAAAACCGGCGCATGGCCGGCGCCATCAGTCTGCCCTTTGGCTCCATCGATTTGACGGAGCGCTTTGGCCTGAGGGATAGGGTCAAGGCCGGCAATATTGCGGCTCTGGAAGAATTTTTGGAGGATTCCCTGTCCGAGGTTAAATTTTTCAAGGAGGCCCGGGGCCTGCCGGTGGTGGGGGTCGGCGGCACCATCCGAAATGTGGGCCGGATCCACAGGCGCCTGGTGGATTACCCCCTGGAAATCGCCCACAACTACCGCATGGATTACGCCGCGGTGGCGAAGGTCTGCGATATGGCGGCGGCCATGGATTTGGAGGAGCGCCGGGGGCTCAAGGGGCTGTCCAAGGGCCGCAGCGATATCTTCGTGGGGGCCAGCCAGGCTTTGAAAAAGGTCATGGAAATTTTGGGCTCCGGGGAGCTGATCATCTCCGACGCCGGTCTGAGGGATGGTCTGATTTTCAAGTATTTTGGGGATGATGAGAGCAATCTGGTGGGGAACGTCTTCGACAATTCTCTGGTGAACACCATGCTCAACTACGATGTCAATATTCCCCACGCCTACCATGTCTATGGCCTGGCCCAGAAGCTTTTCAGCCAGCTGGCGCCTTTGCACAAAATTGAGGACGACGTCTATCACATCGTCAAGGCCAGCGCCATGCTCCACGATGTGGGCATCAAAATTCAGTACAGTAATCACCACGAGCACAGCTTCTATCTAATTTTAAACGCAGGGCTCCAGGGCATCAGCCAGAAGGCGCTGCTCATGAGTGCCTTTGTGGCTTTAAATCACAGAACCAACAAGAAGGTCAAGGTCGACGCTGAGTACGGCACCCTGCTGACGGACAAGGACCGGGCCCGCATCGAGACCCTGAGCCTGTTTTTGCAGATCGCCGAGTACCTGGACCGCAGCATGGACGGCATCGTCAAGGACGTCAGCTGCACTATTTTGGAGGACAGCGTGGAGATCCTGGTGCTCTCCTCCACCCATTCCGTCTTTGCCGACATGATCATCGCCGAGTGCGGCAAGAAGTTTAAGCGGGTTTTTGGTAAAAACTTGAAGATTAAAAATAAGGTGATTGGTGGTGCTTAGATAGTACAGTGAGGGCGAAAACCCACAGCAGCGCTTTAGAAAATAAAAAATCATCCTGCCCCATGTGCAAGGCAGGATGATTTTTTTTAATGTCCGATGTTTTTAAGCCAGCAGGATACTGAGATCGGTGTCGACGTCGGTGATGCCGGCAATACCGAAATTATCCACCAGCACCTGGGCAACCCCGGGGGATAAAAAGGCCGGCAGGGTCGGGCCGAGGTGGATGTTTTTCACGCCCAGGGATAAAAGCGCCAGCAGAACGATGACGGCCTTTTGCTCGTACCAGGCGATATTGTAGGCGATGGGCAGATCGTTGATGTCCTTGAGGCCGAAAATTTCCTGGAGCTTCAGGGCGATGGCCACCAGGGAGTAGGAGTCGTTGCACTGACCGGCGTCCAAAACCCTGGGGATGCCGCCGATGTCGCCGAGATCGAGCTTGATGTACTTGTACTTGGCGCAGCCGGCCGTCAGGATTACGGTGTCCTTGGGCAGGGCCTTGGCAAAGTCGGTGTAGTAGCTTCTGGATTTGGCGCGGCCGTCGCAGCCGGCCATGACCACGAATTTTTTGATGGCGCCGGATTTCACGGCTTCCACCACGGTGTCGGCCAGGGCAAAGACCTGCTCGTGGGCGAAGCCGCCGACGATTTCACCCTGCTCTAAGGAGATGGGGGCAGGGCAGGTTTTGGCCAGGGCGATGATTTCAGAGAAATCCTTGTGTCCCTGGGCGTCGGCCTCGATGTGGGGACAGCCTGACACGCCGACGGCGCCGGTGGTGAAGAGTCTGTTTTTGTAGCCGGCGTCTTTTTTGGGCGGAACGACGCAGTTGGTGGTCATCAGGATGGGGCCGTTAAAGCTTTCGAATTCCTCCCGCTGGCGCCACCAGGCGTTGCCATAGTTGCCGGCAAAGTGGGGGTATTTTTTGAAGGCAGGGTAGTAGTGGGCCGGCAGCATTTCGCTGTGGGTGTAGACGTCGACGCCGGTGCCTGCGGTTTGTTCAAGGAGCATTTCCAGATCCTTGAGGTCGTGGCCGGAGATCAGGATCCCCGGATTTGTTCTGACATCCAGGCTGACCTTGGTGATTTCGGGGTGGCCGTAGCTTTCGGTGTTGGCCTGATCCAAAAGGGCCATGGCGGCGGCACCCTGCTTGCCGGTTTCCAGAGCCAGGGCAGTCAGGGCTTCGGCGTCCAGATTGTCCTGAAGCAGCGCCGCCAGGGTTTTCTGGACGAAGGCGTCGATATCTGCGTCCTTGAAGCCCAGGTTGTTGGCGTGCTTCATGTAGGCACAAAGCCCCTTGAGGCCGTAGGTGATGAGCTCCTTGAGGCTTCTTACATCCTCGTTTTCCGTGGCCAGAACCCCCACCTCGGGCATTTTTGCGGCGGCCTCGAAGTCGGCCCGGGCGCCATCCCAGAGGGCGGCCTTGTCCAGGACGGATTGATCCTTAAGCTTAACCAGAAGACTGCGCTTCACCGCCAGGGTGGCATCGATCTGGTCGTAAATGGCCTCGGTGTCAAAATTGGCGTTGGTGATGGTGATAAAAAGATTTTCGGTGATTCGGCGGCTGACGGCGTCGTCTGCACCCTCGCCCTGGGTGCGCAGGGCCGTGGTGATCTGGGCCAGGCCCTTGGTCACGTAGAGCAGCAAATCCTGGGCGCCGGCGGTTTCCGGGGTTTTTCCGCAGACCCCCATGCTGGTACATCCGCGACAGCCGGCGGTTTCCTGGCATTGGTAACAAAACATGGTATCCTTCATTGTGTTACTCCTTCCGTGTTTAGAACTTTCCTATGGCCTAAGTATAGCTTTTTTGGCGGAAAAAGGATGTAAGATTTGTTACAGAAGAAAAATAAATTACAGCAGACCCTCCAGGGCCTCCTGGTCCAGGATTTCGATGCGCCGGCCGTCGACGGCAATGATGCCCGCCTTCTGGAGCTGCCCCAGCTCTCTAGACAGCGAGGGCCGGGTGACGCCCAGATAATCCGCCAGGGCCTCCCGGGTCATGTCCAGCTGGAGGGCTTTGCCGGGGCGCTGTCTGCTGGCGAAAAATCGGGCGAGCTTTTCCTTGAGGCTGCCGCCGCCTAAGATATCCAGCCGTCTTTTCATGCCGTAGGCTTTCTGGGCAAAAATGGACAGCAGATTACCCTGGATGATGGCACTGAGATCATTTTCCTTTAAAGACAGAAAATCCCTGGAGATGGCGACGACCTGGGTGTCCTGGGCTGACCAGGCGTACATATCGTAGCTTCCCTGGGCGATGAAGAGATAGATTTCCCCGAAGACATCCCCGGGGCGGGTGATGTCCGTCAGCAGGATGCGGCGGCCCGAGAGGGTGTCTCTGCAGATCTCCACCCGGCCCGAGACGAGCAGATAGAGGCTTTGGGGCGTCTCCCCCTCCTGGAAGATCAGGGCTCCGGCGGGGAAGCGTCTCAGGGCGAAGATGCCCTGGGCAAAGAGCAGCGAGAGCTTCTCGGCGTCCATGCCTTTGCAGAGGGGGGAGGCTTTCAGCAGATCGATTATTTTTTTATCCATGGTGGTGGGCAGGGGCATTGAAGCCAAGGGCCTGCAATTCCTTTCTGAGTTTTTATTCTAGGGGTATCATAGCATGAAATGCGGAAAAAGCCAAAACTTTAGGGCGTCGCTTTGATTACGATTGCAGGCTGTGGTAAAATAGCTTTAATATAAATGAATTGATATACAGGAGAGAAACCATGAAAAAAATTTTAATTGTCGGCGGCGTGGCTGGGGGAGCCACGGCGGCGGCCAGACTTAGACGTCTCAGCGAGGAGGACGAGATCATTCTCTTTGAGCGGGACGAGTATATTTCCTTTGCCAACTGCGGACTGCCCTACTACATCGGCGATGTCATCAAGGACAGAAACGCCCTTTTTGTCCAGACTGCAGAAGCCATGTCCAAGCGCTTTAATCTGGACATCCGCGTCTTCAATGAGGTCATCGGCATCAATCCCAAGGCCAAGGAAGTGGCGGTGCGCCGGGTTAAAACCGGCGAGGTCTACGTGGAAAGCTTCGATGCGCTGATCCTGTCACCGGGGGCCAAGCCCATTGCCCCGGCCATCCCCGGGATTAAAGAAGCGAATAACGTCTACACCTTAAGAAATATTCCCGACACCGATAAAATCAAGGCGGCAGTGGAAGGCAGGCCCGCCAGAGCCGTGGTGGTGGGCGGCGGCTTCATCGGTGTGGAGATGGCCGAAAACCTCAGAGATCTGGGCATCGACGTCACCCTGGTGGAAAAGCTGCCCCAGATTCTAAAGCCTTTGGACTTTGAGATGGCCCAGATGCTCCACCGGGAAATGAAAGCGCACGGCGTCCACCTGATTCTGGGTGACGGGGTGGATCATTTTGAGAATAAGGGGCGCAAAATCGTGCTGGAAAGCGGCGTGGCTCTGGAAAGTGATCTGACAATTCTGGCCATCGGTGTGGCGCCGGAAAACGCCCTGGCCAAGGATGCGGGCTTTAGATGCGGCCCCCGAGGACACATCGTCACCACCGACACCTACGAGGTCATCGACGATATCACAGGCCAGCCGGTTTCTGATATCTACGCCATCGGCGATGCCATTGAGGTCACAGACTTTGTGGACGGCACCAAAACCGCCATTCCCCTGGCGGGTCCCGCCAACCGCCAGGGACGCACCGTGGCCGACAGAATCCATGGCATTCCCTTTAAGAACGCCGGCGTCCAGGGCACCTCGGTGGCCAAGGTCTTCGACAAAACCTTTGCCGCCACGGGCAACAATGCCGTCCAGCTCAAGGCCAAGGGGCTGCCCTTTGTGGAAATCCACGCTCATCGCGGCAACCACGCCGGTTACTATCCGAATTCCAGCGTCATTTCCATGAAGCTGCTCTACGATCCAGAAACCTTAAAAATTTTAGGGGCTCAGGCCGTGGGCAAGGAGGGCACCGAAAAGCGCATCGACGTCATTGCCACCGTCATGCGGCTGGGCGGAACGGTTTTCGATCTCCAGGAGCTGGAGCTGTCCTACGCGCCGCCCTACTCCGCCGCCAAGGATCCCGTCAATATTTTGGGCTACATCGCCCAGAACATCCAGTCCGGGGAGTACAAGACGGTGCAGTGGCATGAGATCGACGCCATCATCGCAGCGGGGGGAACCCTTTTGGATGTGCGCCGTCCCGACGAGTACGCCGGGGGTCACGTGCCGGGATCTGTGAATATCGAGCTGGACACCCTCAGGGATAATCCAGCGGGGCTGCCCGCCGACAAGGCGGCGCCGCTGTACGTCACCTGTCAGGTAGGCCTCAGGGGCTATCTGGCGGCACAGATTCTCAAGACCCTGGGTTACAAGGATATCTACAATCTGGTGGGGGGCTATAACACCTACGCCGCCGGACATTATACCGTATAAAAATTAGGTAATATAAAAAGCTGGACTTTGAAGGCCGTCTGCCGTGGATTGGCAGGCGGCGCCTTCAAAGGGCCAGCTTTTTTTATTCTTTTATTTAAGCGTCTCGATAGGTATTTTTAAATCATCAAATTATCCCCAAAGAGCATGTTCTGCATGTAGGCGTTGGTGAATTTCGGGTCGGTGGCCAGCTCGATGTGGGTGGTGACCTTGGGGATGGCGTCGCAGACGGCCATCTCCTCCTGGGACAGCAGGTAGAGCTGGGCCCCGGTGCCGGCGCCGTTGCCGATGGAGCGGATGGGCACGCCGTCTATTTTTGGCAAAAGCCCGATGAACTGGGCGTTGTTGACGTCGATGTAGTTGCCGAAGGCCCCGGCGATGACGATTTCCTCGAGGTCGCTGCCCTTGAGACCGTAATTTTCGGCCAGCAGGCAGCAGCCGGTGTAGATGGCGGCCTTGGCCAGCTGCACGGAGCGGATGTCCTTCTGGGTGATGATGATGTCCTTGCCCTCGGGATGTTCGGCGGCGGTGATGATTTTAAAGTAGCGCTGTCCTGCGTCATCGGTGCCAAAGCGGTTTTTCATGGGGTGGGCATCTAAGGCGTCGCCCTTGATGAAGTTGCCGCGCTTGGCGATGGCGCCTTCTCTGAAGAGCATGGCCACGGCGTCGACGATGCCGGAGCCGCAGAAGCCCTGGGCCGGGACGTCGCCGATGATCTTGCATTGGATTTTGCCGTCCTTGACGCTGATTTTTTCGATGGCGCCGGCGGTGCCCCGCATGCCCATGGTCAGGCCAGCGCCCTCCAGGGCTGGGCCGCAGGCGGTGGAGGCCACGTAGTATTTGTCGGCATTGCCCACGGCGATCTCGCCGTTGGTGCCCAAATCGATCATCAGGCGCAGCTTCTTATCTCTGGGCAGACCCAAAAGCACGGCGGTGGTATCGGCCCCCACAAAGCCGCCCAAAAGGGGCATGAAGGACACGATGCCCCGGGGATTCATGGGCAGCCCGAAGGTCTCGCCGCTCAGGCGTACGCTTTCCTTGCTGGTGCCCACAAAGGGGGCCAGGCCCAGGTGCATAGGGGAAATTTCCAGGAAAAGATGCTGCATGGTGCTGTTGCCGCAGAGGACCATATTGTAGATATCCAGGGCGTCGACGCTGGATTTTGTACAGAGGTTTTGGGTGATCTCCGTTAAGGTATCGATGATATAGCGGTGAATTTCTGCCAGATGGGCAGGGGATTCCCCGGCGTAGTCGATGCGGCTGATGACGTCGCCGCCAAAGGCGATCTGCTTATTTAAGGTGGAGTATTGATTCCTGAGGACGCCGGTGCCCAGGTCGTAGAGGTAGCCCACCACCGAGGTGGTGCCGATGTCGAAGGCGATGCCGTAGATGCTTCTCTCTTCCCTCAGGGGCACCAAATCGATGATCTCATCCTGATGGCAGACGACCTGAAGAAAGCTGTAATCCTCCAAATAGGCCACTTCGGACAGCTTTTTTGCCATGGCGTAGCTCAAGGGCTGTATGCCCTCGGGAAGCAGGGTCTTCAGGCCGTCGTAAATATAGCCGCAAAGGGGGAAGCTCAGCTTATCGTAGGGCAGTGTGTAGGCCTTGAGGGCCGGGTTAAAGGGCAGGGCGTCGTTGGCCGAGGTTTCTAAAATTTGGCTGGCGGCGCGCTCCCTGGAGATGTAGATTTCCATCTCCTCAGCGATGGGGGTCATACAGCCCAGAACCTCCCGCATGCCTTCTTGGTCCTTGATGGTCACCAGACACTTTTTACATTTGCCCTTGCCGCCGCAGACAAGGTTTAAGGGCAGATCGACGGCGGCACAGGCGTCGCTGACCTTGCTCTCGGCGGGCAGCTCTATGGTTTCGTCTAGTAAGGGAAAGTGAATGCGCATAATAATGTCTCCTTTAGCTTTGCCTCAATATAGGTGTATATACAGAAATGTACATAAAAAAATCGGCTTGATATCGTTTTAATTATACGCTTTTATCAGAAATTTTACAATAGCAAAAGCTGACGGAGAAATATGAGGAAAATTTAGTAGCAGCCTTGAAAAAATATTGACAATCTTATGTAAACGTGTTACCCTGTATATACAATATATCTGTATATACAGGTAGGTTTATAAAGCTATATTTAATTTTTATGACGGTGAAAAACACTGGCAGAGGAGGATTATGATGATTATTATTGGAGAAAAACTGAACGGCGCGATTCCGGTGGTTAAAAAAGCCATCGAAGAAAAGGATGAGGCATTCATCAGAGACAGAGCGATTGCCCAGGCAGATGCCGGCGCAACCTATATCGACGTCTGTGCAGGCACCGCCCCGGAAATTGAGCTGGAATCCTTAAAATGGATGATGGACATTGTTCAGGAAGCCGTTGAAACACCGCTGTGTATCGACAGTCCTGACCCTGAAATCTTAAAGGCTGTTTTCCCGCTGTGTAAAAAACCGGGTCTCGTCAACTCTGTATCCGGCGAAGGCAATAAGATGGAAGTGCTGCTGCCCCTGTTCAAGGATGCAGATCCCGCCTGGGAGCTGGTTGCCATGACCTGTGACAACGACGGTATTCCGAACAACGTCGAAAAGAAGGTTGAGCTGACAAAGATGATGGTTGAGGAAGCCAAGAAATACGGCCTGACCCCCAACAGAATTCACATCGACCCCTGCGTTATGGCCCTGTCCACAGAAAATAACTCTTTCTTAAACTTCAAAGCAGAAATTGAAGCGATTCGTGCGGTTTATCCGGATATTCACATCACCTCCGGCCTGAGCAATATCTCCTTCGGTCTTCCGGCCAGAAAGCTGATGAACCAGAATTTCATGACCTTATCTATGTTCGTCGGTATGGACTCTGCGGTTATGGATCCCACAAGCCGCGATATGATGGGAGCAATCTACGCCACCGATGCCTTATTGGGCAACGACAGACTTTGCAGAAAGTACAGCAAGGCCTTCCGTCAGGGCAAAATTGGTCCGGTGAAAACCAACTAATTTAAGATTCCGCCAATACCTATAAATTTTATAAACATTTCTTAAAAAAGGAACCGAGGTGTCTTTGACCTTCGGTTCCTTTTTTATGGCGGTGTCCTTCAATAAAATGCGTTTTCACTGAAGCTGATCTGTAGGTTTAAGGAGACTTCGTTTTCATTTTTGTAATTTAAATGAATTTTCAGAGATAAAAAAACAGGCGCATTGAAATTTACAAACAGGGCTGTAAAGGGAAACAGTTATTTCAAAGATTTTCCTGGGCTTCACCACAGATTTTACGAAAAATATTAGTTTGACAAATAACTATCAAAGAAACAACGAAAAAATATTAAAAAATGTGATAAAAGGAATTGACAACCTTTTCAATAGGTGGTAGTATAGCACTATAGAACGGATAAAAAAAGGATATTGTACAGTGAAATTTCAATTTTTTATAGGTGAAACTAAAAAAATCATGAAATTTGTCAAGCTTCTTTTT
>JAUNGS010000025.1 GCA_030524435.1 Eubacterium sp.
ATCTTTTGAACCCATAGCATTGGGTTATCTGCTTTCAGTTTCTCTGTGATATTTTCCTTTTCGGCAAGTGATTTTACAAGTTTTTCAAACATTTTCTCTGCTTGTTCCTCAATATCGGCAAGATACTCATACAATTTTTCCGAGATCAAAAGATTGTAATATCGCACTCGATGAAATTGTTTAAGATACCGCCGATGTCGATTTGCCCATACTCCAATATGTAAATTTTTTTGTTCCTTTGTCGTTACACAAGGAAAGAAATAATCGCCCTGCTGTTCGTATCACACATTCAAATTATTCTTCATAAGCCTAATCCTCCGCATAAAATATTTTGAAATTCTTTTTCCTTGCACCGATAATTTTGATAAGCACATCGTCGACGCCATCGGTATATTTATTCTGATTTATCAACCCGTGGCAAAAATTTGGGCTGGATTTTTTTGATGTACAGCTTTATTGCTTATTTTGCAGGACTGCGCTTATGGCCAAACAGTCTGCGCTTGATCAGCTTAAAGAGCTCCGCCACCAGGATCACCGACATGCCTAAAACGACGATCTTGATCCACATGGCAAGGCTTAGGGGCACCGTGTTGTAGAGCACCCCGCCAAACTGGGTGATGACCACCTGCAGCAGGAAGGTGGCCCCAAAGATCCCCAGCATCAGATGGTTGTTGAAAATATTGCTGAAGATGCTGGTATCCGACAGCTCCCGGCAGTTAAAGGCGTTGAACAGGTGCATGACTACAAAGAGGGTGAACAGGATGGTGTATTGTTCCTCCGGCGTGCCCCCCAGGATGTTGAACAGGGCCTGGAGCATAAATACAAAGGAGACGAAGATCCCCACGCAGCCAATGCGCCCCAGCATCCCCCGGCTTACGATGTTGGCATCCCTGGCGATGGGCTGGTGCTTCAAAAGATCCTCCCGGATGGGCTCCAGACCTAGGGTTAAGGCCGGCGGTCCGTCCATGATGATGTTGATCCACAACAGCTGCAGGGCCGTGAAGGGGGATTTGAGGCCCAAAAGAATACAGCAGAGCACGACGATAACCGAGGAGAGGTTGACCGTCAGCTGGAACTGGATGAAGCGCTGGAAGTTTTCGTAGATCCCCCGGCCCCACTGAACCGCCTTGACGATGGTGGAGAAGGAGTCGTCCAGCAGCACGATGTCGCTGGCCTCCTTAGAGACCTCGGTGCCGGTGATCCCCATGGCGATGCCCACGTCGGCGTTTTTGATGGCCGGGGCGTCGTTGATGCCGTCGCCGGTGACGGCCACGGTGTCGCCCATTTTCTTCAGGGCGTTGACCACCCGCATTTTAACCGTGGGGGTACTCCTGGCGATGACCTTGATCTTAGGCAGCAGCGCCATGAGGCGCTCCTCGGAGAGCTCCTCCAGCTTGTGGGCCTCTGCCGCCGCATCCCCGGGGGCCAAAAGCTCCAATTCCTCGGCGATGGCCCTGGCGGTGACGATGTTGTCCCCGGTGAGAATCTTAAGCTCGATGCCAGCCTCACGACACCGCTTGACCGCCGCCTTGACGTCCTCCCGCAGAGGATCGGCGATGGCCACAAAGCCGTCGAAGATCAGCTGGCTCTCATAGTTTTCCCGGAGATTTTCAAAGTCTGTATCCTCGGCCTGAAGGGGCATTTCCTTGTAGGCAAAGGCCAGCACCCGCTTGGCCTTCTTCTCAAAGCCGACGATGTGCGCCTCGATGCCCGCGACATCCGCCGCCGTCATTTCAGACACCCCCTGGCCGTCTTTTTTGTGGGTACAGAGGGATAAAATTTTCTCGGGGCTGCCCTTGGTATAAACCACCGTGGTCTCCCCTTTTTGAACCAGGGTCGTCATGTTTTTGGTCTCCGAGGAGAAGGGGTAGACGTAAGCGAGCTCCGCCGACTTCCTGATATCCCCGTAGTGGCTGTGGCAGGACTCGGCTTTTTCACAGGCCATGAGCAGGGCACCCTCGGTGGGATTGCCGATGAACCTCGGGGTTTCCCCCTGCTCGATGTCGGCGGTGCTGTTGACGGCAAAGTTTTCGAGCATCGTCGGAGAGGTCAGCTGGGCCGGGGCCACCAGGACGCCGTTTTCCCAGATGTCCGTCACCGTCATGCGGTTTTCCGTCAGGGTCCCGGTTTTGTCGGAGCAGATGACGTTGATGGCGCCGATGGTCTCACAGGCGATGAGCTTTTTCACCAGGGCATTCTGCCTGGCCATCTTGATGATATTGATGGACAGAGACACCGCCACGATGGTGGGCAGCCCCTCGGGCACCGCCGCGACGATCAAAACGATGCTGGTGATAAAGGCCTCGGAAACCGTGTCCAGGTTAAAGGTTCCCGTGGAGGCGAAGATAATCAGCTGGATGGTAAAGACGATGGCCGCCGCCGTGGCCCCCAGCACCGTGATGAACTTGCCCAGGCGGTTCATCTTTTCCTGGAGGGGGGTGCTGCCCTTCTCCGTGGCCGACAATTCTCTGGCGATGCTGCCAAACTCGGTGCCGTCGCCGACCTCGGTGATCACCACCTTGCCGCTGCCCGCCGTCACAAAGCAGCCGGAGTACAGCATGTTGGCCCGCTCAGCCACCGGCGTTCTGGGATCGTCAAACACCGCCTCCGCCGATTTTTTCACCGGCATGCTCTCGCCGGTGAGGGAGGACTCGTTGACCCGAATCCCCTTGGCCTCCACCAGACGGCCATCGGCCGGCAGCATATCCCCGGTGGCCACCTCCATGATATCGCCCACCACCAGCTCTCTCTGGGAGATCTGGGTGACGACGCCGTTTCTGATGACCTTGACCTGGATATCCTCGTTGATCTTGTTCAGGGCGTCAAAGGCCTTCTCGCTTTTGCCCTCCATGATGACGGTGACCCCCACGGCCAAAAAGATGGCTGCAAAAATCCCGATGCACTCGATGAATTCTGTCTGTCCGCCGGTGAAATAGCGGACGAAGTTGACGCCCAGGGTGATGGCCGCCGCCGCCAGCAGCATGATGATCATGGGCTCCGTGGCTGCATCCCAAATCTTTTTAAAAACAGATTTCGGTTTCTTAGGGGTAAAGGCATTGATCCCGTATTTTTGGCGGCTTTCCTCGACGGCTGCCGAAGAAAGACCTCCCTCGGGGTCTGTGCCCAGACGTTTCAGGGTTTCACAGGCTTGCTCCTGAAATGCTTTCATTCCTTTTTACTCCTCCTTCTTTGATGTCCTTGTTAGGGTCGTAATTTTACAAACGGCCAGACAACGCACAGTATTTTCCCAACATACCCGGGAAAATAAAAAAGAGACCCTTGACGTACACAAAAATACGTCAAAAGTCTCGTTACCTTTCAGGTCATAAAGCCAGGTGATCCACCAGTATGTTGACTTTATCGTTTTAACTACTCCCTTTTAACGGGACTAATTATAGCTGAATTTTAATTTTCTGTCAACAGCTTTCCCGCTTTTCCCGCTGTTTTTCATTCAGAACAAAATAGCCCGAAAGCCGCCCTGAAAGCAGGGCCGCCACGGCACAGGCCGCAATATCCTTGGGCAGAAGAGGCACCACCCCCAAAAGCACCAGCGACCAGGGCAGGGGCTCCGACAAATAAAAATTGTAGAGCAGGTATTTGTAACCCATGCCAAAGAGGTAGACGATGACCAAGGTCGCCGCCGCCGCCAGCCAGTACCTGCCCCGGATATCCCTGTGCTCAGAGATCAGTCCCCCCACGAAGGCCGCCGGCACAAAGCCCAGCAGGTAGCCAAAGGTGGGCTTGAGCACGTAGCCGATCCCGCCGCCGCCGGCAAAGATGGGAATGCCCAAAAGACCAATGAGCAGATAAACTCCCATGACCAGGGCCCCTTTTTTGCTGCCCAAAAGCATCCCCGTCAAAGCCACGACGATAAACTGCATGGTAAAATAATCTTCTCCGGGCAGTGGAATGCGGATAAAGGCCCCCACCGCCACCAAAGCCGTCATCAGCGCACAGCGCGCCAGTTCCTGAAGCGTCAATTTCATCTCTATTGTCTACCTTTCTATTTTTATATGTCGACAGTATAGCTAAAAAAAGGATGATTGTCAACTTAAAAGTCAACAATCATCCACATTTCGACTAGTCGATACGATCCTTGTGATAAACCGTCCGCATCAGCTCGGATCTGCAGTCCTCAAAGCGCCCCTGGTCGATGGCCTCGGGGTAGGTCATGATCTGCAGCGGCAGCGCCGGCTTTCCCTCGCCCAGGGAGGGCTGACAATAATCGTAGGGATTGAGGTAAAAGCCCAGGCGCTCGTAAAAGCGAATGCGGCGCTTGGCGTCGGTTTCCTCGGGGGGCTCAACCTCCAACAAAACCATCCGCCCCCCATTGATCTTGAAAAACTCCTCGAAGATCCGGCTGCCGATGCCGCCGCCCCTGGCCTCCACAGACACCGCAGCGTGCTCGATATAATCAAAATCCCCCAGATGCCATACCCCCAGAACCGCCAAAACACCGCCGTCGGGAGCAGGCAGCGTCAAAAGCTCGTAGGCGGCTTCCTCAAGCAGGGCCTGCTGGCCCTTGCGGCTGCGCCGCTCGCTCCTCGGAAAGGAGGCCTCGATGATCGCGTAGGCGGCCTCGAAGCTCTCCGAATCCGCCCCTTCAAAAAATGATTTTTCCTTCATGTTTTCACCTTGTCTGATTTCATGCAATGATTTTATATGATATAGGAAAGACGTTAAATTTGGCTTAAAGACATTGCGGCTGTGATTTTAGTTGTGGTACACTTTCTTAACGGAGATCCTTTAAATGGATTTTAAAGTCCATTTAGGCCCCTCCGTTTATTAAAAATTAAAATTAAGGAAGTACCTATTATGGAATGGAACGATAATGTAGAGCCCTTCGATTTCGTCAAAGAATTTGACCCCGAGGCCCCCCTGCCCATCAAGCGGCGGGGTGGCTTCGATTTTCTCACCGTCATCTTAAAGGATCACAGCATGTTCGACCGCTATTTTAAGGAGGATCTGCTAAACATCCGCCTCCAGGATCACTGCGACGACAACCAGGAAGCCCTGGTGATGATCGGCGGCGGCCGCGTCACCCTGAGAATTGTCCAAAGAGACGGGGACGACGTCACCCTTCTCCCCTTTAACCGGGAATTCTACGAGACCGAAACCCTCCCCGCCGACCAAATCCAAATCCTCGGCGTCGTCCAGAATGCAATTCGAATCAATTAGCACCACAAATAAAAAAGCAGGGCACAGGCTCTGCTTTTTTATATAGGGTGGTTATATTATTGTGGTATTTTTTAATGTCAATTATTCGCCAAAGACAGCCTTGTAGTCCGCCTGGAATTTCGCAATCCCCTGGTCGGTCAGCGGATGCTTGGTCATCTGTTCGATGACGCTGTAGGGTACGGTGGCGATGTCGGCACCAGCTCTTGCACAGTCGATGACGTGGATCGGGTTGCGGACGCTGGCGGAGATGATTTCTGTTTCAATACCCTGAACGTTGAAGATGTCGGCGATGGTTTCGATAAGGTCGATACCCGGTGTGGAGATGTCGTCCAGACGTCCCAGGAAAGGAGAAACGTAGGCAGCGCCTGCACGGGCAGCCAGCAGCGCCTGGGCGGCGGTAAAGATCAGGGTGACATTAACCGGAATGCCTTCCTGGGATAAAACCTTGGTCGCCTTTAAGCCTTCGGTGGTCATCGGAATTTTAACAACCATGTTGGGATGGATTTTTGCAATTTCACGGCCTTCGGCGATCATGCCTTCGGCATCGGTGGTGGTAGCTTTAACTTCACCGCTGATGGGGCCATCTACAATGGATGCGATCTCGGCGATAACTTCGTTAAAATCTCTGCCTTCCTTAGCAATCAAAGACGGGTTTGTGGTAACACCGCAGATGACGCCCATATCGTTGGCCTGCTTAATGTCTGCTACATTGGCTGTGTCGATAAAAAATTTCATTTGAGTTCCTCCATTGAATTTCTAAATTCTGCTAAATGACAGCTTTCAAAATATATTTACATTTTTAAAAATAAACCTGTTATTTTTTCTGAAAGCATCTAACTTGAGTTCAGTATATCCCCATTATTTCAGGATGTCAAGCTTTTTTCACTTTCTTTCTATTCTTTTACTTTTGTAAAAATATTTTTGCTCTGTTTTTTCACCCCTTCCCCGGCCGATTTGGTTGTAAACATTTTCTTTTTATGCTAAACTAGGTCGAAGAACAAAAAAGTATCCGAGGCACCGCCTCTGAACACAGAAAGGACACAGCTATGCATTTCAAACGCTCCAGCGGCATTCTCGCCCACATCACCTCCCTTCCTGGTCCCTACGGCATCGGCAGCTTCGGCCAGGAGGCCAAAGACTTTGTCGACCTCCTTTCCGCCATGGGCATGAGCTATTGGCAGCTCCTTCCCCTGGGAACCACCGACGCCTTCAACTCTCCCTACAAAAGTTTCTCTGCCTTTGCGGGAAATCCGCTGTTCATCGATCTGGATCTTCTGGCCGGCGAGGGCCTCCTTGAGCCCCAGGAGCTGGACGCTGTCCGGGTGGCGGATCCCTATCAGACAGACTATCAATTTTTAAACGAGACGCGTCTGCCCCTTTTAAAGCGCGCCTTTCTCCGGGCCGACAACACCCTGCGCCAGCAGATCAACCATTTTGCCGAGGCCCAGCGCCGCTGGCTGCCCGACTACGCCCTCTACATGACCCTCAGAGAGGTCTACGACAACACCGACTGGTACGACTGGCCCGACGAGGATCTGAAATACCATCGCACAGAAGCCCTGGCCTCTGCCAGAGCGCAATACGCCGACAGCGTCGACTTCCAGATTTTTTTGCAGTACCTGTTCTACACCCAGTGGCAGCGCCTGAAGGATTACGCCGGGGCTTCCGGCATCAAAATCATCGGCGACATGCCCATCTACCTCTCCCTGGAGAGCGCCGACGTCTGGGCTAACCGCCGTTTCTTCGACCTGGACGACAAGGGAAATCCCAAAAACGTCGCCGGGGTCCCGCCGGATTATTTTTCTCTGGACGGCCAGCTCTGGGGCAACCCCCTGTACCGTTGGGACGTTTTGAAAAAGGAGGGCTACAGCTGGTGGATCGACCGCATCAGCCACGCCCTCACCCTTTACGACGCCGTGCGCATCGACCATTTCCGGGGACTCTCGGCCTACTGGGCGGTGCCCGCCGAGGCCAAAACCGCCCGGGAAGGCACCTGGGTCCCCGGCCCCGGCAGAGATCTCTTCGACCAGGTTTTTAAGACCTTCGGCGACAAAAGACCAAATATCATCGCCGAGGATCTTGGGATCATCGACGACGGGGTGCTTGATCTCCTTGAATACACCGGCTTTCCCGGGATGCGGGTGCTCCAGTTTGGCTTCATCGACGACAGCGACAACCTCCACCTGCCCCACAATTATCCCCAAAATTGCCTGGCCTACACCGGCACCCACGACAACAACACCCTGCTGGGCTACCTCTGGGAGCTTTTGCCCCATCAAAGAGACCACGCCCTGGCCTATGTCAATTTCACAGGCGGCGACTGGAAAAACGGTGGACCCGAAAGCGCCTCCTGCCGCGCCTTTATCCGGGCGCTATGGCAGAGCCCTGCGGCAGTGGCTATCATCCCCCTCCAGGATCTCTGCGGCTTTGGCTCCGACACCAAGATGAACAGCCCCGGAAGCGCCCAGGGCAACTGGCAGTTCAGAATCACCAAGGATGCTCTGGACCACATTGACAGACAGTGGATGCGGGAGCTCAACAAGACCTATTACCGGACGCAGTCCTCCTGAAAGTGGACATTCGCCCCAAAGCATGGTATAATTGTAAACATATTCAATCCAAAAACGGGCATTTCGGATTGGATATCATTTTTATTTATCAAAAGGAGAAGATAATGAAAGTATTCAAAAAAGCCGCGGCCCTGGTGCTCTCGGCCGCATTGCTTTTCACCCTGGCCGGCTGTGGCTCCGGTGGCTCTGCAACCGACGCCGGAAGCAACATTTTCCGCGTCACCATGCAGGACCCCAACGTTCCCATCGACACCAACATGGGAACCCAGTCCTACCTGATCATGGTTTCCGACCAGGCCTGTGAAACCTTAATCGGTCTCAACAACGACACCACCTTGGATCCCCAGCTCTTAACCCAGCTGCCCACGGTTTCCGAGGATGGTCTGACCTACAGCTTCGAGCTCAAGGACGGCGTCAAGTTCCACAACGGTGAAACCCTGAAGGCTTCAGACGTTAAATATTCCTACGAGCGCCTGATCACCAAGGGCCTCATGGGCGCCCTCTTCGACCAGGTAGTGGGCTTCAAGGCCCTGGAGGATGGCCAGGCCACCGAGCTGGAAGGCTTTAAAATCCAGGACGACACCCACTTCACCATCACCCTGCAGCAGCCCTACGCCCCCTTCGAGGCCGTGCTGTCTGCACCCTATGCGGTCATCTTCCCGGAAGCCGCCTGCGAGGAAGCCGGCGATAACTGGGGACGCACCGTGCTCTACGGCACCGGCCCCTTCAAAATGACCGAATACGTTGCGGGCCAGGGCATCACCATGGAACGCTTCGACGATTACCACGGCGAAAAGACCAAGCTGGACGGCATCGAATTCAAGTTCCAGGAAGACTTAAACACCCAGCTCATGGAATTCCAGAAGGGCAATGTGGACTTCGTCATGATGGACACCAACCAGTATGAAACCGTCCAGAGCAACGACGAAATCAAGGGCAATATGCACAGCTTCAACCCCGTCGGTCTCGTCTATTTAAGCCCCAACAACGAGGTGATCACCGACGCCAAGGTCCGCGAGGCCCTGTCCTACGCCGTCGACCGCGAAGCCATCTGCAACGATCTGCTCCACGGCGCAGCGACCCCGGCCAAGACCTTCATTCCCGAAAGCCTCATCGGCTACGACGACAGCGTTCCGGCCTACGAATACAATCCGGAAAAGGCAAAACAGCTTCTGGCTGAGGCTGGCTATCCCGACGGCATCACCATCAAGCTGACCCAGAGCTCCAAATATCAGACCCTGTGTCAGGTTGGCACCGCCATCCAGGATCAGGCCAGAGCCGCCGGCATCACCTTGGAAATCAACCAGGTGGACGGCGCCGCCTACACCGACATGAACAAGGCCGGTGAAATCGAATTGTCCGTCAGCAACTGGTACACCGACTACGTGGACACCGACGGCATGATCTACCAGAGAATGTCCGCCACCACCACCCAGCAGGTATCCAACAAGTACAACAACGCAGAATTCAATCAGCTGATCAATGACGCCCGTAAGATCAAAGATGAAAACCAGCGTGCCGAGCTCTACAAACAGGCTGACAACATCCTGACCCGTCAGGATTACGGCGCCATTCCGCTGTACAACGATACCATGTTCTACCTCCTGGGAGACAACGTCGAAAACTTCGAGGTCACCAGCATCTACCGTTACCATTTCTGGGATGCGGAATTCAAGTAAACCATATTTGCAAAGACCGGCACAGTGCCGGTCTTTTTTTAGGTCTTTTCACCGCATTGTTGTATGGTATAATAGATGACAGCTTAACCCATTAAAACGAAAATTTCAGATAAGGACAACTGCATGAAAGAATATACCATCGACAGCTCCGGCGCCAACCAGCGTCTCGACCGCTTTCTGACCAAGCTCATGCCCCTGGCAGGCCGCAGCTTTCTCCAGAAGATGCTCAGAAAAAAGCGCATCAAGGTCAACCGCAGTCGGGCCGAAGCCAAAACCCTGCTCAAGGAGGGTGATACCCTGCAGATCTATTTCTCCGAGGAGACCATCAACGCCTTCCAGAAGGAAAAAAGGCGGCTGGAAATCCCCGAGGCCTATGCCGGGCTTTTCGCCCCGCCCCTCTACGAGGACGACCATATCCTGGTGATCAACAAGCCCGCCGGTCTGCTCTGCCAGCCCGACCACTCCGGGGAGCAGAGCCTTATTGATCTGGCCCTGACCTATCTCTCCAGAGAAAACCTCAGCCTGTCGGACACCTTTAGCCCCGCCGTGGCCAACCGTCTGGACAGAAACACCAGCGGCGTCACCATGATCCCCAAGGACTACCCCACCTTAAGGGCTGTCAACGCCGCCATCAGAGAACGTCAAACCCAAAAGCTCTACCACTGCATCGTGGCCGGCAGCCTCACCTCCCCCGGCGAGCTGACGGACTTTTTAACCCGGGATGAGACCCAAAATCGCTCGGAAGTCGCCGCCCAGGGGAAGGCTGCCCGCCTGAGCTACCGTCCCCTGGCGCACACTTCGAACTTCACCCTGCTGGAAATCACCCTCCACACCGGCCGCACCCACCAGATTCGCGCCCAGATGGCCGCCGCCGGTCACCCCGTTGTTGGGGATCCCAAATACGGCGACCCCGACATCAACGCCCGCTTTGAAGCAGACTTCGGCCTTAAGTACCAGCTGCTCCACGGCCGCACCTACCGCATCGACGCCTTAAATTACAGCTTTACGGCCCCCTACCCCGAAATTTTTGAAGAGATCCGAAAAGCGCTCTTTGAAGGGAGGCGGGACTGATGGGCTATTGGCACAGCCGAGGGCTTCGGGGCAGTCAGCTGGAGGAGTGCATCAATCAGAGCAACAAGATTTACATGGACCAGGGACTGGCGGTGGTGCAGAAGCTGCCCACCTCCATCAAGCCCGTGGAGCTGGATCCAGCCCGGGGCACCATCAAGCTGGCTTATTTTGATGAAAAAAGCACCGTGGACTACATGGGCAATGTCCAGGGCATCCCCATCTGCTTCGACGCCAAGGAGACCAACGAAAAGCGCCTGCCCATCGCCAACATCCACAGCCATCAAATGGATTTTATGTCGGCCTTTGACAGGCAGGATGGCTTGTCTTTTCTCATCGTTTGGTTTAAACTATTTGATGAGTATTATCTGCTTCCCTACGAAACCCTGAGAACCTACTGGGACGCGGCCCAGGCCGGCGGAAGAAAATCCATTCCCTACGCCGCCTTCGAGGCGCGCTACAAAATCGGCCGCTCGGGCAATATCCTCGTCCACTACCTGGAAGCCATCAATACCTATCTCAACACTAAAGGAGAATAGCATGAAAAAAATCGCAAGCTTTACCGTCAATCACATCGACCTTCTCCGGGGCATCTACGTCTCCCGGAAGGACTACTGTGGCGATGAATGCATCACCACCTTCGACATCCGCATGAAGGAGCCCAACCGCGAGCCCGTCATCAACACCGCCGAGCTCCACACCATCGAGCACCTGGGGGCCACCTACCTGAGAAACGACCCCAAGCTCAGCGACCAGATCGTCTATTTTGGACCCATGGGCTGCCGCACTGGCTACTACCTGCTCATGAAGGGAGATCTCACCTCCCGGGATGTGCTGCCTTTGATCACGGACTTATACCGTTTCATGGCTGATTTCGAGGGCGATGTCCCCGGCGCCGCCCCCAGAGACTGCGGCAACTACCTGGATATGAATTTGGGAATGGCCAAGTACGAATCCAAGAAATTCCTCACCGAGGTTCTGGAGCAGATCACCGATAAAAACCTGATCTATCCCGAATAAAATAAAAAATCGAAGTCTTAGCTTAAGGCTTCGATTTTTTATTTTCCCCTAGTTTCTGTCTTAACCGTATATAAAATAGGTGCAGGTATCAGAATTAAGCTCCGAGAGTTACACTTTTACAGTACTAAAAAAGCTGCAAGCCTCCATCAAGAAAGCCTGCAGCCTGAATTTTTCTTTATTTGTCACGTCCCAGCATCTTGTCGAAGATGCGCTCTAAAAAGTCCTTGTTCGCCCCCTGATTTTCAAAGCCCTTGGTGCGTTTGTTGATCTTGTCGGCCATGGCTTTGGCGGCCTGGATGTGCTCCTGGTCCTCCTTGGGCATCAGCGCATTCCACTCGCGGTACATCTTGCCGTTGACGGTCATGCCCTGATAATTGATGGCCAAAACCCGGTAGATCTGACGGCCGTTGTCGTGGTTTTTAAGCTTGGCCTTTGCCAGCTTCCAATGGTGGTAGCGGCCCATGATATAGGCCTCGCCTTCGCCCACGATGGTGACGTAGGGCTTAACCCCCGCCCGGGTTCTGTAGGCGTTGGGGAAAACCCACACAAAAAGGACGATGGCCAGCAGCAGAAAGCCGCCGAAGATAAAGGCAAAGTACCGCGCCTCCGGCGCCGACATGAAGTAGAGCAGTGCCGTCAGCACCACCACCGCCGCAATCAGAATGTAAAACTTCTTGTTGTCACGTTTTTTTTGAATGGCGTTGAGCTCCCCGACGAAGCCCTCGTAATAGGCGTCGTCATACTTCCAGACCAGCTTTCCCTCGAGATCTGAGATGAAGGCCGCAAACTTCTTAGACTGCAGATGAAAGTAGACGGCAAAGCCCAGGCCTCCGGCAAGCATGATGATGCCGAAGTAAGTGCAGTAGAACTGGTAGGCGCCGATATCCGCCACCCTGCCCGGGACGAAAATCACAAGCACCCCCAGCACCGCAAGGACCAAAGCGCAGATAAAATTAAATTTCAGCGGGTTTTTAATATCACTCATATTACTCCTAACTCCCGTAAATTCCAATGGATTTTATAAGACCTTGAAGGTCTCTCTGACCTCCTTGGCTCTGCCGCAGCTCATGCTGCCCTCGGGACAGGGCCCTTCTACACAGCGCGGTCCGGCATTTTTAAACAGAATTGGTGCAACCCTGCGGCATTCCCTCAGCATGGCCACGGCGCAGGCGCGAATTTCCCACTGGGCGCGCATGCAGCAGCGCTGATTAAAGAAGTGCAGCAGCTCTCTGACATTCATGGTCACCACGATCTTCGTCTCGCAGGCGTTGGGGAGCACGAAGCGGGCGTCCTCAATTCCCTGCTTTTCGGCCATGGAGGCCGCTTTTTTCTCATCGATTCCCTCGGCCATCAGCTCCGCCTTGTGGGCGGCGATCAGCTTTTCAGCGATGCTGTCGTAGGATTTCTGAGCGTTTTCCATGGCACGGATATATTCCTCCTTGGCCTCGGGAATCGCTGCGATCTCATAGGGAACCACGTAGCTGAACTGTCCCTCGGTGACGTAGCGCTGAGATTTCTGGCTGAAGCTGGCCATGCGGTGGCGCACCAGCTGATGGGTCATGGCCCGGCTGACGCCCTCGATGGCAAAGGTAAAGCTGGCGTGCTCGATGGGGGAGGCATGGCCCATGTCCATGAGACGATTTAAAAAGCGATCCACGTTTTCCGGGGTCAGATTGTCCATAATCTCCGTGGCGCCGGCGTGGGAATAGCACAGTTTTGCCGCCGCTGCCACCAGCTTTTCCGGTTCCGGCGTATGCTGTATCAAGGTTACGTTGAGTTTGGTTTCCATTGTTTTCACTCTCCTTCTTCCTTTTTTCAATTATACGTATTATTGCACTTCCAGGGTATTGACGAAGGTACAATAGTAACATTATAACACAACCACAGGAAAATAAAAGGGCCCTTAATGTTTCATCCTCCGGTAAATTTTAATCTTGGCGTGCCGCTGCAAATAATTTTCCGCATCGCACAACTATTTATTCACAAATTCCCCCCAAAGGGTTTATAATTAAAAGCACATACGGAGGGCAACAACATGTTTAAAGGACAACAAATCACACCAGAACACGAAAGAATCTTTCGCTATGAAACCGGTGAAAGGCATAAATACCTGGGGCACCTTTACACCCTGTCGGTGCTCCAGACCAGCGGGGAATCCCGGGTCTATCTCCAGGGAGAAAACCTCGTCATGGAGGTCTCAGATCCCAAAAACCGCGCCCAGAAGGAGCTGGTCCTCGACCTTTGGTACAGAGAGCGGGCCCGGGAGGTCTTTGTTCCCATCCTGGCCGACGCCATCGTCAAGGCCGCCAGGTACAAGCTTCAGCTGCCCAAGCTCAGAATTTACAAAATGCTGGACCGCTGGGGCTCCTGCTCCCCCAAGAGCAAAATTCTCATTTTAAACCTGGAGCTCATCAAGGTTCCCCAGCCCTGCATCGAGTACATCGCACTCCACGAGATGCTTCACTTCAAGTATCCCAGCCACGACTTCGCCTTCAGCTCTGCCCTGGGCACTCTAATGCCCGACTGGAAGGAGCGCGAGGATTTCTTAAACACCTACTATCCCATTTAGCCCAGGCTGCGGCGGCGCCGCAGCTGCATCATCCAGGACCATCGGAGGTATCACCATGGAAAATCGCATCGCCCTTGTGGGCATTATCGTTGAAAATCCGGAGTCCGCGCCTAAGCTCAACGACGTGCTCCACGACTATTCTCAGTACATCATCGGACGCATGGGGGTTCCCTACGCCCAGCGCGGCATCTCCGTCATCAGCGTCATCCTCGACGCGCCGGGGGAAATCATCAGCGCCCTGTCCGGAAAGCTGGGCATGCTCCAGGGGGTCAGCGCCAAGACAGTCTACTCCAAGGCGCCGGTTTCCCCAGGCGGCACAAATAACTAAATCACCAGCGCCGAAGGCACCTGTCTTCGGCCTTTTTCTTCAAATAAGGGACTGGATTTTTACACCTTTTCATGCTACACTTAAAATAATTCAGAAGACTGAAAGGATGAAAAAGAACGATCATGAAGGAAAAAAAGAAAAAGGGGATCAGCCAGGATCTCCTGGCTGCAATTTTTGATACCAGCGAATTCAAACAATACGCCCACGACTCTCGCCAAGAGGCTGTGGAAGCTTTAAACGGCCATTCCTTTGAAACCCTCCTTGACCTGGACTGCGGCGGCGGCAAACTGCTGGAACAGCTTTTTGAAACCTTTCCCCATATGAAGGCCAGCGGCTTCGACTACTCCTTAGACCGCCTCGCCGGCGCCAAGGAACGGCTCGCCGGCAAATGCGTCGAGCTCAAGCTCGGCAACGCCACCAACCTGCCCTACAAGGACAACAGCTTTGACGTGGTCGTCAGCACCGCCACCTTCCACCACTACCACACGCCGGAGCTCGTCCTCAAGGAGGTTCACCGAGTGCTGGTGCCCAAGGGGGTCTTCGTCATCTGTGACACCTATCTCAACGCCACCCTGCGCTATCTGAACCATTTCTGCAAGCCCATCAACGAGGTGGACATCCACATTTACTCAGAAAAGGAAATCTGGCAGATGCTCAACGGCGCCGGCTTCACCGGCATCAGCTGGAAGCAGCTCAACCGCTACACCTACCTGGCCAAGGCCTATACGCCTCAGATTACCCTGGCAAAATCAGAAAATTAAATCGGGCAAATTACGGACATCCCCAAGATGTCCTTTTTTATTGCCCAGGCTTTCGCTGCCACATAAAAAAAACCGGGACTGCTCCCGGTTTTTTTATGTGATGCCCTAGAATTTAGGTTCAGTTTTAACCTGCTTTAAAACCTCGATGATGTGGTCCTTGCTGGAGCCGATGGAGGCTTCCACGGAGCCCACAACAGCGCCCTCCACAATGGGGGTGTCGACGATGGTGATCTTATCCGGTGCATCGGACATTTCGATGGCCATTTCTGAGGTCATGATGGCCGAGCCCATATCCACCAGCATGATGACGCCGTCGTCGGACATAACCTCGTTGATGGCGTTGGTGATCTTTTCCATGTCGGTGCCGATGCTGCCGTCCTGGAGACCGCCGGCGGCCGCAATTTTGGCGTCGGCAGCCATCTGCATGGCCAGCTCCTTGGCGCCCTCGGCAACCTTCTGGCTATGGGAGACGATGACAATACCTACCATGATTAGGCACCTGCCTTTTCACCGGCTTCTTTGGCGGCCTGGATCAGGTAAGTGATGGAGGTGGCGCCGGGGTCCTGGTGACCGATGCTTCGTTCACCCAGGTAGCTGGCGCGGCCCTTGGTGGCGATGATGGTCTTGGTGTACTCTACGCCGTCCCAGGCAGCAGCTTCCGCAGCCGCCAAGGCTTCGGTGATGCTCTTGCCCGCTTCGATGGCCTTGGCGTAGGCGTCTCTGGCGGGAACGATGGCGTCTAACATGGTTTTTTCACCGGTTTCAGATTTACCGCGGGTCTTGATGCCCTCGATGGCTGCGTCAAAAATGGTGACGAGATCCTGGGCTTCTAAGGTTTCCTTGCCCTTGGTAACCATGCCAGCCTTCATGAAGGCTGTGCCGTAGAGGGGGCCTGAAGCGCCGCCGACGGTGGACACCATGGTCATGCCCACAGCCTTGAAGATATCGTCGATATTCTTTTCTTCAACGGTGGGCAGCTTTTCTTCAACCGCCTTTAAGCCGCGGCTCATGTTGATGCCGTGGTCACCGTCGCCGATGGCCTGGTCCATATCGGTCAGGGCCTGGCGATGTTCCTGCATCTTATCGTGGAAGATATGGATGAAATCCAAAACGTTTGCCTTTGTGATTGCCATAATAAATCATTCCTTTCAGTCTGTTTTTTTACCACAGAAGAAACGCAGAGCTTCCGAGAAATGCCCAATGGCTTCTCCGATCTCCGCGTCCCCTTTTTGTATTCAGTTAATGATAACCGAGCCCTTTTAAAATTTCCTTTAAAAGGGCTGATTTTTTAAATTTTTATATCTTAGCACTGGGTTAAGGCAATGGTGTCAGCCTTGGCAGCCAGTAAAGCCTTCATTTCATCGTCCAGCTTCAGCACGCTGATGGACGCGCCGGCCATGTCGATGGAGGTCATGTAGTTGCCAACGTAGGTCTTTACAACCTTGATGCCCTTTTCGGTCAGGACTTCGTTGACGCGTCTGTTCAGGATGTATAATTCCATCGCCGGAGTTGCGCCGCCGCCGTTGACCATAACGGCAACCTCAGAGTTGGAGTAGTCGATGTCGGCCAGGATTTTTTCCAGCAGGTGATCGACGATTTCGTCGGCCGGTCTTAAGGCTTCGCGGTGGGTACCCGGTTCGCCGTGGATACCGATACCGATTTCCATTTCGTCTTCAGCCAGCTCGAAGCCAGGTTTTCCGGCAGCCGGAACGGTGGAGGGCTTGATGGCAACGCCCATGGTGCGGACATTGGCGATAACCTTTTCGGCAACAGCCTTGACATCAGCTAAGGAAGCGCCTTCTTCAGCCTTGGCGCCGGCGATTTTGTGTACGAAGATGGTGCCGGCAACGCCGCGGCGGCCTGTGGTGTAGAGGCTGTCCTGAACGGCAACGTCGTCGTTGGTTACAACGGAAGCAACTTCGATGCCGTCGGCTTCTGCCATTTCAGCGGCCATTTCAAAGTTCATAACGTCGCCGGTGTAGTTTTTGATAACCAGTAAAACGCCCTTGCCGGCATCTACAGCCTTGATGGCTTCGTAAACCTGGTCCGGTGTGGGAGAGGTGTAAACTGCGCCTGCAACTGCGGCATCCAGCATACCTTCGCCTACAAATCCGCCGTGGGCCGGTTCGTGACCGCTGCCGCCGCCGCTGACTAAAGCGACTTTGTCAGCTTTTTTATTAGCTCTGACGAGAACGTCGAAACCTTCGAGGCGCTTAACGTATTCCGGATGTGCGGCTACGATACCCTCGAGCATTTCATTTTCAACGTTTTCAACATCATTGATAAATTTTTTCATAATTCTGTCCTCCTTAGTGGATAGGTTCTAATTTTGTTTTAACTATACCACATATTCCCAAAATTGATAAGTCAAAAAAAGCTAAAAAAAGTAAATCACAAAATTTTATTTTCTATGGACAAAAATCGACACTTCTCTTAAATCACCGCCGCTGCTTTTTTAATTTTACATTAAGCTTGCCGCCTTTCCTGTATCAATTCTTAAAATCTTTTCCAAAAAGCTGAGACACTTTCTTCTTTTTATATAGCGCCATTTTTTGTTAAATTTCTGAAAATTCCAGAAGTTTTTTCTTTTTTAACATTGTAAATCCTTTACACTACCCGTGAATTATGCTATAATACAGATAAATCAAGCCGATGGCGTTTGAAGACCGCAGCTCGTGTAATCGTCGGCAGGCGGTCACCTAATGACAATCTAAATATTGGCTGGAGTTTTGGAGGGCTGTACTTAACACATTACACAATATGATATGGTAATGTCGTTGATGACGCTCTTTTTTTGTAGGATTTTCATCCTCACGAAAACGATTTATATATGTCTTCTATATGGCCGTCCTGCGGGGCGTCAGGTACCAGGCATGTCTAAATAAACAATTTACTTTAATTCAGGGGGTTATACTATGTCTAAGAAGTATGTATTGGCACTTGATGCCGGAACAACCAGTTCAAGAGCAATTTTATTTAATCACGAAAGTGAAATCGTCAGCGTTGCTCAGAAAGAATTCACCCAGTACTATCCGAAGCCGGGTTGGGTAGAACACGATCCCATGGAAATCTGGGCTACCCAGAGTGGTGTTGTCAGCGAAGCTATGGCCAAGGTCGGCGCTACCGCAGACGATATCGCAGCCATCGGTATCACCAACCAGCGTGAAACCACCGTTGTTTGGGACAGAAAAACCGGCGAACCTGTTTACAACGCCATCGTATGGCAGTGCCGCCGTACCGCAAGCTACGCTGATCAGTTCAACGCTATTCCGGGCTTTGCCGATTATGTACAGGACAGCACAGGCTTAATCCTTGACCCGTACTTCTCCTCTACAAAATTATTATGGATCCTCGACAACGTCGAAGGCGTCCGCGACAGAGCTGAAAAAGGCGAATTAGCCTTTGGTACCATTGATACATGGCTGCTCTGGAAATTAACCGAAGGCCGCGTACACGCTACCGACTACTCCAACGCTTCCAGAACCATGCTGTACAATATCAAAACCTTACAGTGGGACGAACGTTTATGCAAGGAATTCAAATGCCCGATGGCTTTACTGCCTGAAGTTAAACCTTCCTCCTGCGTATACGGCACAACCACCCTCTTCGGCGGCGAAATTCCGATCGCGGGTATCGCTGGCGACCAGCAGGCTGCCCTCTTCGGTCAGGCTTGCTTCGAACCTGGTATGGCTAAGAACACCTACGGTACAGGCTGCTTCCTGCTGATGAACACCGGTGAAAAGCCTGTTAAATCTGACAATGGTCTGCTGACCACCATCGCCTGGGGTCTGGACGGCAAGGTTGACTACGCTCTCGAAGGCTCTATCTTCGTAGCCGGCGCCGCTATCCAGTGGTTAAGAGACGAAATGAAGCTCGTCGACACCTCCCCCGACTCCGAACACTTCGCCAAGAAGGTTCCGGATACCAACGGCGTTTACATGGTTCCCGCCTTCACAGGTCTGGGCGCTCCCCACTGGGATCCCTATGCCCGTGGTGCAGTTGTCGGCTTAACCCGTGGTGCCAACAAATGCCACTTCATCCGTGCTACCCTGGAATCTCTGGCCTACCAGACCAAGGATATCTTAGACGCCATGGAAAAAGACTCCGGCGTAACCCTGAAATCCCTCAAGGTTGACGGCGGCGCCTGCGCTAACAACTTCTTAATGCAGTTCCAGTCTGACATCCTGAGCGTACCGGTAGACAGACCGTCCATCGTTGAAACCACCGCCATGGGTGCTTCCTACCTGGCAGGTCTGGCCGTTGATTTCTGGCACGGCAAAGAAGACGTTACCGACGCCTGGAAGATCGACCGCACCTTCGAACCCATGATGGATTCTGAAGTCCGCGCTAAACTGTACAAGGGATGGCAGAAGGCTGTTTCCTGTGCCAAGGGCTGGGAAGAAGCAGAATAATCCAATTATTTTTGCAAATGAAAATATAAACTAGTTTTTGCCGGGGATTTTATGTAATTCCCGGCAAAAATTTTAACAAATGTGCTTTTTTATGCCCAAAAATTTAAAAATCTATTTACCTTTTGGTGGCTTTGTGCTAGAATACAGACAGATGAGTTAAGGAGTGTAATCTGAATGTCCACAAGGAAATGCTTTCTCATGTTCCAATCCAATCCGATCATCGTTGCTGTGCGAAATCCCAAGGATATCTACGATGCTGTAGCATCGGATTCTCAGATTATTTTTCTTTTGAGCGGTAACATTTACAATCTAAAAAAGATGGTTGATTACGTCAACCACGCCGGCAAGTACGCCTTTGTCCATCTGGATTTACTCAAGGGCTACGCCCAGGATAACTACTTCATCAAGTACCTCAAAGAGGAGATTCATCCCGCCGGTATTATTTCCACCCGCAACTCACTGGTCACCCGCGCAAAGCAGGAAGGGCTGATGACGGTTCAGCGTCTCTTTTTGTTGGATTCCTCCGCCATGGATGTCTCCATCAGCTCAGCTAAAAAAATCAAGCCTGACGCCGTCGAAATTTTACCTGGTCTCGTTCCAAAGATTATCCAAAATGTCAAAAAAGAACTGAGCATCCCCATCATCACCGGTGGCTTCATCGAAACTGAGGATGAGGTGCGCTCCTGTATTGACGCCGGTGCAATCTCTGCGAGTACCTCTTATAAGCCGCTTTGGAATTCCCTTGCCTCCATTAAGGAAGGCTTGAATTTCCCCCAAGAGGTGACCGAAAAAAATTAAATTATGGGCATTGGAGAGCCGCATTGTTTTTCTTAAAACAACACCTTACCCCTTGCAAGGTTATGACTTAAGGAAATCATGTGGTTTTTTTAATACGTGAAACCCTGTTTCACGGCAATGTTATAAAAAATCTTATAACAAATCTAAGGAGGATTTATTATGTACGATATCGCTATCATAGGCGCTGGTATTGCCGGTTCCTACATAGCCCGGGAATTGTCTCGTTATCAGCTGGATGTTGTTTTACTGGACGGAGAAAATGACGTCGGAAACCAGATTACCATGGCCAACTCTGCCATCGTTCACGCTGGCTTCGATGCCCCTTCCTACAAATTAAAGGGTAAATTCAACGCCCCTGGCAACATCATGTACGAAAAGGTCTGCGAAGATCTGGACGTCCCCTACAAACGTACCGGTTCCCTGGTCGTCGCCCACAACGAGCATGAAATGATGAAACTCCACGAGCTGTACCAGAACGGTTTGAAAAACGGCGTTCCGGACATGCGCATCCTGTTCAGAGACGAAGTTCACGAAATGGAACCCAACCTGAACCCCGATATCTGCGGCGCCCTCTACGCTGGCACAGCAGGCATCGTCTCTCCCTTCGAGCTCTGCGCCAAGGTTGCTGAAAACGCTGTCGACAACGGCGTCACCCTGAAGCTGAACCACCTGGTTACCAATATCCAGAACAAAAACGGTTCCTTCTTAATCAAGACCACCGCCGAAGACGTCGAAGCTAAAATCGTCATCAACGCCGCCGGTGTCTACGCCGACGACATCTACAAAATGGTCGGCGACCCCTACTTCAAGCTGCTGGCCCGCAAGGGTAACTACTTCATCTTCGACAAGGAAGTCGGCGATCTGGTCAACAACGTTATCTTCCCCTGCCCCACCAAAAACGGCAAGGGTATCCTCGTTGCGCCCACCGTTCACGGCAACCTGCTCATCGGCCCCGACGCCGCGCCGGTTGAAAAGGGAGATATCTCCACAACCCAGGATCGTCTGGACTACATCAAGGAAAACGCCCTCAAGAACTGTCCTGTACTCAAGAACAGCTTCAATAAGATCATCCGCTCCTACGCGGGTACAAGAAACACCCCGGTGGCCGACACCTACACCACCACCGACGGCGACTTCATCATCGAGGAATCTCCGGTTAAAAACTTCGTCAACTTTGCCGGTTACGAATCTCCGGGCTTAACCTCCATCCCCGCCGCTGGCTACTACGTTGTCGAAGAAATTATCCTGCCCATGCTGGAACGCGAAGGCATTGAAATCAAGGAAAACGAAGACTTCAATCCCAAGAATAGAAAGCACATCTACTTCAACGAATTATCCGAAGAAGAAAAACGTGAAGTCATCGCCAAGGATCCCAAGTACGGCAAGGTTATCTGCCGCTGCGAAACCATCACCGAAGGCGAAATCATCGACGTCATCCACAGAAGCGCCGGCGCCACCACCGTCAAGAGCGTTAAAAAACGCTGCCGTGCGGGTATGGGCCGCTGCCAGGGCGGTTTCTGTTCTCCGAGGGTTGTTGAAATTCTCGCCCGCGAACTGGGCTGTGAGCTCGACGAAGTAATGTACGATGCGCAGGATAAGGCCTACATTCTGTGCGGCAAAACAAAATCTAACGGGGAGGAAGCATAAGCAATGATTTATGATGTAGTAATTTTAGGCGGCGGCCCTGCTGGTCTCGCTGCAGCCGTAGAAGCAAAAAAAGATGGCGCTGAAAACGTCCTGATTCTGGAACGTGACCGCGAGCTCGGCGGTATCCTCAATCAGTGTATTCACAACGGTTTCGGCCTCCATACCTTTAAAGAACAGCTGACCGGTCCCGAATACGCGGAACGCTATATCGACATGGCCGCTGAGCTGAACATTCCCTATGAGCTGAACACCATGGTTCTCGACATGGAGGATCACGGCGATATTAAAATCGTCCACGCCATCAACGAAGAAAATGGCTACACCGCCATCGAAACCAAGGCTGTTATCTTAACCATGGGCTGCCGTGAACGTACCGCCGGCGCCATCGGCATTCCGGGCTTCCGCCCCGCCGGTGTCTTCACCGCGGGTACCGCCCAGCGCTTCATCAACATGGAAGGCTACATGGCCGGCAAGGAAGTTGTCATCTTAGGCTCCGGTGATATCGGACTGATCATGGCCCGCCGTATGACCTTGGAAGGTGCCCACGTTCAGGCAGTCTGCGAGCTGATGCCCTACTCCAACGGTCTTGTGAGAAACATCGTTCAGTGTCTGGATGACTACGACATTCCGCTGAAGCTGTCCCACACCATCACCTTCATCCACGGCAAGGACCGTATCGAAGGCGTTACCGTCATGAAGGTCGGCGACGACCGCAAGCCCATCCCCGGCACCGAGGAATACATCCCCTGTGACACCCTGCTGCTGTCCGTCGGTCTGATTCCTGAAAATGAAATCACCCGCAACGCCGGCGTTGAAATGGACGGCCGCACCAACGGTCCCGTCGTCGGCGAGCTCCGCGAAACCAGTATCCCCGGCGTATTTGCCTGCGGTAATGTTGTCCACGTCCACGACCTCGTTGACTTCGTATCCGAAGAATCCGTGCTGGCCGGCAAGGGCGCCGCAAAATACATCAAGGGCGAGCTGAACCAGGATGTCAATTTTAACACCGTCAACGGTGACGGCATCAGCTATGTGGTACCCCAGCACGTTGCCATTGCAAACGTCGAGGATTCCTTAACCTTCTACATGCGTGTCCGCAACGTCTACGAAGACAGCGTCGTCAACGCCTATATCAATGGTGAAAAAATTGCGGTTAAAAAGGCCCGCAAATTCCTTCCCGCTGAAATGGTCAATTTCAAAATCAAGAAGGAAGTTCTCGAAAAATATCCCAGCGGTGAAATCAAATTCGTCGTTGAACCGAAGGAGGCTAAAAAATAATGAAAAGAGAAGTTACCTGTATTTCATGCCCCATGGGCTGCCAGATGGTTGTTGAAGAAAAGGACGGCAAATTCACCGTCACCGGCAACACCTGTAAAAACGGCGAAAAATACGGTATCGAAGAGGTAACTGCACCCAAGCGCGTTATCCCCTCCACCGTCGTTATCAACGGCGCCTTAATGGCCCGTCTCCCCGTCAAAACAGCCGATGCTGTGCCGAAGGAAAAGATCTTCGACGTCATGAAGGAAATCAACAAGGTTGTCGTCGAAGCGCCTGTAAAAATGGGCGACGTCGTCATCAAAGACGTCCTGGGCACCGGTGTGGACGTTGTCTCCACCAAAACCATGCCCAGAGTATAAACCTCGTTTCTTTACCACCTAATCTCATTTGGGTCCTGACCTTAGGGTCAGGGCCCTTTTATTTTCCCAAAAACCAGCTCCAATGCGCCGTTTTTTCCCTTTGTATATCCATTTTTTAGATCTTGAAATTCCCCCCTGTAAAAGGCCAAAATCAAGGCTAATCCAGGGCATAAAAAAATGCCCCCTTGGGGCAAGGAGGCATTTTTGTTCTGGCTATTTCAGTTAACCCATATAATCGTAGCTGACATCATTGATAAAGATGGCGTTGTCCCCCGGCGGCATGCAGTCGATGACCAGGGAGGCGTCCTTGTCACCGTCCTTATAGTGAAGGGTGCCCTTGAAGCCGTCGCCGTCCTCGGGCAGGGTGATGGTGTACTCCGCCTTGCCGCTGCCCGTGCTGTTTTTCCATTCCAGGGTGCGGTTGCCGTTGATGATGTACTCATCGCTGCCATTTTGATAGGTTCCGGTGACATTGGCCAAAAACGCGCGCTCTTCCTCAGTGAGCACCACGGCCTTTTCCTCTTTGATGGTGTAGGTGGCCTCGGCGACGCTGCCCTTTGAGCCTCCGTCTCGGGAGTAGGCCTTGAGGGTGGTGTCGTAATTAATTTTCAGGGGCTTTTCGTATTTCAGTCCCGCATCTCCCTTGGGATCCTCACCGTTTAAGGTGTAATAAATCTCTGCGCCCTTACTATTGCTCAGCTCCACGGTCTGCTCGCCGGTGTACTCCCCGGATTCCAGAGAAATCTTTGTCTCAAGACCCTTGGATCCGCAGCCCGAAAGGATTGGCAAAAGCACCAGTAAAAGGACAATGCCAAAACAGAATTTGCCTTTCATGATCGTACCTCTCATTTCCTATGATTTTCCTTATTACTCCCATTATATATCAGTTATTGAACGATTTCAAAGAAAATTCATGAAAACGACAGAAACTTAAAGAGCTTTACCTCATTCCCCGAGGGTCTCGGCGCCCAGAAGTATTCCCGCCCCGGCCAGGCGCTCCCGAACCAGCTCAAGCCTGTCTGCCGATTCGGCCTCCACGGTGTGGTAGTGGATACCGTCGGTGATCTCCGTCAGCGGGCGGATATCCTCGGTGGCAAGTCTCTGGGAGAAAAGCTCCACATCCCGGCGGGAGGCGATGTTTAAGGGGGCCTTGATCTCGCCGTAAATGGGATGGCGCACAAAGACGTCCACCACCCGCGCCCCGGTGTCCACAATCATGTTCAGCTCCTGGGCGATGTCCCCACGGCCGTGGTTCACCTTGAAAATCCAGCGCACCGCAGCGGGCTTGCTGAGGATATAGCCCCGATGGGTGGAGATGATCTGGGGATACCTCGTCCTCAGCAGGGCGATATCCTGGACGATGACCTGGCGGCTCACGGAAAATTTCTGCCCCAGGGCGGCGCCGGAGATGGGAGCGTCGCTGTTTTTTAAAAGGGCCGCAATGGCGTTTCTTCGGGCCTCGCCCTCCAGGGGACGGGCCTGTTCTCTGTCCTCAGCCATTGGCATTTTCCTCCAGGGGCTTTAGGTTTTTCATGGAAAAGTCGAGGATTTTCGAGGAGTGGGTCAGGGCGCCGCAGGACACGTAGTCCACGCCGATGCCGGCGATTTCCCTCAGCCGCGCCTCGTCCACATTGCCGGAGCACTCGGTCACCGCCCTTCCCCGGGCCATGGCCACGGCCCTGGCCATGGTCTCGGTGTCCATGTTGTCCAGCATGACGATGTCCGCGCCGGCCTCCAGGGCCTCGGCCAGCATCTCAAGGCTTTCCACCTCCACCTCAATCTTCCTGACGAAGGGGGCGTACTCCCGGGCCATGGCCACAGCCCTGGCCACGCTGCCCGCCGCCCCGATGTGGTTGTCCTTGAGGAGAATGCCGTCGGAGAGATTGTAGCGGTGGTTATAGCCCCCGCCGATTTTCACCGCGTATTTCTCAAAATAGCGCATATTAGGGGTGGTTTTTCTGGTATCCAGCAGTTTGGTGCCGCTTCCCACTAAAATTGCCGCCAGACGCCTGGTGTGGGTGGCGATGCCGCTCATGCGCTGGAGATAGTTCAAAGCCGTCCGCTCTCCCATCAGAAGGCAGCGGATATCCCCGATGATGCTTCCCAGGGTCTGTCCCTTCTCAATGGCTTCCCCGTCGGTCACACCGATGTCAAATTTTGTCTGGGGATCGAGGAGGGTGAAGGTGCGCTTAAAAACCTCGATGCCCGCCAGCACGCCGGCCTCCTTGCAGATGAGATCAACCTTCCCAGCCTTGGCCTCGGGCATCACCGCATTGGTGGTGATGTCCTCGCTGGTGATGTCTTCCCTGAGGGCGGCTGTAATCGCCGCATCTATATTAAAATTAAGCCCTGCACCACTGTTCATAGAATTGCACATCCTTTCTGCGAATTTCATCAAAAATCAGAGTCTTGGGATCCCCCAGGCCCTGGGCTGCCGTCGTCCCCACAGGCAGCGCACGGCTGACCCTGGGCTGCGCCGCAATGGACGTGGCCGCCTGCTTGGCAAAGACCAGGCTCTCCAGCAGGGAGTTGCTGGCCAGACGATTGGCGCCGTGGACGCCGTTGCAGCTGGTTTCCCCCACGGCATAAAGGCCCTGACAGGAGGTTTTGCTGGATAGATCCACGGCGATGCCCCCCATGAAATAATGCTGGGCCGGGGTTACCGGCACCGGCTCTCTGGTGAGATCGTAGCCCTCCCCAAGGCAGTGCTCGTAGATATTGGGGAAGCGCTTGAGAATCGCCTCCCGCCCCAGATGCACCACCGACAGCCTGACGTAGGGCAGCTTGTCTAAAGCCTTCTGCTTTTCAATCTCCTTGGTCAGAAGATCTCTGGGCAAAAGCTCGTTGACGAAGCGCTCTCCGGCGGCGTTGAGAAGAATCCCTCCTTCCCCCCGCACCGATTCAGAAATCAAAAAGGAGCGCTCCTTTTTCTCGGTGTAGAGGGTGGTGGGATGAATTTGAATATAATTGATGTTTTTTAAGGCGATGCCCCGGGCGATGGCGATGGCCAGGGCGTCACCGGTCATCTGGGGATAGTTGGTGGAGTGCATGAAAAGTCCCCCCAGACCGCCGGTGGCCAGCACCACGTTCTCGGCCCGGTAACGGCTTCTGTTTCCCTGTCTGTCCTCGGCGACGACGCCGTAGCATCGGTTGTCTGCGCAGATCAAATCCACCATGGTGGTGTACTCCAGGATCTCAATATTGCTTCTTTTTCTGACCGCCGCCAGAAGCTTGCTGGTGATCTCCTGGCCGGTGACGTCGTCGTGGTAGAGAATTCTTGGCTTGGAGTGGGCACCCTCCCGGGTGTAGATAAACTGGCCCGCCTCCCGCTCAAAGTCCACGCCGTAGCGCAGAAGCTCCCGGATCATCTCCGGCGACCTCTCGATCATCAGCCGCACCGCCGCCGGGTCATTCTTGTAATGCCCCGCCCGCATGGTGTCCTCGTAATAGCTGTCAAAATCTGCGGCGTCCCTGAGGACGCAGATGCCCCCCTGGGCCAGGTAGGAGTCGCTGATCTCCGCCTGGTCCTTGGTGAGCATCAGAACCCGAAGCCCCCGGGGCAGATTCAAGGCACAGAACAGCCCGGCGGCGCCGGTGCCCACAACGATGACATCCCACTGCTCAGACATGCTGCACCTCCTGACTGGCCAGACGGTGCATTGCCTTGAGGCTGTGCTCTGCCCGCTTTCTAAGCCCTTCATCCATGGTCATGACCTTGTCCGCATTTTTTAAAACCTCATAGACCTTTTCCAGGCTGTTTTTCTTCATATCCTCGCAGATACAGTCCTCGGACGCCATGTAAAAGCTGACACCGGGGTACCTGTTTTTAAGGGCGTAGAGCACCCCCGCCTCGGTGGCAATGATGTACTCCCCGCCGCCGTCCTTTTCTGGAAAATCGATGATCCCCGAGGTGCTGCCGATATAGTCGGCCAGCGCCAGGGCCTCGGGCACGCATTCGGGATGCATCAGCACCTTGGCCCCGGGATGGGCCGCCTTGGCTGCCATCACCTTCTCTGCCGTGATTTTAGCGTGAACAGGACAATAGCCATCGTGGCAGTAGAAGGTCTTTTCCGGAATTTTTTCGGCGATGTGACGTCCCAAATTGGCGTCGGGAATAAAGTAAATTTCCTGGGCATCCAGGGCTTTTACCACCCGCTCGGCGTTGGAGGAGGTCACGCAGACGTCGGCACAGGCCTTGATCTCCGCCGTGGAATTGATATAACAGACCACGGCGATGCCGGGATGAGCCGCCCGCACCCGGGCCACATCCTCCGGCGTCACCATGTGGGCCATGGGACAGTCCGCCGACAGATCCGGCATCAGCACACGCTTCTCAGGGCTTAAAATCACAGCGCTCTCGCCCATGAACTCCACGCCGCAGAACAGAATGGTGCTGGCCTTGGAGGCCGCCGCCTTTTTACTCAGAAGATAGGAGTCCCCCACCACATCGGCGATGGTCTGGACCGCATCCTCGGTATAATAATGGGCCAAAATCAGGACGTTTTTTTCCTGCTTCAGCCTTTTAATTTCTTCAATCATTGTCATGACACATTTCCTCCGTGTACACAGTCTTTCCAATTATTATAGCAACTGTCTTGTCACATTACAAGGAGAAATGTAAAGTCAGTCAATTTTTCTGGACAGGCAGCTGCACCCTTGCCCTGAGCCCGCTTCCAGGCCCCCGGCGCAAGCCTGCACCAAAAAAGAAAAAGGACAGCGGCTGCAGCCATTGGCAGTCGCTGTCCCTTTCCATGCGGTTTTATCCCTATTGACTCAAGACCTCCAGGGCTTTTTGCAGCTGGGTATCCTGATCCTCGGGGACGTTTAGGGTATTCTGGTACTCGGCATTCTGCTCCACAGCCACGTCGGGCTCCAGGCCGGTGCCGTGGATGCTGCGGCCGTTGGGGGTGTAGTAGGTGGCGCTGGTCACCTTGTAGCCGCTGCCGTCGCTTAAGGGCACCACATCCTGGACGATGCCCTTGCCGAAGGTTTTGGTCCCCACCAGGGTTCCGGCGCCAGTGTCCTGGATAGCCCCGGAGAGAATTTCCGAGGCGCTGGCGGTGCTGCCGTTGACCAACACCACCATGGGAATGTCCAGCTGCACGTCGCCGGTGGACTTGTAATCCCTGCGGTTGCCCTGCTTATCTATGGTGTAAACCACCTCGGTGTCCCCCAGAAGCCTGTCGGCCACGGCCACAGCGGAGGTCACCAGCCCGCCGCCGTTGTAGCGCAGGTCGATGACGAGGCCTGTGATATTCTGGCTCAGCAGCTCATCCAGCTGGGTGTTGAAGTCCTCGGAGGTTTTCAGGGTAAACTCCGTGATGGCGATGTAGCCGATGCCGTTGATATTTTTAGAATCCACCGTGGGGGTGTCGATATCCTCCCGGGTGAGATCGAAGGTCAGGGTCGTCTCGCCCCGAAGAACGGTGACAGACACCGGGGTTCCAGCCTCGCCCCGCATCAGGCTGACGGCGTAGTCCATCCCCTTGCCGGTGACGTCCTCGCCGTCGACAGCCACAATCTTATCGCCGGCCTCGATGCCTGCATTCCCCGCCGGGGTGTTCTTATAGGGGGTCACCACCGTGGTCGTGGCGTTTTCGTCCTGGGTGACCACCACGCCGATGCCGCTGAAGCTGCCCGTAGAGGTTTCCATGAGCTTTTCAAAGTCCTCTGCGTTGTAGTAGGCGCTGTACTCGTCGCCGGTGGCCTCAAAGAGCCCCTTCATGGCCCCCTCCATCAGGGTGTTGTCGTCCACGTCCTGATAGTAGCTGCTGTCGATTTTTTCCTTGAGAAAGGCCAGCTTTTGAAGGCCCCGGGCCGTCTCCTGGCTGTTGGCCGTCACCACCACCCGATTGCCGATGGTCACCAGACCGCTCTCGATCAGAAAGATGGTGGCCGCGTTGGTTACAAGCACCAGCAGGACGGCGATGACGATATATTTTCTGCGCTGTGATTTTTCCATAAACTGCTTTTTCCTCCCAATGTGATAGCCCAACAAGCATACACCAAAAGCCTTAAAGATACAATAAAATTTTTCTGTTTTTGTATTGAAATTCGATGTTTCTTAAAAAAATCCCGACATGCTCCACCCCCCGGAGCATATCGGGATCGTCGGCTATGGCGTCAGGCCAGGGCCCAATGAACGCTTAGCGCATTGCTTTTCTTTTGTAGTAAAGGCCGCCTAAAATGGCCAGGGCTAAAATCCCGGCGCAGACTACCGCCGAAAGGACGCTGTCCTGAAGCAGGCCGGTCCCCGGGTTTTTTACCCCAGGATTCACCGCTGGGCCGCCTTTCACCACCACCGTGGCCACAGCCGTGGCGGTGCCCGCCTTGGCCGTAATGGTGGCGGTACCGCCGGAGAGGGCCGTGACGACGCCCTTGTCGTCCACATTGGCGATTTCCGGATGATCGCTGCTCCAGACCACCTGGCTGTCCAAGGCTCCCTCAGGCGCCGTTTCTGCCGTGATGGCTGCGGTTTCACCGGGCTTTAAGGTCAGCCTATCCGGCGTCAGGGTGATGCTTTCCACCCCCTGGGCCGTGATGGTAATCTGACAGCTGGCCGTCACCGTCATGTCGGCATCGCTGGCCGCCGTCACCG
>JAUNGS010000089.1 GCA_030524435.1 Eubacterium sp.
AGGATCTCATCAACATCGGTATTTTCACGGCGATTTATTTTATCGTCATTTTCGCGGCGGCGTCCATCGGTTTTATTCCGATTTTCATTCCGCTGATCAGTGTAATCGTGCCCCTTGTGGGCGGTATCCCGATGATGCTGTTCTTCTCCAAAATCAAGAAATTCGGTATGCTTACCATCTGCGGTCTGCTGCTCGGTATCATTATGCTGCTGACCGGCATGGGCTATTGGTGTATCCCCACCGGGCTGATCTTCGGATTGATTTCCGATTTTATGATGAGGGCCTGTGACTACAAAAACGCCAGGCGTGAAGTGCTGATCCACGGGGTCTTTTCCATGTGGGTCATCGGCGCCTTTATTCCCATCGTTGTGACGCGTGACGCCTACTACCAGAGCCTGCTTCCCGGCTATGGTCAGGAATATGCCGACACGCTCATGACCTATATGCCCGACTGGATTTTGCCGGTACTGCTTATTGCCGCTTTCGTCAGCGGCATCGCAGGCGGCCTGATTGGAAGGAAGCTTTTCAAAAAGCACTTTGAGCGGGCAGGAATTGCATAATGGGCCGCGAGCTTCTTGCAAGTCAAAAAAACAATAGCGGAATTTTGTTAGATCCCCGCACAAAGCTGGCTGTCTTGATTACCATAGCTGTCTTTATTCTGGGCGGTTCCTATGAAGGCGTCATGCAGTATTACATCATTGTCCTGGCGGCTATCCCTTTGCTGCTTCTGGTTACAGCGAAGAAATGGCAGGGGACGGTTCTCTATATCCTGATTTTCGGGGGCAGCCTGTGCCTGGAAATGTTTGGCCTGTCCCGGCTGAGTGGCATAGAGAATTACATAGCGGTAGCAATCGTAGGGATTCTATTGCGGTTTACGCCCAGTGTGGTTATGGGATATTTTGTTGTGACAACAACGACGGTCAGTGAGTTTGTCGCAGCGATGGAACGGCTCCATCTGCCCCGGCAGATCACCATTCCCCTGTCCGTGATGTTTCGCTTCTTTCCCACGGTTGCGGAGGAATGGAGCGCCATTGGGGACGCCATGCGGATGCGCGGCGTCCGCTTTGGCGGCGGCAAGGCCGGCACGATTTTAGAGTATCGGATTGTCCCCATGATGATCTGCTGTGTCAAAATTGGGGAGGAGCTGTCCCAGGCAGCCCTTACCCGGGGATTGGGAGGTCCGGTAAAGCGGACGAATATCTGTAAGCTGGGCTTTCATCTGCAGGATGTCATTTTTCTGTTCATCTGCCTGGGTGCATTTGCAGCGCAGATCTGTGTGCTGGCCGCAAGGGGGTGAAGACAGTGATCGAATGTCGAGATGTGTCCTTTTCTTATCCAGCCAGCAATCTGTCTGGCGGCGAAAGACAGGCCGTGGGCGCTTTGAAGCATATTTCCTGCACCATTGAGGAGGGCTCCTTTGTTTTGCTCTGCGGGACTTCCGGCTGCGGAAAAACCACCATGACCCGGCTGTTTAACGGTTTGATCCCCCATTACCACGCGGGGACTTATACCGGCGCCGTCTATCTGGACGGGAAGGATACTCAAAGCCTGTCACTATTTGATATTTCTTTAAAGGTTGGTTCTGTATTTCAAAATCCGCGCTCTCAGTTTTTTAATGTGGACACGACCAGCGAGATGGCCTTCGGCCCGGAGAACCACGGCATGCCAGAAGCTATTGTGCGCAGCCGGGTAAAGCGTGCAGCGGCGCAGCTCAAGCTGGAGCCGTTGCTTGACAGAAGTATTTTTTCTTTGTCTGGGGGCGAAAAACAAAAAATCGCCTGTGGATCGGCAGCGGCGATGGAACCGGATATCTATGTGCTGGATGAACCGTCGTCCAACCTTGACGCCTACGCCATCGCAGACTTCAGACAGCTGCTTTTCACTTTGAAGGCACAGGGAAAGACCATTATCATCTCTGAACACCGGCTGTATTATCTGGCTGGCCTTTTTGACCGTGTTCTGTACCTGAAAGACGGAGAAATTGCAGGTGATTATACGGCGGAGGAATTCTGCCGTCTGTCTCCAGGACAGCGCGATGAAATGGGACTGCGGCCCCTTGAGCTTGGGGGGCTTTCAGAGGTTGAGGGGCCGCCGCAGCGGATGAGCGAGGCCCTTTGGAGGATAGAGGATGTGTCCTTCGCCTATAAGCGTGGGCCTGAGACCTTGCATATAACGGAAGCCGCCTTCCCGGCCGGCGGCGCAGCGGCTGTCATCGGACATAACGGTGCGGGGAAATCCACCCTTGCCCGGTGCCTCTGCGGATTGGAGAAGCACGTCAAGGGGAGGGTGCGGGATCAGAGCAGGGTCTATGCCAGAAAAGAGCGCCTAAAACTCTGCTATATGGTCATGCAGGATGTCAACCATCAGCTTTTTACCGAAAGCGTTCTGGATGAAATCCTGCTCAGTATGGAAACCGAGGACGAGCAAAGAGCCAGAGAAATTTTGAAAGAGATGGACCTGCTGCCCTATGAGGCCTGCCACCCGATGGGCCTGTCCGGCGGTCAAAAGCAGCGGGTGGCGGTTGCCTCTGCGATTGCTTCAGAGCGGCCGCTGATTTTATTCGACGAGCCGACCAGCGGCCTTGACCTTTTTCACATGAGACAGGTCGCCGATGTCGTGGGGAAGGTGGCGAAGGCCGGAAGAACCGCACTCGTGGTAACCCATGACCCGGAATTTATTTTGCGGTGCTGTCATTATGTCCTTCACTTAGAGCATGGGCAAATTCAGGAAAGCTATTCCCTGGAGAACGAAAATGGCCGAAGCCGTCTGCTGAAGTTTTTCCTGGACGATACAAAGAAGGCGGAGTCCACAGCATAGAGATGGCGGGCTTTGCAGATGTGTCTGGCACATATCACAGATAAAAACAGAAACGCCGAAAATCCACAAAGCATAATGCTTATGCGGGTTTTCGGCGTTTTCTATTCCTCAAAGGCCGTCAAATCAATTTAGCGAGAGAAGAAATCTTTTTACTTTTTATAAGATGGCTGTGGCTTTAAAACACAAACTGCACCAGCAGCATATAGAAAATGGTGCCGCCGGCGATGGATAAAAGCATCTGGCGCTTCCACAGGTGCAGGCCAATGACCAGGGCGATGCTGATGAGCTCTGGGATGGCGTGGCTTCCGGAAAAGAGGCTGACGCTTTTTAAGCAGTAGATGATCAGCAGCCCGAAGACGGCGCTGGGAAGCACCTTGCCCAGGTACTGGATGTACTTGGGCGTCGGCTTTCCGGCGGGAAACACGAGGAAGGGCAGAAAGCGGGTGAGCATGGTGCCCAGGACCACCATGGCGATGGTAATGATTTGTTGTGTAAGGGTCAATCTGAAACACCTGCCTTTTCTAGGGGGTTTCTGATGGCCGTCAGGACGATGAGAATGGCAGCCATAGAAGGGATGATAAAGTTGTCAGCGCCAAAGACGACAAGGCAGAGCAGGGAGAGCCCCAGCCCCAGCAGGGCGCTGACGTGATTTTTATCTTTAAGCCACTGCTCCATGAAGATAACGGTGAACATGGCGGTCATGACGA
>JAUNGS010000026.1 GCA_030524435.1 Eubacterium sp.
AATTCTCCACCCGGGCCGGGGGCGGCAGAGGCCCCGAGAAAAACGGCTCCAAGAGCCAGAGCAAGCCGGTCAGAGAGCCCATCAAGGCCCTGGCGGTATTGCCCTCGGAGGAAGCCCCCCGAAAGGAAGCGCCCCAGCGGCGGGTGCCTCTGAATATCCAGGAGATCCCCTTTAGGATCAACCGGATGGCGGTGTCCGGCAGCCTTGGAAAAAATGGGGCGCTGAAGAAAATTGAGAAGGTGGCGGAGAAGAGCAGAAACAGCCTGAGCCTTCGCCAGGAAGGCAGCCAGCTCTGTCTCGTCAGCAATATCAACGCCTATCTGATCGAGGCGGTGGAGCTTTTCAGAGGCGCCAGCAAGGGCCCCTTGGTCTTTGAGATGCGCTTTCCCGTCAAAACCGGCACCTGGAAATTTCTCTGCACCAACCACTGGCTGGAGGACGCCAAAACCGTCGAGACCAAGGAGGGCTTTACCCTTGAGGCCGGCGACGAGACCCTGACCTTTACCCGCAACAAAAATACCGGGGTCTGCGAGATGAAGGGCTTCGAGGGCGCCCTGATGCAGCAGTGCGTCGAGCGGCTGGAGGATGTGCTCAACAATAACTTCGGCAGCCGCCGGGTGGACCAGGCCTCCATCAACGATGCCATACGCCGGAAAATTCCCTATACCGTGCGCCTTTTGGGCGACCAGGCCGAGCAGTTCCTCAGTCTGATTTCGCCCTCCTTCGTGCTTTTAAACGACCCCGAAATCGAGCTGACGGACTACAGCCCCATGGTCTTTTCGGTGTACCGGGGGATTGAGCTTTACCTCAAGCATCTGGCGGACCGCAGCGGCATCGATCTCTACAACAAGCCCGTGGGCAAGCTCTTTAAGAACAGCTTTGACCAGGGGGATTCGGGCCGGGCCTCCCATCTGACGGAAAATGCCCTGGCTGGGGATATGATCGAGACGATTTTTGAGAATTTCAACGATTACCGCAACACGCTGTTCCACGCCAACCTCGACAATGTGGTGGTGATCAAAAGCCATCAGGACGCCGAGGATATCTGCATCAGCGCCCTCCAGAGTCTGGAGGCGGCCAGCTTCCAGTTTTATCTGGAGGACATGAACGTCAGTCTGTGAGGTGCGCTGTGTACCGGGCAGACTACCACATCCACACCCATTTTTCCTTCGACTCCGAGGAAACCCTGGAGGCCATCTGTGAAAGGGCTCTGGCCCTTGGCCTCGACGAGGTGGGCGTCAGCGATCATTTTTCCGTCAATCCCGCCGACAAGAGCTTTGGCCTCTATCCCTATGAGCAGGCCTATGATGAATTTCTCGCGGCCCGGGAGATCAGTCCTGTTCCCCTGAAATTTGGCCTGGAAATCGGTGAGGGACAATACCGCCGGGAGGTGCTGGCGGATTTTCTTGAGGCGGCGGACTACGACTATATCCTCGGGGCGGTGCACAATCTGGGGGATATCACCATCCGCCAGTTCATCCGAAGCCATGGCATCGACGCGGCCTACCAGGCCTATTTTGAGGAGCTTCTAAAGCTGGCCCGGCTGGGCGACTGCGATATTCTGGCCCATTTTGATCTCATTCAGCGCTACGCCTTCGATGAGCAGGGCATCTACCGTGAGACGGGCTATGGGGAGATCATTGACGAGATCTTAAAAACCGTCGCAGACCGGGGGATGGCCATTGAGGTCAACAGCTCCGCCTGTCTAAAAAATTGCCGTCATTTTATGCCCGATGCGCCGATTTTAAAACGCTACCGGGAGCTGGGCGGGGAGTACGTCACCTTCGGCTCCGACGCCCACCAGGCTGGCCGGATTGGGGAATCTTTAGATCAAGCGGCGGATATGCTCAAAAGCCTGGGCTTTTCGTACATCACCACCTACGAAAAAAGACAGCCGGTGCAAAAAAGCCTGTGAGCCATCTCGGAAATAGCTAGAGTCAGCTTTATTGTTTGCGTTTGACATCCAGGGCAGAGCTTCGATGTTTGAGAAAAAGCTTAAAATAACCTTAAGTATTGAGCCTGGGGGAATTTTAAAAGGGCGCCGCCCAAACCCTTTATTTTAGGGCATGTAAGTGTATACACAAAACAAAGTGTGAATTTGGAACATAAGTTGAAAACGGTGCAATTTAAAACCGCAGTTAAGGCCCTTGACCTAGAGTGGACTTTAGAGGGTAGAATAACATCAAGTTCAGAGAGTGACAGACATGAGGCTGTCGAATTCATTAAATCGCTTTGAATAAACACATCTCTCCAACTTTTGATAATTTGATAATACCCTCCCCGAAATCAGAACCGACGCCAGCAGGGCTCGGTTCTGTTTTCTTTTTTGAAAAATTTAGTGGCGTGCATTTTAGCCGACGGCAGTCTAAAAAAAATACATCCAGCATTTTACAAGGGGAGATGAGGGGATAAAGGAGAAATTTGGGGGATTTATATTGGAGTGTACTCTAGTGTTTGCGTTTTAAAAATTAGGAAAAATCAGGGGATTGAGGTAAAAGCTTAAAATAATCTTAAATATTTAGACTAAAAGTAAAAATGAACAGGTGGCCTGAAAAGCCGATAAATAGGGGGATGTAAGTGTATACAATAAAAATTATTTTTAAATTAGAACAATTATTGAAAACGCTACATTCAAAAAGCGCATTGACCTCGAGGCGGCTTTAGGGGTAGAATAATGACAAGTTCAGAGAGACACACAGATAGACATAGTGCTAACCTCTCCAACTTTGATAAATTACATAATACCCTCCATAAAACGCAGAACAGTGGCATCCCCCTTAGCCAGAAGTTCTGCGTTTTACTTTTTTGAAAAAAACAGGGGATCCCAGCGCCAAGGCAACAGGGATCCCCTGAGTTTTAAATTTTTTACGCGCCAAAAGGCGCCAAAAACCAATAGTTTTCCAAAACGTCATGGTCACCGATGAGCCCGTAGTTTTCCAGAATGGCATTCACCGTCTCCAGAGAATGGGTCAGTTCATTTTCATTACTGACGGCGTAATCATAGCCATCCTCGGACTTAAGGCGCTGAACCATCTCGGCGTCGCCGGAATCGGGGTCGAGGTCATCCTCATCGAAATATTTTTTGAAATCTCCCACAAAGGAAACGGCCTCGTCGTATTGAAGAATGCTTTCTGTGGTGGCCAGCCCAGCCAGCTGAAGCAGCTGAAGCAGATTGTCCGGGGAGGCCGCTGCATTTTCTTCCTTTAATAGAAGCTGTTTAATTTTAGGGTAGCTCTGTTCAAGTGATGCCAGTTTGATATTTTCAAGATCCTGGGTGGGAATAAAGTATCCCGTGCCATTGTATACGCCCATAAATTTTCCTCCATGTGAATCCTTCGATGATGGTATTATACCACAGCTGGCTGCGGCCATGAAGATTATTTTCCATTGTATATCTGTACAATAAAACAGTCCGATTTGTGTTAAATTGGCCATTGTAAACGACGTATAAAAGTTATACAATACAATAAAGTGATAAATAAGGGGGACAACACAATGTCAACATTTAAAACGAATGATAATGTCGAGCTCTATTATGAGGTCAAGGGCCAGGGAAAACCAGTTTTAATGCTCCCGGGCTGGACCTGTACCACAAAGTTTTTCCAGAAAAACAGCGATATCCTGGCTGAAAAATGTCAGGTAATTCTCATGGATTTCAGGGGACATGGGGAATCTGAAAAGGTTATGAACAGCCACAGAATTTCTCGCTATGCTATGGATGTCAAAAATCTGTTGGATCACCTTGAGATAGAGGATGTCACGGTGCTGGGCTGGTCCATGGGGGCGGCCGTGCTTTGGAGCTATCTGGAGCTTTTTGGCAAGCACAGGGTCAGCAAGCTGGTCTGCGTAGATCAGGCGCCGCTGCAATATACTGGACCGGACTGGGTTTGGGGACAAAATGGCTGCTACGATGTGGAGATGTTTATCCGTACTTGTTACGATATCAAATATGCTCCAAGAGAAAGTGCAGAGGGGTTAGCAACAGCTTGCTTGCATCATACGCCTACCGCAGATGAAGTTAAATTTATTGCAGACGAAATTTCTAAATGTCCGCCCTATGTCCGCATCGAGATTATGCGCGACCACACTAATTTGGACTGGCGAGATTTTATTCCTCATATCGACGTGCCGACCCTTGTCTGTGTTGCCCGAAACAGCAATGTTTTTGACTGGCAGGGCAGTGCCTGGGTGGGAGAAAATATACCTGGAGCTAAAACTGTATTTTTTGAAAATTCCGGTCACATGCTGTTCTGGGAGGAACCGGATAAGTTTAATGAAGTCTTGATTGATTTTGTTACGGCATAGGATGATAACATTCAGCGACGCTTCCAAGAGATTCTGGAAACGTCGCTTTTTTAAAAAGACCACAGGAGGAGATCATGAAAATAGTCATTGCACCAGATTCTTTTAAGGGGTCGCTGTCGGCGCAGGAGGTTTGTCGGATTGTAGGGGAGGCGGCGGCCCAGGCTTTGCCTGAAGCAAAGCTTGTGCAGCTTCCGGTGTCCGACGGCGGCGAGGGGATGGTGGACAGCCTTCTGGGCGTCATGGACGGAGAAAGGCACCGGCTGGAGGTCACGGGCCCCTGCTTCGATCGGGTTGTGGCGGAGTATGGTGTTTTAAAGGACGGCACGGCGGTGCTGGAGATGGCTTCGGCCTCGGGACTTCCCCTTGTCCCCGAAAATCAGAGGAATCCCCTGGAGACCACAACCCTGGGCACAGGGGAGCTGATGATGGACGCCTTTTTGCGGGGCTGCCGCAGGTTTATCCTGGGCCTTGGCGGCAGCGCCACCACCGACGGCGGCATCGGTGCGGCGGCGGCTCTGGGGATGATATTTTTGGATAAGGACGGCAAAGCGGTGCCCTTGTCGGGCAAGGGGCTCGAAGCCATTGTCCAGGTGGATACCTCCCAGGTGGATCCGGCCTGGTCCGAGGCTCAGATTGTTTTTGCCTGCGATGTGGACAATCCCCTCTGTGGCAAACGGGGCTCGGCGGCGGTCTATGGTCCCCAAAAAGGAGCAGATGCTGCCATGGTTAAGCGTCTGGATGCGGGGCTGGCAAATTTGGAGGGCTGTATTCGCCAGAAAACCGGGCAGGCTTATGCGGATATTTCTGGCATCGGCGCGGCCGGCGGCTTTGCCCTGCCCTTTGTGGCTTTTTTGGGGGCGCAGCTGAACTCCGGGCTGGACATCGTTTTGGACGAGCTTAAATTTGACGAGGCCATCGCCGGGGCGGATCTTATCATCACCGGAGAGGGCAAAACGGATGAGCAGAGTGCCATGGGCAAGGTGCTCTCGGGGGTTGCCCGGCGGGCGAGGGCCCAGGGAATTCCCGTGGCGGCGATATCTGGGGCCCTGGAGCCGGGCTATGAAGCCCTCTACGCCCTGGGCATGACGGCGGCCTTTTCCACCTGGCAGGCGGGGAAGGATTTGGACTGGCAGATGGCTCACGCCGCAGAAAATCTGGGCCGGACGGCTCGCGATATCCTCCGCCTGGCTGCGGCCTTTGGAGGAGGCGGCAGGCGATGATGCTGGATGCCAAAATCGCCCAGAAAATCGCCGACGAGGTGATGAATACCCTGGGCTACAATATCAACGTCATGAATAAGCAGGGGATTATCATCGGCAGCGGCAATAAGGAGCGCATCGGCACCTTCCATGAGACCGCCATGCGCACCATCAGGGACTGCGCCATCTACGAGGTTACCCAGGAGGAAAGCGGCCATTTGGAGGGGGTTAAGCCGGGGATCAACATGCCCATCGTCGGCAGAGGCGGCCAGGTCATGGGGGCCGTGGGCATCACCGGACGGCCCGACGAGGTCAGAAATATCGGAAAGCTCGTGAAGATGACGGCGGAGCTCATCATCGAACAGGAGGAGTCCATCAATAATTTCTACCGTCATAGAAATGACAAGGAGCTTTTTGTAACCACCCTGCTCAGCGAGCGCTCGGGGATGTCTTCGGGGGAGATGGCGGCCTGGGGCAGCCGTATGGGCTACGACATGGCGCGCAGCAGGGTGGCCTGTATCCTCGTGCCCGAAGCAGGCTGCGGCAGCCAGGGCCTGGAGCAGATGCTGGAGCGCATCAAGGCCTCGGCGGGTCACTCCAAGCAGGATTTATCCATGGTCATGGGAGGCGCCTATCTGCTGGTTTTTAAGGCGGTGACGGGCCAGACTCCCTGGGAGATCAAGGAAACTGTGGAGGACTATCACGCCAGCATTGCCAAAAGCTTTGAGGGCAAAAGTGTTTTCAGCATATACACGGGCCTTTTTTATCCGGGCATCGGCGGCTACCGCAGATCCTACGAGGACGCCCTGCTTTTGTACAAGAAGGGTGGGGACCAGGGCCTGCACTTCAGTCAGGATCAGCTGATTTCCAAGTTCTATTGCAGTCTGGATGAGGAGCGTATCGCCTATATGCTAAAACCCTATATCCAACGCCTTGAGACGGCCTTTGGCCGCGGCATGGCGGAGGCGATGATCACCCTGAGAAAGCTGATTGAAAATGGCTTTCGCTATGATCGGGCGGCCCAGGAGCTTTACGTCCACAGAAATACAGTGATTTTCAGAAAGAAAAAAATTGATGACTGCCTCGGCAGCGATCCCAAGGCGGACAGCAACGCCTTGGTTCTGGCGGCGCTGCTGGTGGAGTACTATTTTGATCCTGGGACCGAGATTAAAAAAATGTAAAGTTTTTCAATACCGCTGTCTTTTTTATGGTAAATGCGCTATAATGAAGCTATACCTGATAAAGGAGGTGGGATTATGGAAGGTGTTAATATGGTGACGATTTGGATTGCGCTGCTGATTATCTTTTTTGTGGCAGAAATCCTCACCGCCGGGGCCATGGTGTCTCTGTGGTTTTGCTTTGGCTCCGGCGCCGCTCTGGCCTGTGCGCTGTTGAACGGCCCGCTGTGGCTTCAGGCTGTCATCTTTGTCGTGGTTTCCGTGGCAATGCTGCTGGTGGCAAGACCGCTGTTTAAAAAACTGCAGCCGGGGGTACAGGCCACCAATGCCGACAGCATCCTGGGTAAGTGTGCCCTGGTGACAGAGCCCATCGACAATATCAAGGGAACTGGCGCCATCTCTGTGGCCGGAAAGCTGTGGTCAGCCCGGCGAATGGACGGCGACGCCGTACTGCCCGAGGGGCAGGAGGTCATCGTAGATCACATCGAGGGCGTCAAGGCCATCGTCTGCGAAAAGCATTAAAGGAGGTTACCTATGTTTGTATTTTTAGGGATTTTACTCGTTATCATCGTGGTGCTGTTCATCCTGAACACCCGCATCGTTCCCCAGGCCCACGCCTATGTCATCGAGCGGCTTGGGACCTACAGAACCACCTGGCAGACCGGATTCCACATTGCCATTCCCATCATCGACCGGATTTCCAAGCGCATCAGCCTCAAGGAGAGCGTGGCGGATTTCCCGCCCCAGCCGGTGATCACCAAGGACAATGTCACTATGCAGATCGACACCGTCATCTACATGCAGGTCACCGACCCCAAGTTTTACATGTACGGGGTCGATCATCCCATGAAGGCCATTGAGAATCTGACGGCCACCACCCTGCGTAATATCATCGGGGACTTGGAGCTGGATCAGACCCTGACCTCCAGGGATACCATCAATTCCAAAATGCGGATCATCCTCGACGAGGCCACCGATCCCTGGGGGATCAAAATCAACCGCGTAGAATTGAAGAACATCATGCCGCCTACAGAAATTCAGAACGCCATGGAACGCCAGATGAAGGCGGAGCGGGAGCGCCGTGAAAAGATCCTCCAGGCCGAGGGTGAAAAGAAAAGCGCCGTTCTCGTGGCTGAGGGTGAAAAGGAGGCCATGATCCTCCAGGCCCAGGCGGAAAAGGAAGCCGCCATTCTCCAGGCTGAGGCCGACAAGGAGGCCCAGATTCGAAGGGCTGAAGGGGAAGCCGAGGCCATCCTCAAGGTACAGCAGGCGACGGCCGAGGGGATTAAAATGGTCAACGCCGCTGCCCCCAGCGAGCAGGTTGTGGCCCTCAAGGGTCTGGAAGCCTTTGAAAGGGCTGCCGACGGCAAGGCCACAAAGATTATTGTGCCCTCCCAGATCCAGGGCTTGGCAGGCCTGGCCACCAGCCTCAAGGCGTTGGTGGACGAGGATAAAACAGAATAGTTTTTTTCAAAGGGTGGTCTTTGGGCCATCCTTTTTATTTTTAAAGGCTTTGGAATGAGGGTAAATTACAGAAGCTTTTGGTAAAAAAATTGACAGTGATTTTAATTAAAGCTATAATAAACGACGAATAAAAGTGACACAAGTGTCACTTTGGAGGCGTCATGACGGGTTCAAAATCACAATTAAAGAAAAATTATATATTGGATAAGTCCAAGGAGGTCTTTATCGCCCGGGGCTTTGCCAGGGTCACCATGAAGGATATTGTGGAGGCCTGCGGCATCAGCCGGGGCGGGCTGTACCGCTATTTCAGCTCCACCAAGGACATTTTTCTGGCTCTGTTTCAGCGGGATGCCCGGGACGAGCTGGAGAAAATGGAGGTCGCCCTCTGGGAGAATCTGTCGGCCCGGGATATTTTGCAGGCGTACATCAAAACCCAGAAGGAGGAGATGACCGGCGCCGAGCCAACCCTGTTCAGCGCCGCCTACGAATTCTTTTTGGAAAATCCCGAGGACAGGCTGATCTTTCAATGGCAATTTGACGGCATTGCCGAGATGCTCAGGGAGATCATCGAGTACGGCAACCGCAGAAAAGAGTTTGACATCGCAAATCCCGCCGCCTACGCCAGGCATCTGGCCCTGGTCTTAAACAGCATGCACCTCTCGGCACCCCTCCTTAACTTTCCAGAGCAGAGAATTGGGGAAAACCTCGATATTTTGCTAAAGCCCTGTGAAGGCAAATAACCGAGCAGTCCAGCTTCCTTTAACGCATTTAAAGGGAAGCCCAGGGCTGTTTTTTATTTGTCCTGAAATTTTTTCGGGGGCAGCTTGCCGTTACCGCATACCTTTAAAGCATAATGCCCTATAAAATACAAGTATTTTACATTTCTTCCGAGGGTGATTTAAAATAATAGGGCAGTGCGGCAGAGATGATGCCCTGCGGCCTGATCGCTTTAAAATGTAAAAATCTCTGATAGATAAAGGAAGTGAAATTTATGCCTGACAATACCTTGTTTTCCAGCCGACAGCTCCGCAATATGGCCCTGCCCCTTTTGGCAGAGCAGTTTTTGCTGGTGCTGGTTGGCCTGTCGGACACCATTGTGGTCAGCTACGCCGGAGAGGCGGCGGTATCCGGGGTCTCTCTGGTCAACGCCTTTAACACCATTTTAATCTACCTGTTTACGGCCCTGGCCTCCGGCGGTGCGGTGGTGGTCAGTCAATACATTGGCCGCAAAGATTTTGACAGGGCCTCCCAGTCGGTAAGCCAGCTTTTGATGTTCTCGGTGGTATTTTCTGTTGTGCTTTCGGTGCCCATTCTTCTGGGCAAAACCCAGCTGATGGGGCTGCTTTTCGGCCAGGTCGAAGCCGACGTCATGGCGGCCTGCCTGACCTATCTGCGCATTTCCGTGTACTCCTTCCCGGCCTTGGCCATCTATAATGCCGGGGCGGCTTTGTACAGAAGCGTCGGAAAAACGGGGACCACCATGAATATCTCCATCGCAGCCAACGTCATCAACGTGGCGGGGAATTTGCTGGGGGTCTTTTACTTTCACGCCGGGGTGGCGGGGGTTGCCTACCCTTCGCTGATTTCCAGGGCCTTTTCGGCGGTGGTCATCACCTGGCTTTGCTTCAGAGACCACGAGGGTGTACGCTATCGGCTGGGTCAGATTTTCACCTGGAACGGAGAGCTTCTGTCAAAAATGCTGAAAATCGCCGTCCCCAATGGTCTGGAAAGCGGCATTTTTCAATTTGTCAAGGTGGCCCTGAGCAGCGTGGTGGCCCTCTTTGGCACCTATCAGATTGCGGCCAACGGCATTGCCCAGAGTATCTGGAGCATCGCCTCCTTGGTGAGCGTCGCCATGGGGCCGGTGTTCATCACCGTCATTGGCCAGTGCATGGGCGCCGGAGACACGCGGCAGGCCGAGTTTTATTTTAAGCGGCTGATGAAGCTGACCCTGCTGCTGTCCACCCTGTGGAATGTGGTGATCTTTGCGGTGACGCCCCTGGTGGTCAATGTCTATGCGGTGTCCCAAGAAACCAGAAGTCTGGTGATTTTTCTGGTTCTGATTCACAATGCGGCCAGCGCCTTTATCTTTCCCTTTGCCGATCCTTTGGGCAAGGGGCTCAGAGCCGCCGGGGACGTGATCTTTACCATGGTGATCTCTCTGGTGACAACCCTTGGGGTACGGCTGGTGCTGTCGGTGATCTTCGGCATTGTCCTCAACCTGGGTGTCATCGGCATTGCCCTGGCCATGTGTCTGGACTGGCTGATCAGGGGGATTATTTTTTGGGGCCGCTTTAAGGGTGGGAGATGGAAGACCTTTCGGGTCATTTAGCTGCGTTGATTTTTGGGAAAACTTCTGCTACAATGAAAAAAATATCTGGGAGGGCAGGAGATGGAGATCCGAATTTTGCGTTACTTTTTAGCCGTGGCCCGGGAGGAGAGCATCACCAGAGCCGCCGAGCTTTTGCACATCACCCAGCCGACCTTAAGCCGCCAGCTGGCTCAGCTGGAGGAGTCGGTGGGCGCCAAGCTTTTGGAGCGAGGGGCCAGGAAGGTAACCCTCACCGACGAGGGGATTTTACTCAAGCGCCGGGCTGAGGAGATCGTCTCCCTGGTGGATAAAACGGAGAAGGAGCTCAGGCGGCAGGATGAGCTGGTGGAAGGCACCATTGCCATTGGCTGCGGCGAGCTTATGTCGGTGACCCTGCTGGCGGAGATCATCGAGGCCTTTGTAGAGAAATATCCCCGGGTGAATTTCGATCTCTACACCGCCACCGCCGACGAGGTCAAGGAACAGATTGACCGGGGTGTTTTGGACATTGGCCTGTTGATGGAGCCCATTGATATTGAAAAATACGGCTTTATCCGTTTGAATATGCAGGAGCGTTGGGTGGCACTGATGCGGCCCGACGATCCCCTGGCCCAGAAGGAAGTCATCACTCCCGGGGATCTGGTGGATCAGCCGCTGATTATACCCAGACGTCCCAGTGTTCAAAATGAGGTGCTGAATTGGTTCGGTGGCAGTCCCCGGGATTTAAAAATTCGTTTTACCAATAACCTCACCACCAACGGCGCGGTGATGGTCCACCAGGGGCTGGGCTGCGCCCTGACCATCGAGGGGGCAGTGCCTTTTTGGGATCAAAGTAAAATCACCTATAGGCCCCTGTCTCCGGAAATGTCGGCCACCAGTGTTTTGGCCTGGAAGAGACAGCAGCCCTTTGGCCCGGCGGTGACGAAATTTATCGTCTGCCTCAAAGAATTTTTGAAGGATGCAGATGAAAGATAAAGCAGTATGTTAGCTTCAGAAAAATGTTTCTGAAGCTATTTTTATGGGGAATTTTCCTTTGGCGGGGTCTAGTATCCATAGGTTTTAATTATCAATAACAATTAAAAATAGGTATTTGCTATTTGATCTTGGCGGCCTTATACTAATAGCAGGAAAGATTTTTGACAGTGAAAATTTTAAAAAAATAGGAGGCAAGCCATGGATACCAAGGAATTTATTGAGATGATGAACGCGGGGAAAAGGACCGTCGGGGGCTCCGAGGCCCATCGGGTGATGAGTCAGCTGAGCCAGGAGGCCATGAAGATCACCACCAAGCTTAATCGGGATTACCACACCCCCGAGGAAATCAGAGCCCTGTTTTCAGAGCTGATCGGTCAGCCGGTGGATGAGGGCTTTGGCCTGTTTCCGCCCTTTTACACGGACTGCGGCAAAAATATTCACCTGGGCAAAAACGTATTTATCAACACCTGCTGTCATTTCCAGGACCAGGGAGGGATTTACATCGGCGACGGCGCCCTCATCGGCCACTGCGTCACCCTGGCAACTTTGAACCATGAGCAGGATCCCGAGCACCGCTTCGATTTGCTGCCGGGACCCATTCATATTGGCAAGCATGTCTGGATTGGGGCCGGGGCGGTGGTCACCGCCGGGGTCACCATCGGGGACGGGGCCATCGTAGCCGCCGGCGCCGTGGTGACCAAGGACGTCCCCGAGAGAACGGTGGTGGGCGGCGTGCCGGCCAGAAAGATCAAGGAAATTTAGGGGGATTTTCTCTTAAAAAAATGCAGGGCAGCAGGGCATCACGCCGGGGCCATCCCCGGCGCTGCAGGCATAATGGCGCTGAAAAGCAGTAGAGTGTCAAGAAAAAACAGCAATGAAAAAAACAAAAAAATAAAGCAAAAAAAAGCCATAAGATTTTAGCGATAGAATCTTATGGCTTTTTTTTATGGAAAAACATCGAGCAATCTTTTACTATTCATTTTCTAAATACCAGTATTTGTTCTGGATATTTTTCTTTGGAGAAGGATAGTGTTATTATTTTAACAAAATTAAGTTCTTGAAAGGAGGAGCAAGAGGCGCATGAAAATGAATTACAAAGATGCCCCCCTCGGCAGATGCCACAAGGCCTTGTATATCTGTACAGTGCTGGGGGAGATTGCATGTGGATATGCTCTGGGAATTGCGGGGACTGCAGTGACGCAGGCCCAAGGTGAACTGGGTTTGAGTACCTTCTGGGTAGGTCTGCTGGGCGCAGGGACGCTCATCGGACTTGCGGGAAGTCTTGCGGTGGGCAACATCGCAGACAAGATCGGAAGAAAAAAGCTGATGATGCTCGATATGGCATTGTTCACAGTGTTTTCCGTTCTGCAGCTGTTTGTATCCAGCGTAGAGGTCCTGATGATTCTTCGCGTCTTGATTGGTCTGTGTATTGCAGTGGATTACACGGTGGGAAGCACCATCATTTCCGAGTGGTTTTCTAAGGAGAAGGGGCCGGTATTTTTAAGTCGGTTCATCATTTTCTGGACCTTTGGCTATGTGGCATCCTTTTTCGCCGGGCTTGTGATGGGAAATCTGTCCGCAGATTACCACATCATCTTTGCAACCTCCGCGGTGCCGGGGATCATCGCCGCAGCGGCGAGGCTTGTGATGGGGATGCCGGAGTCACCGACGTGGCTTGCGGCGGCCGGAAAACAGGCTGAGGCCAACCAGCTGATTGAAGAAAAGCTTGGGGATGCCTACGGCGTGGTGATGGAGGAAAAGGCAGACGCGAAGGAAAAGGTGTCCGTCGGAGAGCTCTTTGGGCCGAAGTACCGCAGGAGTACTCTGGTGGGCGGCGTTTTCTACGCCTGTCAGGTATTTCCCTACTTCGGCGTTGGCATCTTCCTGCCCATTCTGGTGGCCCAGCTCAACATGGGCAGCGCCAATGCCTCCAGCATCTTGTACGACGTCTTCTGTATGGCAGGGGCCTTTCTCGGCACCTGGCTCTGCAACCAGATTTCCAGAAGACAGTTTCTCTGCTCCACCTTTTACGTCTCGGCCATCGCGCTGGGGGTGATGATTGCAGGGCAGAGCGGACCGATGTTTATCACCATCATTTCCTTCTGTGTGTACGCATTGACGATGTCCATTGCGGTGGTCATAGAAAATCCCTATCCGCCGGAGCTCTTTGACACGCGGGTGCGGGGAACCGGCGTCGGGATCGTCATCGCCTTCAGCCGAATCGGGGCGGCGGCGGGAACCTTCCTGCTTCCGATGCTGGTGGAAAGCGTCGGCGTTTACGGAACCCTGGGAGTATGTCTGGCGATTCTTTTGGTGGGCGGCGTTGTCTGCCAGCTGTATGCGCCGGAGACAGCTTTAATGAAGGATAAAACAGAACAGGCAGACGATGAGAGCCAAAAAGAAGCGGCTGTCAATTAAATAAAAGCAAAAGGAGAAATGTATCATGTCAAAGGATTATATGAAGAGAATTCGTGCGTTGAGAGAGAACTACATATCCCATCGTGTGGAGATGGATATCCTGGATGCCTATTACGTCACCCAGGGATTTAAGGCGACGGAAGGGAAGCCCTGGCAGATCCAGAAGGCGACGGCGATGAAGACAGTCTATGAGAACAAGCCGATCTTTATCCAGGATCACGAGCTTCTGGTCGGCGGTGTGGCCTTTAAGCCCCGGGCCGGGATTTTGAATCCTGATTCCGCCTGCTCGGTCATCGAGAAGGAATTGGACACCATCAGTACCCGTAAATACGACCCCTTCTATCTCTCCGAAGAGAACAAGAAGCTGTTCATGGAAGAAGTGGCGCCCTACTGGAGAGGCAAATGTATGCTGGATCGCTGGAATGCGATGATGCCCGACGATGTAAGAAGAATGCGCGACGGCGGTATGCTGTATGTCGATAAGAAGTTCGTCCGGGGTTACGGTGAGAACACACCGGGCTGGAGAACACTGCTCTCAAAGGGGATCAACGGCATCAAGAAGGAAGCAGAGGAAAAGCTTGCAGCCCTGGACGATGCGGATGGCGAGGATGCATTAGAAAAGATCATTTTCTATAAATCCTTGATCATCTCCGCCGAGGGGATTGTGGCCCTGGCCGAGCGCCATGCAGCGCTGGCAGAGCAGATGGCGGCAGAGGAGCAGGATGAGACGCGTAAGCAGGAGCTCCTTAAGATTGCGGAGGTCAACCGCCACGTTCCGGCGAACCCGCCCAGAAGCTTCTACGAAGCACTCCAGAGTATGCTGACCTATGAATTCTGTATCTTCATGGAACAGAATGCCTCCTCCTACAACCTGGGCCGTATGGACCAGTACCTGATCGAATATTACGAAAGGGATATCGAAGCGGGGATCCTGACGCCGGACGAGGCTCAGGAGCTGATGGACTGCTTCTGGATTAAGATTGCGGAGATGGGACTCTTCCAGGATGGGGAGAGCGCTGCCTTCTCTGCGGGCTACAATATGACCGTTCAGGTCTGCGCCGGAGGTATTGATAAATACGGCAACGATGCGGTCAACGCCTTGTCCTACATGACCATCCAGGCAACGGAGGATACGGCGCTGAAGGAGCCCAATATGACCGTTCGCTACAGCATTTCCAAGAATCCAGATTCCTTCCTCAGAAAGGCGGCGGAGTGTATCCGAATGGGACGCACCATGCCGGCGATCTACCACGATGACGCAGGGATAAAGATGCTGCTCAACAAGGGCATTCCCATGTCCCAGGCCTGGGACTGGACACCCTGCGGCTGTGTCGAGACAAACCTGGAGGGCCGCCTGAAGTCCTATACGGACATCGGTGAGATCAGCATGGGCGGCGTCGTGGATATGGTCATGAACAATGGCAAAAGCAGAAAAACAGGGGAGCAGGTTTCCATTCAGACCGGGGATCCCCGAGATTTTAAAACCTTTGAGGACTTCATGGCAGCGATCAAGAAGCAGATCGACTACTTTGTGCACACGATGGCGACAATGAATTCCTACCTGGATTACTTAAGCGAGCATTACCGTCCGGTGCCGGCGCTGTCCCTGACCTATCCGAACTGTATGGCTGTGGGGAAGGACTATGCCAACGGCGGCGCAGAATTCAATGTAGGCAACGGCATTAACATCATCGGACAGGCGGATATCATCAACTCCGTGGCAGACATTAAATATCTGGTCTACGACGAAAAGAAGGTCTCCATGGATGAATTGTGCAAGGCCCTGGACGCCAATTTCGAGGGCTACGAAGAAATTCATAAAATGTGCATGGAGGCGCCGAAATACGGCAACGACGATCCCAAGGCAGATTTCTGCGTCGGTGAGATTTACAATTACCTGGTGGATCAGATTGAGAAGTACGATTCTCCCTTTGGCAAGCTGACGGCGGGTATGCTGCCGGTATCCGGGAACGTGCCCATCGGCCAGAGCGTCGGTGCCCTGCCCTCGGGACGAAAGGCTTGGACACCGCTGGCAGACGGCATTGGGGCGACCGGCGGCACCGACATCAACGGTGCGACGGCCCTCTTAAAATCCATCAGCAACCTGCCCCACGCAAGATTCACCCAGGGCACCCAGATGAATCTGAAAATCGATCCGAAGCTTTTGGAAGGCGAGCGCGGGCTGAACAATATGATGGTCATGCTCAAGGCTCAGTGTACCCTGGATATCTACCACACCCAGTACAATATCGTCAACCCAGAGGTGCTTCTGAACGCCCAAAAGCATCCGGAGGATCACAAGGACCTTCTGGTTCGCGTTGCAGGGTACAGTGCATTCTTTGTGGAGCTTGGCAAGGACATTCAGGACGACATCATTCAGCGCACGGAGATCAGCAGCTGGAGTTAAAGGGCCATGAGCTATCAGGATTATGAATGCATGGATCTTCGAGGAGTCATTCTTCGCATTGAGAAAAGCTCTATTTTCGACGGTGACGGACTGCGGACGGTGGTGTTCATGAAGGGGTGTCCCCTGCGCTGTCAGTGGTGCTCCACCCCGGAAAGCCATAAGAAGGAGATCCAGACAACTCCGGATCAGACGATGACCTATGGCCGGGAGATGACCGCGGAGGACGTCATGGTGGAGGTGCGCAAGGATATTCCATTCTATTTTCATTCCGGCGGTGGGATGACCGTGTCAGGGGGAGAAATCCTGACGCAGGCAAAGTTCGTGCAATACCTTGTGGGCCGCGCCTGCTGGGAAGGCATCGATACCTGTATCGAGACCTCATTCTACGGGAGTTGGGAGAAGATTGCAGCCATTCTGCGCTGTACGGATACTGCATTTGTAGATCTGAAGCTGATGGATCGGGAGAACCACCGGAGGTACACCGGCGTGGACAATGCAGTCATCCTTGAAAATCTGAAAAAGGCCGGAGGGAATCCAGGGAGAACGCGGCTGATTATTCGCCGCCCCCTGATTCCGGGGGTCAATGATTCCAGGGAGGAGCTGACCGCCCTCGGTCAATTTCTGGCCGAGCTTCCGGCGGTGGACCATCTGCAGCTGCTGCCTTATCACCGGCTGGGAACGGATACCTATAGGAAGCTTGGCATGACCTACCAGCTTCCCCATATCGACGTGCCCACAGAGGAGTACATGCAGCATTGTGCAGAGGTGGCAGGACAATACGTAAAGACGCTATTGTAGGCCTTGGAAAATCAACCGAGGGGATTGCAGTATCCCCTTTAATATAAATAAAGAAAAGGAAGGTGGCAACAACATGCTACGCTATGGATTTATTGCAGCAGGAAACATTATTCGTGCAATGCACAGAGGTGCAGAGCTGAAGGCAGATTACAATCCGTCAGAGATCGGTATCTACGATATTAACGCGTCGGTACGGGAGGATTATGCGGCCAGGGGCTATGCGACCTTCGACAATATGAAGGACTTGGTGGACAATTCGGAAATGCTGGTGCTCGGCGTGACGCCCAAGGTTGTGGGGCTTATCATCGACGAGCTGAAGGCCTGCTACAGACCGGGACAGCTGATGCTGACGGTGGTCACAGGGGTAGAGCAGGACTGGTACACCGAGCATCTCGGAGAAGACTGCAAGGTGGTCATCTGTATGCCTAACATGAGCTCCCAGGTCGGCGCAGGGGCTTTTGCCGTATCCCGCGGTGCCAATTGCACCGACGAGGACGTCGATCAGGTGACGGAAATCCTGAGGGCCTGCGGTCTTGTGGAGGAAATTCCCGACGGCATGATGGCAGAGATTCTGCCCTTCAACGGCTCTTCCCCCGGATTTTTCTACCACATTTCCAACCTGATGGTCAAGGAAGCGGCAAAATACGGATTAAATCCGGAGACGGCCATCCGTCTATTCGCCCAGACCATGAAGGGAAGCGCAGAGATGATCCTCTCTTCGGACATCAGCCTTGAGGATCTGGAGACAGCCTTAAGACTGCCAGGCGGAGCGACAGTCACCGCTTTAGAAAAAATTGAATCCATGGGCTTTGACGCCATGTATGAAGAATTTGTAAAGGTTTCGGTAGAACGCTGCCGGGAATTGGGAAATCAATAATTATTAAAAGGAGATAAAAACCATGATTAAGAACCACGACAGAAAGTTTAAACTCGGGATGCACAGCTACACCCTGCACCTTTCCGGCTTCGGCGAAAGCTGGGGCTTCCAGGAGTACGGCGAACACCATGCTTTTGAGCAGGTGGCGACCTTCAAGGATCTGGTGAACATTGCCGTTGAGGTAGGCCTTGACGTGCTGCACATCACCCTGGTGGATATCCAGAACGACACCTCCGACGCCCATCTGGCGGAATGCCGCAAGATTGCAGAGGATGCAGGCATCGAGCTGGAGCTGAACGTGTCCTTCAATGCACCCTCGGATCCCCGGGTCAACTGCAGTGTGGAGGATTCTCTGCACATCGCCCATAAGCTGGGCTGTAATCTCGTGAAGTACAGCACCGATGTCGAGCATCCGGAAAAATCCTCCCACTCCTGCCTGGCGCCCTCTGTGATGGCACAGCTGGTGGAAATTTACAAAGCTTTCGAGGAAAATATTCCACTGATCGAGAAATACGGCATGAAGATTGCCATTGAAAACCACTGTGACCTTTTCGCAGACGAAGTCATCTGGCTGGTGGAAAAGCTGAACCATCCGCTGATCGGCGCCTGCTGCGACACCATCAATTCCCTGATGGTGATGGAAGGCATCGCAGACTGTGTCCGCAAGCTGGCACCCTACAGCTACTGCGTACATTTCTGTGACAACCGTGTATTTGCAGATCCCGACGGCACCCACTCCCTGGGAACAGCCATCGGCGCCGGCAATGTCGACTGCCGGGCGATCATGGATATTCTGAGGGAGGAAGCGCCGGAGGGCCTTGATACCATTGACCTGGAAATTGAGCTGCCCCTGTCTGGATACTCCATTGAGGAAGGCCGCGAGCTGGAGCTCAAGGGTCTGCGTGAATCCGTGGAATACATGTACAAGGAGCTGGGAATCGGCTTCAATCCTGCAAAGCTCTACGGCGAAAGCAATTACTTTTTAAATAAGTAAGCTAGGAGGCCTTTGAATATGACCGGAGAATCGATGGTGTATCGAAGATCCGGTCATATTTTTTTGAAATGAATGGATTAAAGCTAAGCGAAACCTATTATCTGGAAATGGTAGCGCCTGAGATCAAAAGAAGCTGCCCCAAGGCCCTTTCTTTCCTTGCGGCGGGCCTTGTGGGGGAGGGCTCGGAGTGCTTCGGCTTCGACGATGAGATATCCCAAGACCACGATTTCGGCCCCCGGGTCTGTCTGTGGCTTACAGAGGAAGGCGAAGAGCAGTACGGCGAGGCGCTTCGCAGTGTTCTTGAGAAAACAAAAGAAAGCTGTGACAGGCATTTTAGCAGCCTTCAGACGAAGGAAGCCGCCGGGAGATCGGGGGTATTGAAAATCTCGGAATTCTACCAGAAATACACGGGGAAGGCTGCGGGGCCAGGGACGTGGCAGGAATGGATCAAGCTTCCCCAGGAGCACCTTGCAACCTGCACCAACGGGGCGGTGTTCTGGGATGCGGCAGGAGAATTTACCGCAGTCAGAAAACGGCTCCTTGGGTATTATCCCGAGGACGTGCGCATTAAAAAGATTGTGGCCAAGGCTGCCCTGGCCGCCCAGGCGGGTCAATACAATTTTGAAAGGTGCTTAAGGCGAGGGGAGCAGACGGCGGCCACCATGGCCCTGGGGGAATTTCTGAAGCACAGCATGGAGCTGGTCTATCTTTTAAACAGAACCTACATGCCCTACTACAAGTGGTCCCATCGCGGACTATATGGGATTTCCTCTGTTCCAGGCGCCTGGGAGGAATTTAACGCAATTGTCCGTGCGGGGATTAATGCGCCAAAGGCATGCAGTGAACATATCGAGGTGCTGTGCACAATGATTCTTAAGGCGCTTCGCAGACAGAAGCTGTGCAGTGGAACCGACCCCTATTTGCTGGCGCACACGGAGGAGATGACAGCCCAGATCAAGGATCCGGCGATCCGTGCGCTGCCGGTGATGTTTGGATAAAGGGCTGATGAAAATTAAAGCAGCTGGAGGCAGTAAGATGAGAAAAGCATTGATTCAGGAAATCTGCGAGAAGGAATACACTTTGTTTCAGAAGGTGCGCAATGAAGGCACCCGGGCGGCGTGCCAGGATCGGAGAGATACCTTTTTTATAATGCGAAGCGCCCAGTTTCAGGTGTGGAGCACAGAAAGCTTGGCATCCTGGAGACAGGATCTCGAGGATGCAGTGGCCAAGGGACGCAATCCCCTGGCGGATAAATATGGGTATATGATGGCTTCCACTTATCCAGAAGGCTATGAAGGCATCCGGCGATTCCTTCCAGAGGTGGGAAAAGAGAAACAGAGGTTGGCAGAACAATACCTTAGGCAGTATCTAAAGTGGGCAGAGGAGAGCCAGCTGGCGCATCCGCATTTTCGAGGTCAGGGGAGACCCCTGTACACGGTTCAGGACACAGAGGAAAAGACCTCCCTGGAGACCTATCTTCGGGGAGAGCTGTACACCTATTCCGAGGCGACCCTTAAAAAGCTGCTTCAGGACTGTGAAAAAGCGCGGGAAGCCGGGTGCAACCTGGTGATGGAGATTGATGACGCAACTGCACGGGCCTATGGCTACCCGTCAGCTGGCGACTATGTGTAAAGAATAGAATAGGGGAGAAAGGACATGTTTGAACGACAGCAATTCTACAGAGAACTGGATGCCGTCTATAAAAGCCGAAGCTTCGATCGGGTTAAAGCCTATTTATTGGAACAGAAAAAAAGGCTTGGCGTTGAGGATATAAAAAACAGCCTTACAGTGGATAATGAGCTGATGAGCCTGTACCGAGGTGTCGACCGGCTTTCAGAGTCGGTGCGTATCGCAGAGCACATGAAGGAAAAGATGCGTGAGATCGGTTTTGGAGGCACAGAACAATATGCCATTGTGCTCCTCAATGAGGCCACAGCTTATCAGAAAATGTCGAAATTCGACGCGGCAGAGACGCTTTTTGCAGAATGCGAGGAGATCTTGTCGGATAAAGCCCAGGGCAGCCGCTATGCCCTGGCAAGCCTGTACAATAACCGGGCGTCTCTGAGGCTGGCAGAGCGGGACTACGCGGCGGCCCTCGGGGAAGGAGAGAAGGCCCTGGCCGTGCTTAAGGACCTTGATCAGGTGGACCAGGAGCGGGCCATCACCCTGGGAAGCATGGGGATTGCCTGCGATGCGCTGGGACAGTACGCGGCGGGGGAGGCGGCGGTTGACGAGGCCATCGCCCTCTACGAGGCCGCCGGAGAGGGATCGCATTTGGGAGCGGTGCTGAATATCAAGGCGAAGTATCTGTGCCGTCGAGGGGAAGACGGGGAAGGGGCAAAGCTATTTCGGAGAGCCGCAGCTGTGACCAAGAAGTTCTTTGGGGAAACCCAGGATTACCGCATCTGTATGGATAATGCAGGGGAGGCGGACAGAAGAGCCGCCGAAAAAAAGGACTTGGCGAAACGAAAAAAATAGCTATACTAATAGGGAAATAGGAACATAAAAAGAGTCGTGCTTTGACAAGGATCATAGAAAAGGAGTTTACAATGACGCTTTTACAGCTTCAATATTTCATTTGTGTTGTGGAAACCGGCAGCTTTACCCAGGCCGCCAGGAAAGCTTATACCTCACAGCCGACCATCAGCCGGCAGATACAGATGCTGGAGGAGGAATTGGGATATGACCTCTTCAATCGCAGCAGCAAGCCCCTGCGCCTGACGGAGCCGGGACAGATCTTATACGAGGGGATGAAGGCGGCGATTGCACAGATCAACACGACCCTGGAGAAGGCAGGAACGGTCGCCGAGGGAAAGGAGGGGGTGCTGTCCCTCTCCTTCCAGGCGGGGTATTTTGCGGAGTACAGGTTCTTTCCGATGCTCCACAAGCTGCGGGAAATGTGTCCCACATTACAAATCCGCAGCAATAAAATGTTTTCCTGGGATCAGATTAAGGGACTCAGGGATGGGAGCATCGACATCGCCATTGGCCTGGCCTTTCCCCACTGGGATGAGATGGGCTTTACCGTGCGAAATCTCGGCAAGATAGAAACCCTCATTGTCATGTCGACAAACCACAGGCTGGCGAAAAAAGAGATCCTGGAATACGATGATCTCTGCGGGGAGACCTTCTTTTTAACAGCTCCCAACGGCTACCAGGTGGACAAGGTATTCAAGAACCGTTTCTGCCTGGACGATGTACGGCAGGTTGAAGTGCCGTCCTCAGAGAACGCTTATTTTAAAGTGCTGTCTGACAATGGCCTCACCATCTCCAATCCCTACGATCCAGTGCTGCTGGACAGCCAGCGTTATCACACCCTCCGCTTTGAAGCAGAGAACGAGGATTCCTACGTCTGCGTGACGAATCCAGACAACACGAACCCCGCGGTATCCCTTTTCCTCGCCCTGTTGGAGAAGGAGGAAGCAGAGAAGGAGACACCGCGGGGATAAAAAGCAGCGGAATAGGGTACAGGACGTGCGAATGATGGGTGCCCTGTAAATAAAAATAGAGAGAATACAATAGGCGGTGAAAAGGCTGGTCATGGAGCTGGAGGTGGCTCTGGGATCAGTCTTTTTTATTTAATCTGGGATGATGAATAGGACAAAAATGCTTATTTGGATTACAATATAAGCGTATTTGTCTAAATTCTGTTTGATGATTGTGCGTGTTTTGTATATAATATAAGCATGAATGGATGGTGGTTGTTATGAATGAAATGAAAAAATTGGCTGCAGAGCAAGAGTATCTTACACGCGAGGCGGCGGAACAAGCCGGCATTTCGAAGTTTAAGTTCTACAAATTTATACATGAGAATGAGCTGGAGCAGGTAGGGCGTGGTGTTTATATGGCCAAAGATGCATGGATTGACGAACTCTATCTCCTTCATAAACGTTGTCCCCAGGCAGTATTTTCCCATGATGAGGCGTTTTATTATTACGGATTATCGGAAAGAGAGCCTGTAATTCATACTATGACAATTTACAGCGGTTACAATTTCCGGCGTTTAACTGCTGAGGGAACCTGCAAAGTATACACGGTCAAAAAAGAACTGCTGGATGTAGGCAAAACAGTTGTGGAGGACAACTGTGGCAATAAAATTCCAATGTATGATTTGGAGCGAACAATCTGCGATCTGATCCGAAGCAGAAGCGCTATCGAAATACAGGAGTTTAATGCAGTCCTTAAAGCTTATGTTGTGAGGAAAGATAAAGATTTAAATAAACTTATGAAATATGCGAAGCTGTTTCGGGTTTCAAATGTGATTCGCAGATATATGGAGGTGTTGTTATAAATGAAGCTTACACCAGAACAGATCAAAGGCAGAATTAAAAATGTAGCAAAGCAGAATCATGCTGATGCAAGAAGCTTGATGCGACTTTATATGATGGAACGTTTTTTAGAGCGTATTGCCTGTTCAGAATACAGGGATAATTTTATTATAAAGGGCGGAGTGCTTGTTACAGCAATGGTAGGAGTTGCGTTTCGTTCTACTATGGACATAGATACGACTGTTAGAGATCATAATCTTTCGCATGAAGATGCGAAACGAATTTTCGAAGAGATTAAAAATATAGATCTGAATGATGGCATTACATTTGAAATCAAAGAATCAACCACTATTATGGACGAAATGGAATATCCAGGTGTCCGCTTTATGATAAATGCAAAAATGGAAAAGCTGATCACTCCTATGAAAATTGACATTTCCACAGGAGATGTTATTACACCACAGGCAATCGAGTATCAGTATAAATTGTTGTTGGAGGATCGCTCAATCCAATTATGGACATACAATCTTGAGACTATTTTGGCAGAAAAACTCCAGACGGTTCTGGCCAGAGGTATTCTCAATACCCGTATGAGGGATTTCTATGATATTCGGACTCTGCTAATGATTTATGAGAAGGAAATTAAAGAAGATATTTTAACACAAGCGTTTAAAGCGACTTGCAGTAAAAGAGGCACAGAAAAACTCAAAGATGAAAGTCCAACGATAGTTACTGCAATCGAAACAGATCAACGGATGCGTACCCTCTGGGAATTGTATCGGAAAAAGTTTCTTTATGCCGCAGGTATTAGTTACTCTGAAGCTATCGAGAGTCTAAAAATGCTTCTAAACAAAATTGTTTCAGAGCAGACAGATGAATTAGGGAAATAATCCATTCTCTTTCAGCATAACAACCCATGTCAACAGAGTATTGGACACAGGTCATCCTCCGGGGTATCATAGTCTAAGAAAAACACAGTGATACGGAGGTCAATCATGGATAAAGAAGCCATTAAAAAGGAGCTGGGCGGCGGCGCCGTCTTTGATATGGGCAAGGAAAATACAGCCTTTGCCAAATATTTTGTGGGTCAGAGCTATTTGAGCATGCTCACCACCGACAGAGTGCCCGTGGGAAACGTGACCTTTGAGCCGGGCTGCCGCAACAATTGGCATGTCCACCACAAGGGCGGCCAGATTCTTCTGGTCACCGGCGGCAGAGGCTACTACCAGGCCTGGGGAGAAGAAGCCCAGGAGCTCAAGGTCGGAGATGTGGTTAATATTCCGCCGGAGGTTAAGCACTGGCACGGCGCCGCCAAGGACAGCTGGTTCCAGCATCTGGCCATCGAGGTGCCCGCCGAGGGGGCGTCCAACGAGTGGCTGGAGCCCGTCAGCGATGAAGATTATGAAAAGCTGAAATAGCTGGGCGGTTGAAAACTGAAGGCTCGATACCCTTTTGCCCTAGGATAGGCAAGGGGGTATTTTTATTTTTTGGGAGCAAAGAGAAGCGATTTTAGGTGCTTTAGCAAAGCATCTCTGCTATAATCAGCATATCAAACAGAAAGCTGGTGAACTATGGAGATACGAGTATTGCGCTATTTTCTGACGGTGGCCCGGGAGGAAAATATTACAAAGGCTGCGGAGCTTTTACATATCACTCAGCCGACCCTCTCCAGACAGCTGATGCAGCTGGAGGAGGAGCTGGGGGTCAAGCTGTTTCACAGAAGCAATCACAAAATTAATTTGACCGAGGACGGCATGCTGTTGAAAAAGCGCGCCCAGGATATCGTTGCCTTGACGGACAGAACGACCCGGGAGTTTGCCGCAAAATACGAGGAGGGGCTCTCCGGTGAGATCGTCCTGGGCAGCGGAGAGACCAAAAATATGCACCTTTTGGCCAGGCTGGTGGCTGATTTTAGGGCGGCGCATCCCCAGGTGCAATTTGATTTTTATACTGCCAATGCCGACGACGTGAAGGAGCGTCTGGATCGGGGACTGATTGATATCGGACTTCTGACGGAGCCCGTGGATATCTCACGGTACCACTTTATCCGTCTGCCCTATAAGGAGCGGTGGGGTGTGCTTTTAAGGGAGGATTCCCCTTTGGCACAAAAAACAGAGATTGTCCCCGAGGATTTGGCGGGGGTGCCGCTGCTGGTGGCCGGTCGTCCCTCGGTAAAAAATGAGCTCGAGGGCTGGTTTGGTGAAGTCGGCGGTCAGCTTCAAATTGCAGGCACCTACAATCTCGTCAACAATGCAGCGGTGATGGTGGAAAACGGCGTGGGGGCTGCCCTCTGTTTTCCCCTGGGGAATATCTATGAGCATTTAAAATTTATTCCCCTATCCCCAAGGGTAGAAACCGGGGCTGTCGTCGTGTGGAAAAAGGAGCGAAATTTGTCCAGGGCAGCGGAGTGCTTTCTCGAAGCCCTGAGACAATACTTAAAAAGCATTTCTGAATAGAGAAAACAGGTATTAGACCGAATGAAAGCAAAAGTGCTACACTGTAAATATTCCGAGGGGATGAAGACAGTGCAGCACTTTTTATTTTGGAAAGGAGCAGAGGCATATGAAGAAAGCCATATTTTTATTGGCGGCGATCCTTGTGATCAGCCTGTCCCTGACAGCCTGCAAAAAACAGGAAGAGACCCAGGATATAAACTTGATTCAGGAAGAAAATAACAGCGAGGAGGAAACACCGATGAGCGACAGCAGAATGATACGGATGGCCTTTGATGGCGGAGAAATATTGGTACAATTGGAGGAAAATGCAGCGGCAGAGGATCTCTTAAGTCGGCTGCCCCTGACGCTGAGCTTTGAAGATTTCAACGGTACAGAAAAAATTTCCTATCTGGATTCGGCGCTGAATATCGGCGATGCGCCAAGGCGCTGTACGCCCCAGGCGGGAGATCTGACCTACTATATACCCTGGGGGAATTTGGCCTTCTTCTACAGCGATTTTAGAGAATCCCCTCAGCTGGTGCCCCTGGGAAGGGTTACCCAGGGCATGGAATACCTGGAACAGCTCGACGGCGCCGGGGAAATTACCGTAGAAAGCTATGCAGAATAAAAGGAGCGAAAAAATCAGAAGGATAAGGTCTTATGCCTTCTGATCTGCCAAGGCTTGTTTCAGCTCCTTCAGCAGCAGCGCCGCCACCGGTGAAAACACCTGGTACTTTTTCCAGATGATGTACATGGGAGACTGCAGGGCCGGCTCAAGGGGCCTGAAGCAGAGCTCGCTGTCTTCGCCGGTATAAATCAGCTTGTCAAAGCCCAGGGCGTAGCCCAGGCCCTCTCTGACCATGACAGAGGCGTTGAATAAGAGGTCGTAGGTGGCCACGATGTTCATTTTTGGCAGGCTGTCCCCAAACCATTTCAGCATTTCCTCCTTCAGCCCCTGGCGGGAGCAGATCAGGGGCAAATCCAGAAGATCATCCACCTGAACAGAGGATTTTTTAGCCAGGGGGCTGTCTTTTCTCATCAGCACCCCCCAGACGTCGCTGGCGGGCATTTTAAGGTAATTGTATTTGGACAGATTCACCTGCTGAACGATGACGGCGAAGTCGAGGAGTCCCCGGTCCAGGCGTTCGTCGACGGCGTCGGTGCCGCTGCTGTAAAAATGGCAGCGGATTCGGGGGTAGTCCGCCTGAAGCTTTTTGACAGCCCCAAGAAAATACTTGATGCCCTCGGACTCGGCACAGCCGATGTAGATATCGCCGCCGTTGATTTCGTCCAGGGCCTTGAATTCCCGGGTGGTTTTATCCACCATATCTAAAATATCCTCAGCCCGCTTTCTCAGCAGCATGCCCTCCTCGGTGAGCTTGACACTGTAATTGCTGCGGATAAAAAGCTTTTTTCCCAGCTCTGCCTCCAGATCCTTGAGCTGTCTTGACAGGGTCGGCTGGGAGACGTGCAGGTAGCCTGCGGCCCGGGTGATGTTTTCCTCCCGGGCGACCTCAAGAAAATACCTTAACACTCGAATTTCCATCAATAACACCTTCTAATTTTTATTTTACTCTGAGTATATCACCATCAGAAATTCATTTCAATAATAACTAGAAATAAAAACTAAGTATTTTACATTTCTGGACGACGGCGTTAAAATAATGCCAGCAGCAAGATATTCGAATATCCAAGCAACAAGACATTCTGAAATGTCACTGGAGGTGAGGCTATGGCAGAGGCATCGGATCACAGGCAAATTTTTTATCAGAATTTGAAGGATGCTGGCTGCGATCAGCAAATGATTAAAAAATGCGTCACACTGGCGAAGAACCATGAGAAAAAAGCCCTCATGCGTGAGCTGGCCCAGTATAAGCAGTATTTACTGGGGTTGGTACATACCCATCAAAAAGAAATTGACTGTTTAGATTATCTGGTATACACCTTGGAAAAACAATAAATAAACTATTGGAGGATAGCAATAATGAATCATAATATTAAAATGCCAAAAATTGCCCTGGGGGCCTGGTCCTGGGGGACGGGAGCCGCCGGCGGCGATCAGGTCTTTGGAAATCATCTGGAGGAACAGGAATTAAAGCCGGTCTTTGACAAGGCTTTGGACCTGGGCTTAAAGCTCTGGGATACGGCGGCGGTCTACGGCGAGGGAAGCTCCGAGAGAATCCTTGGAAGCTTTATCGATGGCCGCCGGGACGAGGTGATCGTCTCTACGAAATTCACCCCGCAGATTGCCAGCGATTCTCCGGAGGCCATGCAGGAAATGCTGGATGGCAGCAAGGAACGGTTAAAGGCGGAGGTGATGGACGTCTACTGGATTCACAACCCCTTTGACGTGGAAAAATGGACCCCCAAGCTGATTCCCTTGGCAAAGAGCGGACAGATCAAAACCATCGGCGTGTCCAACCACAACCTTGCGGAAATTAAACGAGCCAATGAAATTCTTTCGGCGGAGGGACTGAAAATTTCTGCGGTGCAGAATCATTTCAGCCTGCTCCACCGTTCCTCTGAGAAGGCGGGGATCCTTGACTACTGCAAAGAAAATGATATTACCTTCTACGCCTATATGGTGCTGGAGCAGGGGGCGCTGACCGGACGGTTCAACACGGTGCATCCCTTCCCCGAAGGCACCGGCAGGGGAGAGGCCTATAATCCCTATCTGGAAAAGATTGAGAAGCTGACGGCAGAGATGCACCGTATTGGAGAGAAGCACAAGGCCAGCCCCGCCCAGATCGCGACGGCCTGGGCCATCGCTAAGGGCACCCTTCCAATCATCGGGGTGACCAAGGTACGTCAGGTGGAGGAAGCCGCCGCTGCGGCGCAGATTGTCCTTACAGCTGAGGAAGTTGAGCTTTTGGATAAGCTTGGGGATGATACGGGCGTCAATACCCTGAGAGAATGGGAAAAGGCGATGGCCTAAGGGCTTGAGGATTCAAGGAGGAGTAACAATGAAGGTTTTATTATTCAACGGAAGTACCAGAAAAAATGGCTGTGTTCATCGGGCGCTGTCGGAGGTGGCGGCGGCCCTGGCGCAGGACGGCGTTCAAACGGAGATCTTACAGATGGGCAACAATGCAATCTGGGACTGTATGGGCTGCGATTATTGCCACAACGGCGGCAATGGCCGCTGTGTCCACGAGGATGTGGCCAATGAGTGGCTGGAAAAAATCGAGGAGGCCGACGGCTTTATCTTCGGCTCCCCCGTGTATTTCGCCCATCCCACAGGCCAGTTTCTGGCGCTTTTAGACCGGCTGTTTTACGCCGGCGGCGAGCATTTTCGCTTTAAGCCCGGGGCTTCTATTGTAACGGCCCGGCGGGCGGGAACGACGGCGTCCATCGACGTCCTCAACAAGTATTTCACCGACGCCTGTATGCCGGTGGTATCTGCCACCTATTGGAATATGGTTCACGGCACCCAGCCCGAGGAAATTGAGCAGGATCTGGAGGGGCTTCAGACCATGCGCAACCTGGGGCACAACATGGCCTGGATGCTCAAATGCCTGGAGGCCGGCAGGGAAAAGGGCGTGGCTCTGCCGGCGATGGAGGAGGCCCAGTGGACAAATTTTGTGAGATGATTTGGTTGGACAAAGTCAGACATAAAAAAAGGCTGAGATCTCAGAGAAAGGATCTCAGCCTTGATTTTTATGGCGTAAACTATTTTGAAATGGCTGTTAAAATGTCCAGTACCTCGTCGACGGTGGGCATTTTAGGGGTGCTCTGGGTACAGGTGTCCAGCAGGGCATTTTCTGCCAGCTGGCGCTTGCCTGCCTCAAACTCGGCGCGGTCGAGGCCCCACTCGATGATGGAGGAGTGCATGTGCATTTTGGTCTTGAGGTCGGCGATGAAGGCGATGAGCTTGTCTACGGCGCACTGGGTATCGTCGGTGTGGTTGGCGATGCCGGCGGTTTTGGCCAGCTTCGCGTAGCGGATCTTACAGCCTTCGTCCTTGCTGTTGAAGGCCACCACA
>JAUNGS010000027.1 GCA_030524435.1 Eubacterium sp.
CATGGGATTTATCTTTCCAAAGACGCCTGGGTAGATGCCATGTATCTGCTGCATCTGCGCTGTCCGCAGGTGATTTTTTCCCATGAAACAGCGTTATTTCTCCATGACCTGACCGACCGGGAGCCCTTGGCCTATTCCGTTACAGTCAAGACAGGTTACAATCCCACCAGGCTCAGGAATGAGGGGATCCAGGTCTTTACCATCAAAGCAGAGCTGCATGGAATTGGCCTGACAACCGGGCAGACGCCCTTTGGCCACAACGTGCCGGTTTATGATAAGGAGAGAACCATTTGTGATGTGCTGCGCAGCCGCAGACACATCGAGATGCAGACATTTCAAGGGGCATTAAAGGCGTATGTCCGACGACAAGACAAGGATCTGCGGACACTGATGCTGTACGCAAAAAGGTTTCGGGTTGAGAAAATCTTGCGCCAATATTTGGAGGTATTGTTATGATTAAGACGGCCAGACAGCTGAAAGATTTAATCCGCAATCTATCAAAGAAAAATGCTGCGGATACACAGCTGCTGATGCGCAGCTATATGATGGAGCGTTTTCTGGAACGCGTTTCTCTCTCGACCTACCGGGACAAATTTATCCTAAAGGGCGGGATGTTGGTGGCTGCGATGGTTGGCTTGAATGCTCGTTCTACAATGGACCTGGATGCAACGGTCAGTGGGACTAAGGTCAATGAGAAGGATGTTGAGAAAATGATGGCTGAGATTATCACAGTTCCTATCGACGATGGCATCTTTTTTCAGGTAAAAAGTATCTCAGAAATTATGGACGAAGCAGAATATCCTGGTATCCGAGTCACGATGACAACACTCTTTGATGGGGTGAGGACGCCATTGAAAGTTGACATTTCTACCGGAGATGTCATTACCCCTAAAGCGATACGGTACAGTTTTAAACTCATGTTGGAGGATCGCTCCATTGATGTCTTGGCATATAACCTGGAAACTGTACTGGCTGAGAAATTGGAGACAATCATTACCCGTACAACAACCAATACTCGTATGAGAGACTTTTATGACATTGCTATTCTGCTGCAGCTCTATGGTGATACGCTAAGTCAACAAGTCCTTTGTGATGCCTTGCTGGCGACGGCACACAAGCGCGGTACCGAGCGCAATCTTCCTGAGGCCATCGAAGTTTTTAATGAGTTGGAAAATAGTCTGGTGATGCAGAAACTGTGGGCAGCGTACCAGAGAAAGTTTTCCTATGCCTCTGATCTTAATTGGGGTGCGGTTATGGACGCAGTGCGGCAGTTGTATGGAGATGCAAGCCGGTACAATTTAGTCGATGGCAATGGTGCGCAAAATGGTGCGCAATAAACATAATCTTCTAAAAGAACAAAAAGCCCCCGACAACCTGCCAGGGACCTTTGGGAAATGTGTGAAAATGAGAATTATAGGTTAAATATAGCATGGTTTTACGAAAAAGTAAAGCCTGTTTTGTTAAAAAAATGGCAATTTGATTTATTTTGCTGTATTACTGTAAATAATGATGCAGGCGGGAGGGCTTGTCGAAAATCAGCGGTGACTGTCGCTTCTAAAAGAATCGATGGAGAGGCTTGGAGATCAAAGGAGTATAGGCCGGTGCGGGGCGTTTCGTGCTGGCTTTTTTTATGGTTATTAAACGCAATCATCTTCTTTAGCCTTTGCTGTCATTAATTTACAAATAGCCTTAAATAGATTATAATAAACAAAGATATTTTAAGGATCGAGGTAGAACATGGGATTACAGGATTATCGTATAGATCAGAACAATATGCCGAAGCATGTGGCCATCATCATGGACGGCAATGGCCGATGGGCGAAGCAGCGGAAACGGCCCCGGCTCTTCGGGCACAATGCAGGCATGAAGGCGCTGCACAAGGTGGTTCACACGGCGTCGGACCTTGGCATTGAGGTTCTGACGGTTTACGCTTTCTCCACGGAGAACTGGAAGCGGAGTCAGGAGGAGGTCGACGGCCTGATGAAAATTGCCGTGGAATACTTTATGAAGGAGATTGCAGAGCTCCACGCCAATCGTGTTCAGGTCAGAATCATCGGGGAGAGATCTCGGCTGCCGGAGGCCGTCAGAAAATCTGCGGCGGAGGCCGAGGATTTAACGAAGGATAACGACGGCCTGATTCTAAACGTGGCCTTGAATTACGGCGGCCGCGACGAGATTGTCCATGCGGTGAAATCCATTGTCGCCGAGGGTATAGCGCCGGAGGATGTGGACGAGGAAATGATTTCTAAGCGTCTTTATACTGCAGACATTCCGGATCCGGATATTATGATCAGAACCGGCGGGGAAAAGCGCCTGAGCAATTTCATGCTCTGGCAGAACGCCTACGCAGAATTTTTCTTTGACGATATTTGGTGGCCGGATTTTGACGAGGACGCCCTGTACCGGATTATCGAGGCCTATCAAAACAGAGACCGTCGTTTTGGTGCAGTTTAGAATGGAGGCAAGGAGATGCAAAAACGTGTTTTGACAGCCGTGGTGGGGGTGCCAATTCTGTTTGGCCTGCTCTACGCCGGCGGCTACTTTTTATTCGCTGCCTGTGTCGTTTTGTCGGCTGTGGGCCTTTTTGAATACGCCGGCGCCATGAACGTACAGCTGGAACGAAAAATCAGTATTTTATTTATTGAGATTTTGGGGCTTTTGATCACCGTGGTCATGAAGCTGGATTACTACGCCTTAATGCCAATGCTGATGCTTGCCTTTATCGCAGTGTTCTGCTACGAGATTATCCAGGGAATTCACGGCAAGCAGGATGTTTTTCGGGGAATTCTGACCTTCTTTGGTCTTGTCTATATTCCGGTGCTTTTTGGCCACCTGATGCTTTTTGAAAATCTCCACGATGGCAATTACTATCTGTGGATGGTTTTCATCATCGCCTTTTCTACGGATACGGCGGCCTATTTTGTGGGCATGGCTATTGGTAAGACAAAGCTGGCTCCGGAAATCAGCCCAAAGAAAACCATCGCCGGCGCCGTGGGCGGCTTGGTGGCGGCCTCGCTGCTGACCACGCTTTATGGCCTTTTGCTGACGGGGGTCTTTCACCAGAGCCTGCCCATTTACAGCTACGCCGTCATCGGCTTTGTGGGCTCTGTGGCGGGCCAGTGCGGCGATTTGATGGCCTCCATGATCAAGAGAAAAATGGGAATCAAGGATTTCGGCAAATGTCTGCCGGGCCACGGCGGTATCCTGGACCGTTTCGACAGCATTCTATTTATCATTCCATTGGTTTTTGTATTCACAAACTATGCCCTGGGCATGGCGTGAGGTAAACAATGTTATTTAATCTTTTGATGATTCTGCTGACCCTGCTGATTTTGTCGATTCTCGTGGTGGTTCACGAGTTTGGCCATTATATCGCGGCGAAAAAAATGGGTGTGTTCGTGGAGGAGTTTTCCATCGGCATGGGCCCTTCTCTGTTTTCCAGACAGGGCAGGGAAACCCTGTTTTCCATCAGAGCGTTGCCCTTGGGCGGGTTTTGTAAAATGCGCGGCGAGGGCGCCCAAGAGGACGACGATGATGCGCCGAAGGCAGACCAGCCGGAATCTTTAGTCAAGGATGATACTGAAAATACAGCCGACGCCGAGGATCCCAGAAGCTTTGCCAACAAAACCAAGGGGCAGCGCTTTGTGATTTTGGTGGCCGGGGCGGCCATGAATATCCTCTTTGCCTATGTGCTGCTGATCGTCATCTTTATCCTGCGGGGAGCCAATCCTCTGCAGGCTCTGGGCAGCGCGGCGGTGACCACTGTAAATTTTGCCGGCACCATCTATCAAAGCCTTTACATGCTGATTACGGGACAGGTGGGCATGAACGAGATGGCCGGGCCCATCGGCATGGTGTCCATGGTCCACGACTTTTTCCAGTACGGCGCCGTCACTCTAATGACCTTTACGGCGCTGATCTCCGTGAATCTTGGGGTGATCAACCTGCTGCCGCTGCCGGCTTTGGATGGCGGTCAGATTTTTATCATCATCATCGAAAAGCTGGTTCGCCGGGATTTGGATCCCAAGAAGGCGAATATGATCAACTACGTTGGCTTTATGGCGCTGATGCTTTTGGCGGTGGTCATCGCGGTGAACGATGTCCTGCGCATCATCGGCTAGAAAACAGACTTGCCCCAAAGAAATTGGCTTTGGGGTTTTTCCTTTATGTCCCGGCAGTGCCGGAGATTTTAGAGATTATCGAGGTTAACTATGGAAATCAATCGTAAAAAAACGCGGGTTGTCACCATTGGAGACCGCCGCATCGGCGGGGGAAATCCAGTGCTGATTCAGTCTATGACCAATACAGATACCAGGGATGCCCAGGCCACCGTGGCCCAGATCAAAAGACTGGAGCTGGCGGGCTGCGATATCGTTCGGGTGGCGGTGCCGGATATGGCGGCGGCCAAGGCCATCGGGGAAATCAAGCGGGGAATTTCTATCCCTTTGGTGGCTGACATTCACTTTAATCACACTCTGGCCCTGGAGGCCATCCGGGGCGGGGTGGACAAGCTTCGGATTAATCCGGGGAATATCGGGGATAAAAACAAGGTCCGCGAGGTGGTGGCGGCGGCCAAGGATGCGGGAATTCCCATCCGCATCGGCGTCAACGCCGGCTCTCTGGAGAAGGAGCTGCTTTTAAAGTACGGCCGTCCGACGCCGGCGGCCATGGTGGAGAGTGCCGAAAAGCATATCGCCTATCTAGAGGAGTTTAATTTTGAGGATATCGTCGTCTCCATGAAGGCCTCGGACGTGCGCTTTACCATCGACGCCTACAGCCTGTTCTCTAAAAAGCACGACTACCCGCTCCACCTGGGCATCACCGAGGCCGGGGTGCTTCGGACCTCCTCGGTGAAGTCGGGCATCGGCATCGGCTATATGCTTTTGTCGGGCATCGGCGACACCATCCGGGTTTCCATCACCGGGGATCCGGTGGACGAGGTCTACGTGGCCAAGGATATTTTAAAGTCCATCGATATGTACGCGGGGGACGAAGGCATGGTGGAGGTGGTGTCCTGTCCCACCTGCGGCCGGACGGAGATTGACCTCATCGGCATTGCCGAGGAGATGAATGCCCGGCTGCGGGATGTCAAAAAGAATATCAAGGTGGCCGTCATGGGCTGCGTGGTCAACGGCCCCGGCGAGGGCAGAGAGGCGGACATCGGTGTTGCCGGCGGCAAGGGCAAGGGCGTTTTGTTTAAAAAGGGAGAAGTGTTCAAGACAGTGTCGGAGGATGAGATCATCGACGCACTGATGGCAGAGATCGAGGAAATGTAATGGAGGTTTTCTGGTGAATCCTATTATTCATAAGCAGCACGATTTGTCAAAATTGATGGAAAAATATGCCCTGGAGCCCCAGCGGGTGGAGATCGACAGTCAGAACGGCGAGCTGGTTTTCATGTTTAAGTCCAGAATTCCAGAGTGTGACAAAATCTCTGTCCAGCGGGAGCTGACGGGGATCTTTGACTTCAGCCGAAGCCTCAGCGTCATCATCAATGCCAAGGAGGAGGGTGAAAATCCACGGCGCCGGGCTGAACAGCTCAGGGAGCTGGCGGATCAGAAATTAAGCGATCTGTCCAAAAAGAAAGAGGAATTATTGAAAAAACGCCTGGCTGAGATCAAGGATACCCCGGCGCCCTCAGCGCCCCAGCCCAGTGCCAACAAGGGCGGAAAGAGCTTCGGCGGCCAGGGAGGGTTCAGATCCAAGAAAAAGCCGGCCCCCGAGGCCAGACCCCTCAAAGCCGGGGAGGTGATGCTGGGGGATAAGATCCGCCGGCCGGCCCAGTCCATGGCGGAGCTGGACTTCAGCGCCGGCGCCGTGATGGAGAGCACCAATATCGTCGTGGCGGGGCGGGTGTTCTCGGTGGATTCCAGAGAAATCACTGAAAAGACAACCCTGTTCACCTTTTGCATTACCGATGAGCACGGCAGTATCTCGGCCAAGATTTTTGCCAGACAAAACAATGTGGAGATGCTTAAGATCAACCTCAAGGATGGCTGCTGGCTCAAGGTGGAGGGCAATGTCAACTACGACGAGTATGCCCACGAAAAGGTGCTTTCCCCCAAAAATATCGAGATGGCCACGGCGCCGGTGCGCTTGGATACGGCTGAGACCAAGCGGGTGGAGCTCCATCTTCACAGCCAGTACTCCTCCATGGACGCCGTCAGCAAGATTGCCAAGATCATGAAGCAGGCCAATGATTTTGGCCACGACGCCATCGGCATCACCGACCACGGCGTGCTCCAGGGCTACCCTGAAATGATGGCCATGAGTAAGAAATACGGCATCAAGGTGCTCTACGGCGTCGAGGGGTATCTGGTCAACGACGATGAGACCATCGTCACCGGCGAACAAAACGAGCCCTTCGACGGCGAGTTTATCTTCTTCGATTTGGAAACCACGGGGCTTATTCCAGGGCGGGATAAAATCATCGAAATCGCGGCGGTGCACATCAAAAACAAGCACATCGTGGAGACCTTCTCCAAGATTGTCAATCCCCACAGACAGCTGTCACCCTTCATCACCAACCTGACGGGCATCACCAATCAGATGGTGGAGGCCGGTGAGGAGGAGGCCGATGCCGTCAAGGCCTTCTGGGAATTCTGCGGCGACCGGATCCTGGTGGCCCACAATGCCCGCTTCGACATGGGCTTTATGGAAATCGCCTATGAAGCCCACGGCCTTAATAACCGGGTGACCTACATCGACACCCTGGCCATGGCCAGAACCCTGATTCCAAGCATCAACCGCCACAATTTAAAGAAGCTGGCCAGCTACTTTAAAATCGACATGGGCCACCATCACAGGGCCCTGGACGACTCGGTGTGCTCGGCCAAGGTCTTTGGCAAGCTGATGGAGCTGGCGGAGAAGCAGGGGGTATCCGAAAGTGCCGGCCTCAACGGTCTCATGGACAGAGACCAGATCATCAAATCCGCCGACACTTACCACATCATCATCTACGCCAAGAATCAAAAGGGGCTCAAGGAGCTCTACAAGCTGGTCTCCGAGGCCCACGTCAACTATTTTTACAGGCGCCCGAGAATTCCCAAGTCCCTTTTGGCGGCCCACCGGGAGGATCTCATCATCGGCAGCGCCTGCGAGGCCGGGGAGCTGTACCGGGCGGTGCTTAAAAACCTGCCGAAGCCGAAGCTGGATGCCATCGCCGATTTCTACGACTATTTCGAGGTCCAGCCCCTGGGCAACAACAGCTATCTTTTGAGAAACGACACCGTCTCCTCCATGGAAGAGCTGGAGGACATCAACAGACGGATCATCGAGCTGGGCAGGGAAAAGAACAAGCTGGTGGTGGCCACCGGCGACGTCCACTTTGTGGACAAAAACGACGCCTATTTCAGGGAAATTCTCCAGGCGGGCCAGGGCTACAAGGACGCCGCCCAGCAGCCGCCCTTGTATTACCGCTCCACCCAGGAGATGCTGGATGAGTTCAAATACTTAGATGATGAGACGGCCTACGAGATCGTCGTGGAAAATCCCAGAAAAATCGCTGACATGTTCGACGACGTCAAGCCCATCCCCGATGGCACCTTCCCGCCCATCATCGAGGGCTCCGACGAGGAGATCCGGGAGATGGTCTACAAGAAAGCCCACGAGATGTACGGCGATCCTCTGCCGGAGATCGTGGAGCAGCGGGTCAAAAGGGAGCTGGATTCCATCATCGGCAACGGCTATTCGGTGCTCTACCTCATTGCCCAGAAGCTGGTGCACCACTCCTTGGAGGACGGCTATCTGGTGGGCTCCAGGGGGTCCGTCGGCTCATCGCTGGTGGCCATGCTCTGCGGGATCACCGAGGTCAACTCCCTGGCGCCCCACTACGTCTGTCCCAAGTGTAAGCACTACGAATTTTTCGACAGCACCAAGGTGGGGGTGGGGCCCGACCTTCCCAACGCCGATTGTCCCGAGTGCGGTCATCCCATGAACAAGGACGGCTTCGACATTCCCTTTGAAACCTTCCTGGGCTTCGAGGGGGACAAGGAGCCGGATATCGACCTCAACTTCTCCGGGGAAAATCAGCCCGAGGCCCATCACTACACCGAGGTGCTCTTTGGCAAGGGTAAGGTCTACCGGGCAGGAACCATTGCAACCTTGGCGGATAAAACGGCCTACGGCTACGTTAAAAACTATTTCGAGGAAAACGGGGTCAGCGTGCCCCAGGCGGAAATGGATCGGGTGATCCAGGGCTGCGCCGGGGTCAAGCGCACCACGGGCCAGCATCCCGGCGGGGTTATGGTCGTGCCCAAGGATAAGGATATCTACGATTTCACGCCCATCCAGTATCCTGCCGACGACAAGGAAAGCGGCACCCTGACAACCCACTTTGATTACCACTCCATCTCCGGACGTCTTTTGAAGCTGGATATTCTGGGCCACGATGATCCCACCATGCTCAGGATGCTCAAGGATATCACCGGGGTGGATCCCCAGACCATCCCCCTGGATGACGCAAAGGTCATCAGCCTGTTCACCGGGGTGGAGGCTTTGAATTTTGTGGATGACGATTTCCCCATTCCCCTGGGCACCTGCGGCATCCCGGAATTCGGCACCAACTTCGTCCGCCAGATGGTGATGGACACCAAGCCCTCGGCCTTCTCGGATTTGATCAGAATTTCTGGGCTCTCCCACGGTACCGACGTCTGGACCAACAACGCCCAGGAGCTGGTGCGCTCAAACACGGCCACCATCAAGGAGGTTATCTGTACCCGAGACGATATCATGATCGGCCTGATTTCCATGGGCCTCGCTCCCAAGGAATCCTTCAGCATCATGGAGCACGTCAGAAAGGGCAAGGGTCTTACCGAGGAGGAGGAGGCCTATATGCGGGAAAATAAGGTTCCGGAATGGTACATAGACTCCTGTAAAAAGATCAAGTACATGTTCCCCAAGGCCCATGCGGCGGCCTACGTCATGATGGCCTTCCGCATCGCCTACTACAAGGTTTATTATCCCCTGGCCTACTACGCCACCTATTTCAGCATCCGCGCCAAGGAATTTGACTTGGAAAAGATGACCAACGGCAAGGCAGTGGTTATCCAGGCCATGAACGCCATCAAAGCCCAGGGCAACAAGGCCAGCAATAAGGAGCAGCTGCTTCTAACCTCCCTGGAGCTGGCCCTGGAAATGTACTGCCGCGGCTTTGAATTTAAAAACGTAGATATTTATAAGTCCCACTACAGTGAGTTCAGAATCGTGGACAACGCCCTGCTGCCGCCTTTGAATACCATCGACGGCCTGGGGGACAAGGCGGCCATGCAGATCTACGAGGAAGCCCAGAAGCGTCCCTTCATCTCCAAGGAGGATCTTCAGACCCGGGCCAAGGTCAACAAGTCCAACATCGAAAAGCTGGATGCCTTTGGCTGTCTCAAAAGTCTGCCGGACTCCAATCAGATGTCCTTTATTTCCATGCTGTAAAAATTGATAAAATAAAAGAAGCTGTTCCTGTGATTTAACTTTCGACAGAATCATTCACAGGACAGCTTCTTTTTGTATATTTTTTGAGATTAAAATTGGATTAGTCCTCGTCCAGAGCCTTGACCAGAGGGATGAGCTCCTCCAGGGTTGCGATGACGTAATCAGCGCCGGCTTGTCTGAAGGTTTCGGCAGTTCGGAAGGAGACTGCGGATTTTTCTTTGGGAGAGAGGGCTTCGTATTCATCGTGGGTCAGGGCCATCTCAGAGCTGCCCTCCACGACGCCGACGGTGATGACGCCGGCGTTTTTGCCTTCGAGAATATCGGAGACGGTGTCGCCGACCTTGACCGCATGGTTTACAGACTGGACCTCCAGGGCCTCGAGATTCCTAAAAATCATAAAGGGATAGGGGCGGCCTTTGTGATTTGTGGCGTCGGGACTGAACCAGCAGTCTGGGGCGTAGCCCTTTTCTGCAGCAGTTTTGGAGACGATGGCCATCATGGTGTCGGTGTAGCCGGTGGTGGAACCGATTTTGACGCCCATTTCTCGGAGGGCAGCGACGGTTTCCAGTACGCCGGGTTTAGGATCGGCGTATTGATCAAGAATCCCCAAAAGCTTGGCTTCAAATTGGGCGTACATGGCGTCGATATCCGCCTCGGTGAAGTCACGGCTGTATTTTTCTTGCCATAAAGTGTTGATTCTGGGCATCCTTAGCATAGTGCGGATGTGGTCGCGTTTGAGCATGCCCATGGGCTTGCGGGTTTCCTCGATGGTCGGTGTAATGCCAAAGGCGCAAAAAACATCCATAAAGGCCTGAACCGGGGCAAAGCAGCCGTAGTCGACGGTGGTGCCGGCCCAGTCAAAGATAACAGCTTCTATTTTTTTCATGATTTTCTCCTTGGTTGCGGGATTTAACCCAGATAGTCTTTAAAAATATTATACAGGTTTTCGATGTCATCGGCGTAAATTTCTCCGATATTGCCGATGCGGAAGGTGTCGACATCGGTGAGCTTGCCGGGGTAGATGGCGTACCCTCGATCTTTGATGAAGCGATACATATCGGCAAAATCGAAATTTGCCTCAGGATAGAGGAAGGTGGTGATGATGGGGGAACGATCCTCTTCGCGCAGGTAGGCCTTGACACCCAGGCTGCCCAGCCTTTCTGTGAGGAGGCGGCGGTTGTCGGTGTAGCGCTTGTTTCTGGCGGTTACACCGCCTTCGGCCTCAAGCTCATCCAGAGCCTTGGAAAAGGCCAGCACAGTATGGGTGGGGGAGGTAAAGCGCCACTTGCCGTCGACGTTCATGGTCAGCCACTGATCGTAGAGATCCAAGGAAAGGCTGCGGGCCTTGCCCTGGGAGGCCACAAGGGCTTCGGTTCGTGCCAGGATAAAGGAAAATCCGGGAACGCCCTGGATGCATTTGTTGGCGCTGCTGATCATGAAGTCGATGTGGTTGTCCTTCATGGAGATATCGATGCCGCCGAAGCTGCTCATGGCGTCGACGATGTAGGTTTTTTGAAAGTCGTGGCAAAGTTTACCCACGGCGGCGATATCGTTGAGAATACCCGTGGTGGTTTCGCAGTGAACCATGGCTACATGGGTGATTTCCGGGTGGGCTTCCAAGAGGGTCTGTATCTTATTTGATTCGGGCACCCGGTTGTAGGCCTCGCTGTAGACCAGATGGCTGAGGTGATGGTATTTTGCCATATCGACCATGCGCTCGCCGTAGGCGCCGTTGGTGATCAATAGAATGGTGTCCTTGGGACCTACAACACTGGACAAAACGGATTCGACGCCGAAGGTGCCGCTGCCCTGCATGAGGATGGCGGTGTATTCTGGATCGGAGACATGGGCCAGCGCCAGGAGCTGGCTGCGTATCTTCTGGGTGATGGCCTTGTAGTCGTCATCCCAGGTGCAGTGGTCAAAGAGCATTTCTTTTTTTACAGTGTCGGTGGTGGTCAAGGGACCGGGGGTTAGTAGTTTATAAGTTTTCATTGTGACAGAGGCTTCTTTATTTTGAAGCGTTTTCTCCTTTACTATGTATTTTGTGATTTGTTTTATTGATTGGCGGCCTGGGCACAGCGATCAAAAAACTCCTGATGCTGCTGGAGTAAATCGGTGGTTAAGGCCTCGGGATAGGTCTTTGGATTCTTGCTGGCGTCTGCGCCTGCCGCCTCGCCGGCGTAGAGGGGACGGGGATAGGTTTCAAGGAGCTCGGCTCTGGCATTTTGCAGGATGCACTCGGCCATGTCTTCGGCCCTGGGATTGGTATTGTCCCCTTTGGCGACCACCGCCAGGGATTCTGTCAGGGCGTAGTTGCCCTCGGCGGGATCAACGGTGTCGATGGGCAGGCCTTCCTTTTGGGCGGCCATGGACTGGTGGCGCAGACCGAAGGCCACGGCAACCTCCCCGGCCTTAACCTTTTTAAAGGGACCAGACCCAGAGCTTTCCAGGTGGGGGCCGGCGTTTTTCAGAATGCCCGTCAGAATCTCGGCGGCCTCATCTTCGCCGTAGGCGCCGAGGATGGACTGCACCAGCAGCCAGCCCGTGGAGGAGCCTTCGATATCAGGAACCGAAATCAGTCCGGCGTATTCGGGTTTGGCCAGATCGGCGATGGAAGCCGGTGCGGCAAGTCCTTCGGCGGCAAGAACCTCGGTGTTGACCATGAGGGCGGCCTCCTGGACGGTGATGGGGGTGGCAAAGGCAGGGGTGTCCTCCAGGGGCTTAGACGCCAGGGTCAAATCTGAAAACATGGCAGATTCCTGCTGGGCTGCCTCGAGGTAGTAGGTGCTCATGGTGACGATGTCGGCTTCTAGCTTTGTGCCCTCAGCCATGAGGCGGCCGCCCAGTTCTGAGGTGGCAAAGCTTTGAAGAATGTACTGCCCCTGATAGCCGCCGGCATCCAGGGCGTGTTCAATGGCCGTCAGGGCCTCTTCGTCGGCGTTGGAGTAAATGATCACCCGGTCGTCCTCTGGGGTGCAGCCTGAAAGGCCTGGGATGAGGACTGCGGCGCAGAGGAGAAGGGCCAGAAATCTGAGAATATGTTTTTTAGAGCTCATGGCGTCCTCCCTTTAAATTTTTTTGATAAAAAGCTAAGAATCAGCTTTGCAGCGATGTTGGTGGCGAGGATCATCAGCGAGAGCACAAAGATCTGCTCAAAATCCCCAAAGTGCTGCAGCTGTTTGATTTTTGTGGTGATGACCATGGTTCTGGCGCCGACGATGAAAATCACCGCGGAAATGGTGACCATGGCGTTGACGAAATAGTAGGACAACATCTCTAAAATTGTGGGCATAGAGTTGGGTACAACGACACGGAAAATGGTCTTAGTCCAGCTGTCTCCCATGAGCAGGCCGGTTGTCTCCCAGGAGGCATTCATTTTTGACAGGGCGTTTTTGACCATCAGATAGGGGGTCGAAAAATAGTGAACAATATTGCAGATCACTAAAATGGCAAAGCTGCACTGCAGGGGCGTTCCGGAGAAGGCCAGCAGGTAAGCAATGCCGATGACCATGCCCGGGACGGTGTTGGTGATCTGAACCAGCACATCAATCAGGGACTTGCAGCCTTTGGGCATTTTGCTGCGGGCGGTGACAAGGGCGCAGCCATAGGCCGTCAGGGTGCCCAAAAGCGCCGTGAGCGCTGCGGTGATCAGGGCGTTTTTATAAACCTGAAGCAGCTGATCATCCCTCAGGATGGCTTTGATATTGTCCAGGGAAAAGCCCAGGGCATAGGGCCAGCTCTCTGTGAAGGGAACGATAAAGATAACCGCAAAGATCGAGAGAATGCCCAAAAGAATCAGGGCCGTAAGCAAGGTGAAGCCGATATCCCGGGGGGTGTTTTTCGGCAGCGCTGCCTTTGAGATCTTGCTGAAGCGGTAATTGCAGCGCTCCAGCCTGGACAGCAGAAGAATGCTGAAAATGGAGGGAAGCATCATGACGACAGCGATCACAGCGCCTCGGCTAAAATTGGGGATGGCCCCCAGCATCTGATTGTAGAGCAGGGTAGCCACCACCTTGTACTGGCCGCCGACGGCGGCGGGAATCCCAAAGTCGGTGAAGCTCAGAAAAAAGGACTGAACGAAGGCTGCCCCCAGGGTAGCGGACAGGGGTTTTAAGGTGGTGGACATAAAGGTTTTGAGCCGGCCGTCCCCCAGCACCCGGGAGACCACAGAGAACTGCTTGTCAATATACTGATAAGTATTGTTGATGAGCATGAAGGCGATGGGAATCGTATAGATGACGTAGCCCATTACCAGACCGGAAAAGCCGTAGATTTCAAAGGGCTGAAAGCCCAAAAGTCTGGTGATCAGTCCCTGCTTGCCAAAGGAATAGATGATGGCGAAGCCATAGGTGATGGTGGGGAGCAGCATGGGAAGCATTGCCGCCGAGGCTATGCCCTTTTTAAACCAGGCAGGGCCCTTGGTGCCGTTGATGGTGTAGGCCAGAACGAAGGCGGTGCAGGTTGTGATAAGCGCACTGACGCCGGAAACGACAAAGCTGTTTCCCAGAGCAGTGAAAAAGCTGCTGCTGGCAAGGATGGCTCTGTAGCTGGCCAGGGAAAATTCTCCATTGACGCTGAAGGATTTGATGCATAAAAAAATCAGCGGAACGATGAGAAAAAGAATAAAAAGCAGCAGGATGAAAGCAAAGAGGCCTCGGATCTCCAGAGGCGTGTCTTTGGAAGCGCCCCGAGACTTTCTCCCAGGCTTGAGGATAGCATTACAAAGCCTCTGCATAGCTGTCTCCGAACAGAGAAAAGATATTGTTGCGCTTGATTAAAAGCTGATTCAGAATAAATTCCTGCACAAAGGCGTTTTCGGGAGCTTTGATGATTTTCTGGGGCTCGGCGTACTGAGAAATTCGACCGTCCTTTAAAATCAGTACCCGGTCCGACAGGGTCAGGGCCTCCTCGGGGTCGTGGGTGACGATGATGGTGGTAAGATTGAATTCCCGGGCGATGGTTTTGATTCGTTTCTTGATGGATTCTTTAATCACCCCGTCCAGAGCGCTTAAAGGTTCATCCAAAAGCAGCACCCTGGGCTTCATGACGAGGGTTCTGGCCAGGGCAACTCTTTGTTTTTGACCGCCGGAAAGCTGGTCGATGGGCTTATCCAGATGATCCTTCAAATCCAAAAGCTCGACCATTTCCATAACCTCCTCATCGGTGGAAATGCCGGGCCTGTTTTTTAGGCCATAGACGATGTTTTCCCGGGCATTGAGGTTGGGGAAAAGGGCGTAATCCTGGAAGACGATGTTGAAGCCGCGCTTTTCCATGGGCAGCCGGGTGATGTCGGCGCCGTTGTAGAGCAGCTGCCCCTCATCGATATCCACGAGGCCCAGAATGGCATTTAGCAGAGTGGTTTTGCCGCCGCCGGAGGGGCCGAGAATGGACACGATCTCCCCGGTATTGATATCCAGGGTGATGCCTTTTAAAATTTCTGTATTGCCGTAGGATTTTTTTATATTTCTTAAACTTAGCATTTTGGCTCCTTCCAAAATTTGATATTGCTTGCACAGGCATTACGTTCTGTATTCTAAACGCAGAAAAATCGGAATTCAATAGAGTTTACGGAGATTTAACAGGGAGTGAATAAGGTTTAACAAAAGTGGCTGCAAACCTTAAATACCTTCTGGCGGAGTCGACAAAATATTACATTGTCTTAGTGTGGGGAATGTGCTATTATGAAGATGTTATACCACTATATACAAGTTAGCGCTTGATATGTTAAAAAAATAACAGTGTCTGAAGACATTGAAGGAGGCAATACAATGGCATTTAGTATCGCAGTGGCCGGCAAGGGCGGCGTCGGAAAGACCACCTTCACCGGCATGTTGATTTCTTATCTGGTGGAACAGGGAAAGGCTCCGATTCTGGCGGTAGATGCCGATTCCAACGCCAATCTCAACGAGGTTCTCGGGGAAGAGGTAGAGCTTACCATCGGTCATATCAAAGAGGAGGTCAATCACGCAGAGATGGACGGCAACAGCCTGCCGCCGGGAATGACCAAGAGCGATTTCCTGACCCTGCGTCTGAATCAGGCCGTCTCCGAGGGCAAGGGCTACGACCTTCTGGTCATGGGCAGAAGCCAGGGCGAGGGCTGCTACTGCTTCGTCAACGGCCTTTTGAAAACCCAGGTGGGCCGCCTGTCTGAAAATTATAACTACGTCGTCATGGACAATGAGGCGGGGATGGAACACATCAGCCGCGGCACCATGGGACGGATGGATATTTTGCTTCTGGTCAGCGACTGCTCCCGCCGAGGAATCCAGGCTGTGGCCAGAATCAGGGATCTGGCTGAGGAATTAAACCTGAAAATTCCCGTGGTGAAGCTCATCGTCAACCGCGCCCCCGAGGGCGAGCTCAACGAGGGCACCATGGAAGAGATTAAAAAGCAGAACCTGGATCTTCTGGGCGTCATCCCCATGGATCAGCAGGTCTTTGAGTACGATGCTTACGGCAAGCCGCTGGTTACCCTGCCCGAGGATTCACCGGCGAGGAAGGCTGTTCGGGAGATCATCGATAAGCTTGAAATCAAATAGGCGCTTTGGCAGGGCTGGAAGCACAAATTTCAGCCCTGTTCCTGCGCTGGTCCGAAAAATAGATTTTCAATGATGTGACATATTGAAGATTAAAAGAACAGGTCATCTGTTCTTTTATCAGCAATTTCTTGAAAAGGTTAACAAGGAGGAGTATATGTATAAAGTCGTTTTTAACGTCGAGGGAAAGGCGCCCGTTGAAATGCAGATCGGCAAGGGGGAGACGCTGCTGGAAGCGGCGCGAAAGGCCGGGGTGATGATCGATTCGCCCTGCAACGGCAACGGCACCTGCGGCAAATGTCGGGTTCGGGTGACCTCGGGACGGGTGAAATCACCCATGACGACCCACCTCAGCGAGGAGGATGTGCAGGCAGGCTGGGTGCTGGCCTGTGAGTCGGTGATTGTGGAGGATGTGACGGTGTCGGTGCCCGATGCGGCCTCGGCCTTCCAGAATCAGATGCAGATCACCGGCCTCTCCGAGGGTGAAAGCAAAAACATCCGTTACGTGCGCAAAAAAATGCTGTCCCTGGGCATGACCGAGGCCGACAGCCTGCGCCAGGAAATTTGCGCACTGCCCGAGCCCTCCATCGACGATAACCTGGCCGACGAGGAGCGGCTGAAGCGCTATTTCAGACAGCACCTCGGCTTTTCCAAGGTTCATATCGGTCTGGGCGTTTTGAGAAAGCTCCCCGACGCCTTCAGGGAAAACGGCTTTAAGGTGGAGGTGACCTACCTCAAAACCAGTGAAGACCGGGCGGAGATCCTTGATGTGCGTCCGGCGGCGGAAAAAGCTCGGGTACCCTACGGCATTGCCATCGACATCGGCACCACCTCGGTGTCGGCCTGTCTGGTGGACATGACGAGCTATGAGATCGTGGCCAAGGCCTCTTTGGGGAATGCCCAGGCAAAATACGGCGCCGACGTCATCAACCGCATCGTGCATACGGAAAAGCCCGGCGGCCTCAAGCGGCTCAGGGACGCCGTCATCGAGGAAACCATCAATCCCCTGATCGGTCAGATGGTCCAGGCCCAGGGCATCACCACCGAGGATATTTACACCATGTGTCTGGCGGGCAACACCACCATGACCCACCTGCTGTTGGGCATCAACCCTGATTATTTGAGACGGGAGCCCTTTATCCCCGGGGCCAATCAGCCCGAGGAGATCAAGGCCTCGGAGGTGGGCATCAGAATCAACCCCGAGGGCTGGGTCTACCTGGCGCCCTCGGTGGCCAGCTACGTGGGCGGCGATATCACCGCCGGGGTCTTCGCCGTGCCGGTGTGGCTCCAGGATGAGTTCACCATGCTGGTGGATTTGGGGACCAACGGCGAGATCGTCTTTGGCAACAAGGATTTTATGATGACCTGCGCCTGCTCGGCGGGGCCGGCCTTCGAGGGCGGCGAGATCAGCTGCGGCACCAGAGCCATCCCCGGCGCCATCGAGGAGGTCACCATCAACGACGATGACTTAAAGACTGTCTACAAAACCATCGGGGGCAAGGATCCCGTGGGGGTCTGCGGCTCGGGCATCATCGATTTGATCTGCGAGATGAAAAGAACCGGCATCATCGACGGCCGAGGACGCATCAACAAGGATATCGACAATCCCCGGGTGCGCTTCGACGAGTACGATATCGGGCGCTACTACCTCTGCGACAAGGCCCTGGACGGCGTCGCTCAGGATGTCTACATCACCGAGGTGGATATCGACAGCTTCATCAAGGCCAAGGGGGCGGTGTTCTCGGCCATCCAGACCCTTTTGACGAGCATGGATATGCCCGTGGAGGTGCTGGAAAACGTCTATGTGGCCGGAGGCATCGGCAGCAATATCGGCATTGAAAACGCCATTGCTCTGGGCATGCTGCCGGATATCCCCGTGGATAAATACTATTACATCGGCAACAGCTCCATGCAGGGCTGCTACCTGGCCTTAACCCTCAACGAGGGCAAGGCAAAAATCGCCGAGCTGGCGGGCAATATGACCTACGTGGAGCTCAGTGTGGATCCGGGATATATGGACGCCTTTATCTCGGCCTGCTTCATTCCCCACACGGACTTAAGCCTGTTCCCCAGTCTTGCGCAATAGGAAAGGACAACACAGCTATGATTACATCAGAAATGGAAGCGGCCATCGAGGAAAAGCGGAAGGACAAGCTGCCCTACGAGCATTACAAGGCCTTAATTAAGGACAGGGATCCTCTGGATATAGAGAAAAAGACCACCTGTCCCTACGACCCTGAGACCGGGCGATTTACGGTGACTCTTATGGGCAAAAAATTCCTGGTGACCTACCCCGAGGGCGAGGTGCTCTCCGGAGACGGCGAGACCATCGACGATTACAAGGCGATGGTGCTGATTCTGCGCTATCTTTTAAACGCCCAGGGCATGCCGCCTGTGGGAACCACCGTGGCCTACAGGGATATCCAGGGGGGCAATCACTACTTTAAGAGCTTTGAGGGCCGCTGCCTCAAGCGCTTCGCCTTCACCTTCAACTTCAATCCCGAGGGGCTGAAGCGGGCCATGGAAAAGCTGGGCGCCGAGCCCCAGCGCTTCGGCGATATCTCCTACCGCTTCGAGCTCATTGACAACATGTACCTGACGGTTATTCTCTGGCTGGGGGACGACGAGTTCCCGCCGGAATCTCAGATTCTTTTCGACAAGAACATCACCTCGGGCTTCGACGCCGAGGATCTGGCTGTCATGGGGGATATCTTTATCCCGGCGCTGAAGGCCCTGGCGTCCGCCAGCTGAGTACAGTGAAAACGTCTTAGCAGCGGTTTAAAAAGAGGAATTTTCGGCTGAAATTGTTAGTCTAGACTGACGTTTTCAGCCGAAATATGAAAACAATTAACCCGACTAAAATACAAGGATTTAAAAACCACAGAAACTAAGAGTAAATTTTTGTTTTTACACGAATTTTGTTTGACAAACTTATAACAAAATAGTAGTATAGGTGTATACTTATATATACAAGTTTGGACACGGACTTTAACATTGAAATTTTAAAGTTGGCGGGATTTTTTCATGTGCAGAATCCAGCCCTTTGAAATATATAAAAATACTAACAGAACGAGTTAGGAGGTAACGAGGAAATGCCATTCAAAAAAGCAGAACAAAAGTTTAGTGGCAAGATCAATGAGTGTGTGATTGGTGTTGGAGATGCAGCAATTGCCCTCGGTGGAGAAAAAGGATTACCATTTTTAAGTGGTGAAGGAAACGCACCGGCTGTGGGCGTTGAAATTCTGGACTGTTATCCCGAAGAATGGGAAAAATGTCTGGTTGATCTGTACGGCGACGTCGCCAAGGATCCGGCTGCCTGGGCTAAATACGTTCAGGACAATACAGACGCACAGTTCATCATGCTGAGACTGATCAGCGCAGACCCCAACGGCGCCAACAATTCCGTAGAAAATTGTGTTGAAATCGCTAAAGCGGTTGAAGCTGCCATCGATGTGCCATTGGTTATCGGCGGCTGCAAAAACGCTGAAAAGGACGGGGAGTTACTGGTTCAGGTTTCTCAGGCCTTAACCGGCAAAAATGTCGTTCTGTTCTCAGCGGTAGAAGATAACTATAAATCAATCGGTGTTTCCGGCAACGCTGACAATCAGAAGGTTTCCGGTGAATCTGCCGTTGATATCAACCTTGCCAAACAGCTGAACATTCTGTTAACTCAACTGGGTGTAGACAGTGGAAAGATCGTCATGGACGTCGGAACTGCTGCCGTAGGTTACGGCTTTGAATACGTTGCCTCCACCATGGACCGTATTCGTCTTGCAGCTCTGGGTCAGAACGACACCGATCTTCAGATGCCCATCATCACCAACGTCGGCGATGAAGCCTGGGGTGTCAAGGAAGCGGTCTTCACTGAAGAAGAAGCTCCGGAATGGGGCAATCAGGAACAGCGCGGTATCGCCATGGAAGTTTCCACTGCGGCCTCTTGCCTGGTGGGCGGCTCCAACGCTGTCATCGTAAGACATCCGGAATCAGCTAAAGTTATTAAAAACTTTGTCAAAGAGTTAGTAGGTTAGGAAAGGTAGGCGTAATAAAATGGCAGTAAAAGGTTTAGATATTTTTAAACTGACTCCCAAGAAAAATTGTAAGGAATGTGGATTTCCTACTTGTATGGCATTCTCTATGAAGGTGGCCGCTGGCGCTGCTGAAATCGATAAATGCCCCTATATCACCGACGATGCAAAGGCTCAGTTATCCGAAGCCACCGCGCCGCCGATGAAAACCCTCAAAATCGGTACCGGCGACACAGAACACGCCATTGGCGGCGAAACGGTTTTATTCAGACACGAAAAAACCTATGTCAACAAGCCGCTCTTTGCTGTTGAGTTCTCCGACGCTGATTCCGATGAAGATATCGCCAAGAAGGTCGCTCACTTAGAAAACGTTAAGTACGACCGTATCGGTGAAATGATGTACGCCGAAATGGCTTCCGTTCGCTACGCTTCCGACAAGGCTAAATTCTTAGACCTCATCGCCAAGGTAATCGAGCTGGGCCGCGTACCCATGGCTGTCGTCGAAGATGTAGAGGTTGCTAAAGAAGCTGCCGAAGCCATCAAGGCTGCCAAGGGTATCCTGATGGGCGCTACACCGGCCAATGCCGACGCCATGGTTGAAGCAGCCAAGGCTGCCGACGTTGTTCTGGGCGTATCTGCTGGCTCTATTGAAGAATTACACGATCTCGTTGAAAAAATCGAAGGCGCTGGCTACAAGAACCTGGTTCTGAATGTCGGCGAAGCCTCCATCAAAGAAGCCTACGACAATGCGGTTACCATCCGTACCAACACCTTAAAGGGCGACGACAGAACCTTCGGTTATCCCTCTGTTGCCTTCGTCAACAAGCTGGCCTGCTGCGAACAGATGGAAGTCGCTCTGGCCTCTGCCTTCGTTATGCGCTACGGCTCCATCATCGTCATGAGCGATATGGACTACAAGCAGGCTCTGCCGCTGTTCGGCTTAAGACAGAACATCTTCACCGACCCGCAGAAGCCGATGCGTGTTGAACCGAAGATCTACGAATTCAACAAGGCTGACGACAACGCACCTGTACTGGTTACCGTTGACTTCGCGCTGTCCTACTTCGTTGTTTCCGGTGAAATCGAACGCTCCAAGGTTCCCGCTTACCTGGCCATTCCCGACGCTGGCGGTTACTCCGTACTTACAGCCTGGGCTGCCGGTAAATTTGGCGCCTCCGTCATCGCTGACTTCATCAAGGAAAGCGGCATTGCCGACAAGACAAAATGCAGAAAGCTTATCCTGCCTGGTAAGGTTGCCGTATTACAGGGCGACGTTGCCGAAGCGCTGCCGGATTGGGAAGTTATCGTCGGTCCGACCGAAGCGATGCAGCTACCCAAGTTCCTGCGCGATCTGATGGGCATTGCCTAATCTTGTCTGCGTAACAGGGTATTAATTTATCAAAGCAATCAACCCTAATCCGGGAGGTGCTTCCGGATTAGGGCCATTAAAATTTTAAAATCCGAAAGGGGAAAAATTATGTCAAAATTTGTGGTCATCGGGGAAAGAATTCACTGTATTTCTCCTGCAATGCGCGAAGCCTTTGCAGCACGTAATCCTGAACCTATTCTTCAGAGAGCCAAGGAACAGCTGGACGCTGGCGCCGACTATCTGGATTTGAATATCGGACCCGCCGAAAAAGACGGTGAAGAGCTGATGCAGTGGGGTGTTAAATTATTACAGGAAAACTTTGACAATGTACCGCTGGCTCTGGACACAGCCAACATGAAAGCCATCGAAGCTGGTATCCAGGTCTATAACCGTGAAAAGGGCAAGCCCATTGTAAACTCTGCCGATGCCGGCGACCGTATTGGTTACCTGGATCTGGCTGCTGCCAACGATGCCGCTTGTATCTGTCTGTGTTCTAAAGAAGGGGTTCCCGGCGACAACGACGAACGTATCATGTACTGCTCCGAGCTTCTTGAAAGAGGTATGGAACACGGCATGGACGCTGAAGATATGTGGTTTGACCCGCTGTTCTTAGTTGTCAAGGGTATGCAGGACAAACAGGAAGACGTTCTGGAAGCCATCAAAATGATCACAGACATGGGTCTCAAGACCACCGGTGGTCTGAGCAACAACTCCAACGGTGCGCCGAAGCACATTCGTCCGCTGTTAGACAGTGCAGTCTGTGCCATGGCAATGCAGTGCGGTCTCTCCAGCGCCATCATCAATCCCTGTGACAAGCGCTTAATGGAAACCATCACCGCCTGTGATATTATCAAAAACAATATCCTGTACGCTGACTCTGTATTGGAATTCTAATTGAATTTACTCGGAGAATAAAAAAATAGCTCCTAAAGTAAAATCCATCCAGCAAAACGATCGGATCATACTTTAGGAGCTGTTGAACATGAAATGTGAAGCATGCCTTCCTTTAGTATTGTACAGTAATATTTATTTTTTGTAAAGAAAAATATTTTACAAACCCGAGGGCAGATTCGCAAATTATTGAGAGAGGTAAAATAAAGATGAGCAATGAATTGTTAGAATTTGATGTTATAGCTGAAGCTTTAGTCGAAAAGGCTCAAAAAGACGGCGCTGAAACCATGTGGGACAGAAGACAGGCCCTCAAAACCCAGTGTGGTTTTGGTGAAAAAGGGATCTGCTGCCGTATCTGTGTCATGGGTCCCTGCCGCGTCAGCCCGACTGCGGACAAAGGTCCCCAGAAGGGTATCTGCGGCGCCGACAGAGACACCATCGTCGCCAGAAACTTTGCGAGAATGGTCTGTGCCGGTACCTCCGCCCACTCTGACCACGCCCGCGATATCGTTCACGCCATGCACAATTCCTCCGCTGAAGGCCCCTTCAAAATCCGTGAAGAAGGCAAGCTGAGAAAGGTTGCAGCTGAATGGGGTATCGAAGACGCCGATACCAAGGAAACCTACGCCCTGGCCCACGAGCTGTCTGAAATGGCTTTGATGGAATTCGGCAAGCCCTTCGGCACCCAGAACTTCTTAAAGAGAGCGCCCCAGGTTCGTCAGGAATTATGGGCGAGAGAAAATATTGCACCCCGTGCCATCGACCAGGAAGTCGTTACATTAATGCACTCCACCCACATGGGCTGTGCCAGCGACGCCGAATCCCTGATGAGACGTTCTTTAAGAACCTCCATGTCCGATGGTTGGGGCGGCTCCATGATCGGTACTGAGTTCTCCGATATCATGTACGGTGTACCCACCGAAAGAGCTTCCGAATCTAACCTGGGCGTTATCGATGGCGACATGGTCAACATCATGCTCCACGGTCACGATCCGAACTTAGCTGAAATGATCGCCGTAGCCTCCAAGGATCCCGAGCTCATCGAGCTGGCCAAGGAACAGGGCGCCAAGGGCATCAACGTCGTCGGTATGTGCTGTACCGGTAACGAAATGACCATGCGTCACGGCATTAAAATCGCTGGTAACTTCTATCAGCAGGAAATGGCCATCATCACCGGCGCCATCGAAGTCGCCGTCGTCGACGTTCAGTGTATCTTCCCCGCACTGCCGTCTCTGGCCAAGAACTACCACACACGCTTCATCTCCACATCTCCCAAGGCGAAAATCGCCGGCGACATGTACATCGAATTCGATGAAAACAGACCGCTGGAATGTGCGAAGGAAGTTATCAAAACTGCCGTTGAAAACTTCAAGAACAGAGATCAGTCCAAGGTCAGCATTCCTGAATTAAAGGCTGAAACCATCGTTGGTTACTCTGTTGAAACCACCATCGGCGCTCTGGACCGTGTTGTCAACTCTCAGACCGACGTTACCGGTACCGTTAAGCCTTTAGGCGACCTGATCTGGGCCGGTGTATTAAGAGGCGCTGCCGGTGTTGTTGGCTGTAACAACCCCAAGGTTGAACACGACTACTCCCACATCACACTGATGAAGGAACTGATTAAAAGAGACGTTATCTGCGTCGTTACAGGCTGTGCCGCCCAGGCTGCTGCCAAGGCTGGCTTACTGAAGCTGGAAGCCAAGGAACTCTGCGGCCGTGGCTTAAAGGAAGCCTGTGAAAGAGCAAATATTCCTCCGGTATTACACATGGGTTCCTGTGTAGATATCAGCCGTATCCTCCACCTGGTTACTCTGGTAGCCAATGAAAGAGGCGTTGATATCTCCGAGCTGCCGGTTGTAGGCGCTGCGCCGGAATACATGTCAGAAAAAGCGGTTGCCATCGCTTCCTACGTTGTAGCTACAGGTCTGAACACCTACCTCGGTGTTATGCCCTACGTTGAAGGCAGCCCGAATTTCATGAAATTAATGACAGATGGTGTCAAGGAATACACTGGCGCCGGTTATGTCTTTGAAAAAGATCCCGTTAAGGCTGCTGAGCTGATCATGGAAGACATCGAAGACAAACGTCAGAAATTAGGAATCTAAATTAACTTTAAAGATTGGACAGGTGATAAAAAATGAAGATAGCATTGACAGGAAAAGGCGGCGTCGGTAAAACGACGATCACAGCGAGTTTAGCCCGCTACTATGCGGATAAAGGTTTCAACGTACTGGCCGTCGATGCTGATCCCGACGCAAATCTGGGTCTGGGACTGGGCATGAGTGAAGAGATGATCGACAGCATCGTGCCCATCTCCGAGATGAAGGAGCTTGCGGAGGAGCGGACAAACCACAAGCAGGGCACCTACGGCTCCTGGTTTACCATGAACCCCGAGGTTTCCGACCTGCCTGAAAAATTCTGCAGGGAGTTCAACGGCGTTAAGCTTTTGACCATGGGTACTGTGGATACAGGCGGCGGCGGATGCGTTTGTCCGGAACACGTGCTGCTTAAGATGCTGACGACCCATCTGGTGCTCTATCAGAAGGACATCGTCATCATGGATATGGAGGCCGGTATCGAGCACCTTGGCAGAGGCACCGCTTCGGCGGTGGATGCCTTCATCGTCGTGGTAGAGCCCGGCGTCAGAAGTATCCAGACCTTCAAGCGCATTAAAAAGCTGGCCCTGGACATTGGCGTTACCCACGTCTACGCCATCGGCAATAAGATTCGCAAGCCCGAGGATCGGGATTTCCTCAACGAGCGCATCGGCGAGGAAAACATCATCGGCTTCATGAATTACAGGGATGAAATCTCTGCTTCGGACAGAAATAATCGCTCGCCCTACGACGATCCCCAAATGAAAAAGGATATTGCCGTCATCGGTGAGCGCATCGAAGAAATTGTCGCCCAGCAAAAATAGCCCATCACCTGATACATCGCATTGAAGTTTTATATTGAAATATAATACGGAGGAAAGAAAAACAAATGGAACGTAAAACATACAATCTTTTTGATATTATTTACAGTGGTACTGCTAAATATCTTGAACGTGCCGAAAAAGAAGTAGCAAAAGCCATTGAAGAAAAGGGCAGAGACGCTGAAGCGAAATTACCCGATACCGCCTACGGCCTGGCGGTGATCTACGCCATCACCGGTGAAAAATTACTGACCGTCGGCGATTTAGAACGCGGTATTGAAATGGCCAAGGAACACATCAACCGCACCAACATGCTGTCTGATGCTCTGGAAGCTGGCGTTGCCTCTGCAATGCTCTGCGAAATCATCCAGGCCTGCAAATACTTAAATGGCAATCCCCATCCGGAATGGGTTGACGGCGCCTTAACCGATGCCGTTGTCCGTTCCTTCGGTGTTGCCCTGGTTACCCAGGATATCCCCGGCGTTGCCGTTATCATCGGCAAGCACAAAGATCCTGAACAGCTGGCCAAGACCATCAAGTCCTACCAGAACAAGGGTCTCCAGACCTACCTGGTTGGCGAATGTATCGACCAGGCCAGAGATCAGAAGATCAAAATGGGCGTTGACCTGCGTGTTATCCCCTGTGGCTACGAAATCGAAGACGTCATCAATGTTGTATCCGTCGCTGTCCGTGCCTCCATCATGTTCGGCAACACACCCGCCGGCGAATGGGAAAAACACAGAATCTACACCAGAGACCGTGTCATGGCCTTCGTCAACGTATTCGACGATTGGGACGACAAGATCATCGCCGCTGGCGCCTGCGCCATCGACATGGGCTTCCCGGCCATCACCGAAACCTATATCAACGAAGTACCGACCCTGCTCTTAAATCAGCCTGACCTGAGCAAAACCGATGCGACTTCCCTGGAAGCCCGCGGTATCAAGATCAAGGTTACCGAAATCGACTGTCCGGTATCCGTATCCTCCGCCTTCGAAGGTGAACGTGTACGTAAGGATAACATGAAGGCCGAATTCGGCGGCAACAGAACCAAGGCTTGGGAATTGGTTCACACCGTAGAATTAGCCGACTGTGAAGACCACAAGATCACCGTTGTGGGCCCCGACATCGACGATCCCCAGTTCGCTGGCGCCGACGTTGTCCGTCTGCCCCTGGGTCTGGAAATCAAGGTTGCCGGTAAGGCCATGCAGTCCGACTTTGAATCCGTACTGGAAAGAAGACTGCACTACTTCTTAAACTACATCGAAGGCTCCATGCACGTTGGCCAGAGAAACATCTCCTGGATCCGTCTGACCAAGGAAGCCTACGAAGCAGGCTTCAGACTGCGTCACTTCGGTGAAGTTGTCTACGCCAAGATGTTAGACGAATTCGGCAAGGTTGTCGACAAGGTTGAAGTTACCATCTACACCAAGGAAGAAGATGTCGTTCGTCTGGAAGAAGAAATGGTTAAACCGATCTACAACGTTCGAGATGACCGTCTGAACTCCTTGACCGACGAAAGCGTCGACGTATTCTACACCTGTACTCTGTGCCAGTCCTTCGCACCGTCCCACGTCTGCGTTGTTACACCGGAACGTCTGGGTCTCTGCGGCGCCGTTTCCTGGTTAGACTCCAAGGCTACCAAGGAGCTTGACCCCACGGGTCCTGCACAGCCCATCGAAAAGAACGGCGTCATCGACGAACGTCTGGGTGCCTGGGAAGAAGTCAACGACGTTGTTGCTAAGTGCTCTCAGGGTGCAGTAGAAAGAGTAACCCTCTACTCCATCTTAGAAGATCCGATGACCTCCTGCGGCTGCTTCGAATGTATCTGTGGTATCATGCCCGAAGCCAACGGCGTTGTCATCGTCAACCGTGAATTCGGCGGTATGACACCGACAGGTATGACCTTCGGTGAGCTGGCCTCCATGACCGGCGGTGGGGTTCAGACACCTGGCTTCATGGGCCACGGCCGTCACTTCATCAGCTCCAAGAAATTCATGGCTGCCGAAGGCGGTATCCCGAGAATCGTATGGATGCCCAAGGAATTAAAGGACGACGTTGCCGAAAGATTGAACAAATCTGTTCAGGAAATGACCGGCATCGAAAACTTCACCGACATGGTCTGTGATGAAACCATCGCCGTCGATTCCGAAGCCGTTCTGGAATTCTTAACAGAAAAGGGACATCCTGCTCTGGAAATGGATCCGATTATGTAGTATAATTTGATTAGAGAAATCTTTTCAAATTAAAATATTAAAAAAACAATGCTTGAAAGCAGGACGGTTTCGTCCTGCTTTCTTTTTTGAAAAGAATTCTTTTTCTTTCAGGCAATCTCCTATGGCCTGATTTAAGAAAAAGGGGTATAATAAAATCAATTTAAGAAAAGAGGTAATCAGGATGAGTGAACATACCCACGAACATATTCATAATCACGATCATGAGCACAGCCATGAAGGCGGTGAGGTGCACAGCCACGAGCACACCCATGCCCACAGCCATGCGCATGACCACGACCACGATTGCGGACACGGCCATACCCACGCACATCTCCACGATCACGACCACGAGCATACCCATGACCACGATCATGTTCACAGCCCCGAGGGCGGCAGAGATCTGGAAATTTTGAACCTGCTTTTGGATCATTGGGTGAGCCACAACCAGGAGCACGCCAAGGAGTACAAAAATTGGGTTGATAAGATGAAGGACGCCGGTCAGGCTGAGGTGGCCCAGGGCATCGAGGAAGCCATCGCCCTCATGGCCCAGGCCGACGAGCATCTTCAGAGCGCCAAAAAAGCGCTGATCAAATAGGAAAGGAGCATTATCATGTGTGAATCATCTGCATATTTAATTAACAAGGAAGGTCAGGAAGAAAAGATTATGGACTATGTCATCGACATTGTCCCCAACGCCGACGGCAGTCTGACCCTCTCGGATCTGCTGGGAGGAACCCGAATCGTCAACGGCAGCCTCAAGGAGGTCAAGCTTTTGAGCCATAAAATCTTAATCGAGGAAAAAGCGGTATAGGATCCATGAATATTGTTGTACTCGACGGAATGGGCGGAGGCATCGGCTCCCGCATTGTATCCATCCTCAAGGAGGAAATTCCCTCCTACATCGAGGTGTACGCTCTGGGAACCAACGCCCTGGCCACGGCGGCGATGCTGAAAAAAGGCGCCAACAAGGGTGCCACCGGCGAAAATGCCATCGTGGTCAATGCGGGCAAGGCGGATGTGATCATTGGCTCCATCGCCATGACTATGCCCAACGAGATGATGGGCGAGGTGACCTCCCGGATGGTGGAGGCCATCGGCGCCAGCGACGCCGTCAAAATCTATATTCCGATTCTGCCTGAAAACAATTATATTGTCTCTCTGGAAGAAAAGCCGCTGCTGCTTCAGATTCGCGAGGCGGTGGCGCTGATTAAAAGGGAACTAAAGCTGGGTGAGTGAGATGTCAGAATTAAAGGAAAGAGACCGGGAGGTCTTTAAGGTTTTGCTCGTTCACTGGATCAATCACAACGGCGAGCACGTGGCGGGCTACCGCGAGTGGTCCGACAAAATGCGCGTCTCAAGGCCCGAGGTTGCCGAGGAAATCGACGAAGCCATCGCTTCCATGGAGGCGGCGGCCAAAAGCCTGATGCTTGCAAAAATTAGATTTCAGGAAGCGGAATAGAAGCGCTGCCCTGCGGTGATACCCCTCTTTGGAAACAGAGAGGGGCTTTTTGGCGCCAAAACTGGAAAAGTGTATTAAGACGGTTACAATTTATCTTTTTATCACAGGGGCGCTGTGATAAAATAATAGCTATAATAGTCGAAAAGGAGATGTTAGCAGTGTTAGGGAAGAAACCTATCTTAAAGTTTATCAAGATTCAGGAGGCCGAAGCCCCCACAGAATTTGTTGACATGGAATTAACGGAATTCACCTGGCCCAAGGGCGGCGAGGGTGTTTGCCCCTCCTGCGGCGGCAAGGTTGACGGCGTCGGCAAGGACTGGACCTGCGAAAACGAGGAATGCGGCTTAAAGCTTAACGGACCTATCTTTTAGCATGCACCATTAAAAAGCTCTCAGACAAAGGCTGAGAGCTTCAAACTGTAGACAAAAATGGTGTTGGAGGTAATCTCCAGCACCATTTTTGC